>CAIXFH010000154.1 GCA_903918645.1 uncultured Actinomycetes bacterium | reverse complement strand
TCGTCATCTTCGCCCTCGGCCTGGTCGTCGTCGTCTAGAAATTCGCGGGGCTTCTTGTAGGGGTCGGCCTCCCCCGCGTAGGTGGCACCTGCAGAGACTTCAAGCACCTGTAGATCAGCTTGTGCGGCACGCGACAACAGGTCCTCGATGGCCGCAGCATTCTCGGGGATCACGTCGGCGACGAAGGTTATAGTCGGGGTGAAACGCACGCCGGTCTGTCGCCCGATCTCCTTGCGCAGCACGCCTTTTGCGCTCTCAAGGGCAGCGGCCGTGGCCATCTTCTCCTCGTCACTGCCGAATACCGTGTAGTACACGGTGGCGTCGTGCAGATCGCCGGTGACCCGAGAATCGGTGATGGTGATGAAGCCGAGGCGCGGGTCCTTGATGCGCTGCTCCAAGGTCTCAGCGACGATCACACGAATGCGGTCTGCGAGTTTGCGGGCGCGTGCCGGGTCAGCCATGGCGGCGTCCTCTCGTCCGAGTGGTTCGGTAGTGGAAGTTGATCAGCGTGCACGTGCGGTGGTCTACGAGCAGTAAACGTTCTAGTCGTCAGTGCTCGAGCGCATCACGCGCCGAGCACTCAGCAGGTCAAATTCGGGATGCTGTGCCACTAACCGTTCGCACTGGTCAACGACTTCGGTGCAGTGCGCAACGTCAGCCGCGACAATCGCGACGCCTATGAGGGCCCGGCGATGCAACTCCAGATGTCCGACCTCAGCCACCGACACCTCGAACTTGCGACGAAGATCTGCGATCAGTGGGCGAACCACAGACCGCTTTTCCTTCAGCGAGTGCACGTCTCCCAGGAGGATGTCGAATTCGGCAGACTCGACGAACACGACATCCTCCTGGCGCTGCGCAGCAATTGAACCGAGTACTACTAGGCGCGCGGCTTCTCGCGCATTTCGTAGGTCTCGATAACGTCTTCGGGCTTGACGTCGTTGAACGAGCCAAGGCCGATACCGCACTCGAAGCCCTCGCGGACCTCAGTGGCATCGTCCTTGAATCGACGCAGCGACTCGATCGAAAGGTTTTCGGCCACCACTGTGCCATCGCGGACAAGGCGTGCCTTGGCGTTTCGTCGGATCAGACCCGAGCGAACGATGCAGCCGGCGATGTTGCCGAACTTGCTCGAACGGAAGACCTCGCGGACCTCAGCCGATCCCAGGCTCGCCTCTTCGTACTCAGGCTTGAGCATGCCCTTGAGCGCGGCCTCGATGTCGTCGATGGCCGAGTAGATGACCGTGTAGTAGCGGATGTCGACGCCTTCGCGCTCAGCGAGTTCACGCGCCTTACCCTCGGGTCGGACGTTGAAGCCGATGATGACCGCGTCGGAAGCCGACGCCAACATCACGTTGCTCTCGGTGATAGCACCCACGCCGCGGTCGATGACGCGCAGCAAGACGTCCTCGCCAACATCGAGGTTGACCAGGGCATCTTCGAGCGCTTCGACCGAACCCGACACATCACCCTTGAGGATGAGCTTGAGTTCTTGTGCCTCACCCCGCTCGAGGGTCTTGAGGAAGTCCTCAAGCGTGCGACGACCGCGCGACTGTGCCAACGCGGCGTTGCGCTCACGCGCTGCCCGAGTCTGCGCAATCTGACGAGCGGTGCGGTCGTCGTCGACAACGAGGAAGTTGTCGCCAGCGCCAGGAACCGACGTGAGACCCAGAACCTGCACCGGACGCGAAGGACCGGCCTCGGAGAGGGGCTCACCGTGCTCATCGAGCATGGCGCGAACGCGACCGTAGGCATCACCGACGACGATGGAGTCACCAGGGTGCAACGTTCCACGTTGAACGAGGACTGTCGCCACCGGCCCACGGCCACGGTCAAGGTGTGCCTCGATCGAGACACCCTGCGCATCCTGACGCGGGTTAGCGCGCAGATCGAGTGCGGCATCAGCCGTCAGCAGCAAAGCCTCGAGAAGTTCCTCGATGCCTACGCCAGCCTTGGCGGATACGTCAACGAACATGGTGTCGCCGCCGTACTCCTCAGGTACCAAGCCATATTCAGTCAGCTGGCCACGCACCTTGGTGGGATCGGCGCCTTCCTTGTCGATCTTGTTGACGGCCACAACTACAGGAACGCCAGCGGCTTTCGCGTGGTTGAGGGCCTCGATTGTCTGTGGCTTCACTCCATCATCAGCAGCGACCACGAGGATCGCGATGTCGGTGACCTGCGCGCCACGGGCACGCATGGCGGTGAAGGCCTCGTGACCAGGAGTGTCAATGAAGGTGATAGCGCGCGGGCTGTCAGTGTCTTCACGAGTGACGATCTGGTAGGCACCAATGTGCTGGGTAATACCGCCGGCTTCCTTTGCCACGACGTTGGTCTTGCGGATCGCGTCGAGGAGTCGAGTCTTTCCGTGGTCAACGTGACCCATGACGGTAACGATTGGCGGGCGAGCAACTAGGTCGCTGTCGTCGCCTTCGTCTTCACCAAACTCAAGGCTGTACGACTCGAGCAGCTCGCGATCCTCGTCCTCAGGGCTGATGACCTGAACGTCGAAGTTGAGCTCTTCACCGATCAGCATCAAGGTCTCATCGCTGACTGACTGGGTCGCGGTGACCATCTCGCCGAGCTTGAACAGCACCGCCACCAGGACACCTGGGTTGACGCCTACTTTGTCGGCGAAATCGGTCAGCGTGGCTCCGCGCGCGAGGCGCACAACCTGACCTTGACCCATGGGCCGGATCTCGCCGCCCATAGCGGGCGCCGACATGTTGTCGAATTCCTGACGCTTGGCGCGCTTGCTCTTGCGACCACGCGCGGGCTTGCCGCCGGGACGACCAAACGCTCCAGCGGTCGTGCCACGACCGCCTGCGCCGGGACGACCACCGGGACCACCGGGGCCACCACCGGGACCGCCGGGGCCACCGCCGGGACCGCCGGGGCCACCGGAACCACCGCCGGGACGACCGGCATAACCGCCGCCGCCACCACCGCCGGGGCCAGACGGACGACCCGCGAAACCACCGGGACCGCCAGGACCAGACGGACGACCGGGACCGCCAGGACCAGCCGGACGACCGGGACCGCCAGGGCCAGCCGGACGACCGGGACCGCCAGGGCCAGCCGGACGATCAGGACGATCTGAGCGCTGACCGGGCATCATGCCCGGGTTGGGACGAGGTGCGCCTGGGACGCCGCCAGCTCGGGCGGCCGGACGTGGAGCACCTGGGACTGCGGGCGCGGAACGATCGGTGAACGGGTTGTTACCTGGCCGCGCTGGGCGAGGAGCACCCGGCACGGGAGCGGCCGACGGCGCGGCAGGCTGGGCAGGACGCGGCGGAGCCTCGGCACTGCGATCCATGAAGGGGTTATTCCCTGGACGAGGTCCACGCGGTGCGGCAGGTGCCTCAGGCGTGGGTTCGACCGCAGCCGGAATGCTCGCGGCAACCTCGACCTCAGCAGCCGCTGGAACTGCGGGAACTGGGGGGGCTGGCCGTGGAGCGCCCGGTATCGGGGCAGCTACCTTCGCTGCGGGTGCTTCGGCAACCGGCGCTGCGTCAACAGCAGTCGCAGCATCGGCGCCGGCATCAGCTGACGCAGATGGCTTGGGCTTGGCAGCAGCTTTCTTGGCCGGCTTTGGTGGGGCTTCGGTAGCTGCCGGGAAGACCTCGCGCAGCCGACGCACAACGGGCGGCTCGATGGTCGAACTCGCCGAACGGACGAATTCGCCCATTTCTTGCAGCTTGGCCACAACGACCTTGCTCTCGACTCCGAGTTCTTTTGCCAGCTCGTAGACACGGACCTTAGACACAGTTCTCCTGCTCTTTGGTCCGGTATCGAAGTCGACCCGGACCACTTAGACGTGCACGGACACGCTCATCGCTGGGCGTTCATTGGGTGCTCATGGCCTTCGTGCTCCCGAATTTAGGTGGGATAGGTCAGTTGATGCCCTCGTCCCGAGTTGGCTCGGGCCAAGTGCGAGGTTGTCGCCTAAGCGCTCGGAGAACTGACTCCGGCAGCGCGTCGATCGACTTCGGCTCGTACCGCTGCGACATCGAGCGCGCTCGTGACCCGAAGGGCCCGAGGAATCGCTCGCCGTCGAACGGCAAGATCCAGACATTCCGATATGGGGTGTAACCATGCTCCCCGACCGGCGATCCGGGAGCGTGAATCTGGGACGAGGTTTCCCTCGACCAGCACCACCCGCATCAAATCAGCTCGATCGCCGCTGACTCGACACCCCACACACGTGCGCGTAGGTACATGCCTGGAGACGACCGGACGATCAGCCTGCGGATACTCTACCGCCCCCGTGGCATGCTCAGTCACGCCCGGCGTCCGACACGGTCAGGGAATCAGCACTTCGGTCATCCCGCTCCCGGTCGTACTCGTCGTGAATCTGGTCAAACTCACCGGTCGCAACCTCATCGGATTCATCCTCGGGCGCGGTATCGGGACGAATGTCGATCCGCCACCCGGTGAGCCGGGCCGCAAGTCGGGCATTTTGGCCTTCTTTCCCGATCGCCAACGAGAGTTGGTAATCGGGCACGATCACGCGCGCCGAACGAGTAGCCAGGTCGACAACGGTCACCGAGGTGACGCGGGCCGGCGACAACGCGTGCGCCACCATCTCGGCTGGGTCATCGGACCAGTCGACGATATCGATCTTCTCGCCATGCAGTTCGGCCATCACCGCACGTACCCGCTGGCCCATCGGTCCGATACACGCGCCCTTGGCGTTCAACCCGGGAACCAGCGACCGGACCGCCATCTTCGTGCGGTGTCCGGCCTCGCGCGCAAGCGCCGTGACTTCGACTGAGCCATCAGCGATCTCAGGAACCTCAAGCTCGAACAGTGACTTCACCAGGTTGGGGTGTGTTCGCGACACGGTGACGCGCGGCCCACGCGGAGTCTTGGCAACGGACACCACATGACATTTGAGCCGAGTGCCGTGGAGGTACTTCTCTCCAGGCACCTGCTCCTGCGGTGGCAGAACCGCCTCGACCTTCCCCAAGTCGATCAGGACCATCTTGGGGTTGCTCCCCTGCTGGATGATCCCCGAGACGAGCGTGCCCTCAGTGCCGTCAAACTCGCCGAACGTGACGTCATCGTCGGCCTCTCGCAACCGCTGAATGATCACGCCACGCGCCGTTGCCGCCGCCACTCGACCGAAGTCTGCGGGCGTGTCGTCGTATTCAGGCCCCTTGACGCCCTCGTCGTCGATGTCTCGAGCCCAGACAGTGAGATGGCCAGACTTGCGGTCGAGTTCGACTCGCGCCGAAGGTGCTGCGCCTTCGGTATTCAGATACGCCTGCTGCAGCGCCTGCTCGAGAGTGTCGACCAAGAGGTCAAAGGACAAGTCCTTCTCGCGCACCAGGGACTTCAAAGCGTTGATGTCGATGTCCATGGGGATCAGTCCTTCAGGTCGTTGGTGGTGAGGTCAGCAGCAGCCGCCTCGTCGTCAGCATGGAGATCGTCGTCGTCGTCATCGTCATCGTCGTCGTCATCGTCATCGTCGTCGTCATCGTCATCGTCGTCATCGTCGTCGTCGTCGTCGAGATCATCTCCAGCCTCGGTCGTGAGCTCCACTGCGGATCGGTTGAATTCGACCTGAACCAAAGCTTTGGCGATATCGGCAAATGCCACGCTGCGCTTGGACTTACGACCCTTAGTGTCGATCTCGAGCTCGACCTCGGTGTCGCTCAGAGCCAAGATTCGACCAGTCACCACCTGCCCATTGGTCAACGTGATCGCGACTAATCGAGTCAGATTGCGACGCCAGTGCCGCGGCAAAGTCAGCGGACGATCGATACCGGGAGAGGACACCTCAAGGGTGTACGCCTCATCCCCGAGCACATCGCTGATCTCAAGTGCATCCGATACAACATGGGACACCGTGGCAACTTGGTCGAGGTTGATGCCACCTTCGGTGTCGACGAGAACGCGCACGACTAGTCGGCGTCCGACAGAACGGATGTCAACGTCTTCAAGTTCGAGGCCGGTCTCCTGCACAGCAGGCTCGAGCAAGGCAATGACTTGGTCACGACGGAGAGCTTCGGAGCGCCGAGGGGTCGGTCCTGACTTGCGACCGGCGGACGAGTTGCCAGACATGAAGCGCCTCCTGCAGACCGTCGAACGCAATGCTGCAGCGCGTGCAGTACGACGTCGTGCGGTGCTGTGCTGTTGTGGGGATCCTGTTGTGATCGAACAGTTGTGGAGATCACTCTAGCCCGCCGACACAGGCTCGAACTACGCACGTGGTGTCTACCCGAGCCCCGGTGGGCGTGAGAAGGTCGAGCCGTGTCCGTCGCAACCAATCCCATCAAGCTGATCTCGCGGCGCACCTTTGTGCGCCTTGGAATCGGTGGTGGTGTCGCGCTGTTCCTGATGGCCTGCAAGGGATCCACGCCCGGTATCAGCACCAATCCGACCGCCGATCCGACCGCCGATCCGACCGCTGACTCCGCCGCTCCCGTAGACCCAGGGGGGCCGCAGGATCCCGATCGCGAATTGCGAGCTGAAGTCGGTGGCCAACAGTTGGTGCTCATCGGCCTGTACTCACTTGCGAAGGGCGGCCTGTCAACCCTGGTCGATGCCCGTGTTGCCCTATTGGGCACCCGGCACGAGGCCTACCGTCAGGCCATCAGCCCAGACCGGAGCTCGGAGCCAGCGACAAGTGTGACGCCATCGGGAGGCAGCACCTCACCGTCCGCAAAGCCAAGCCCCACCACGTCGCAGTCCGACATAGGTACCGGTAACTCGCTTCAGGACTTGATTGTCGCGGAAACAGCAAGCGCAGCAAGGTTTATCGAGCAGTCAATGCGAGCGTCCGACCCAGAACTGGTGCGGCTGCTCGTTCTCGCTGGCGCCGGAAGCGCAGCTGCTGCCGCTGTCCTCAGGACCTTGATATGAGCGAACTCGACGCCCTCGCGGTCGTGCTAGAGGGCACTAACGCTGCTGTGTACGCCTATGGCATTGTCGCCGCCCGTGTTAATGCCAGCAGCGAATCGCAGGCGTTGGATGCGATGGCAGTGCACCGCGCACAGCGTGAGTATCTACGCGAACGGATCATCGCGCTCAAGGGAACTCCCCCAGCGCCATTCGCCGCCTACGACACACCCATCGCCGTCACCACGGCTGAGCTTGCTCGTCGACTCGCTGCCCTAGTCGAGAACCGCCTCGCGGGCCAATGGGCTGCGCTCGCGGCCGCATCCGGTGGACTTGAGCGCAGGGCCAGCGCAGTGACAGCCGAGGAGTGCGCAGTTCGCGCCGTGACCTGGTCGGGCGAAGCCCCGGTGTGGCCCGGAAGCCAGTGACCTCGTTGCAGCAGCGAGTGTCGAACGGTTGCACGCTGTCTTGTAGGTCAGAGTCTTGTAGGTCAGAGTCTTGTAGGTCGAGTCTTTTAGGTCAGTGGCCAAGCGTCGCGACCACGTCGTAGCCAACCCGCAATAGCAGAAGGCCGACGACTACCAGGAAGACAATCCGGACGAATCCCGAACCGCGACGAACGGCGGTCCGTGCACCGACAATCGCGCCAGTGAGATTCGCGATACCCATCGCCAAGCCAAGCGCCCAGAAGATGTGGCCCCCGAAACCAAAGACAAGGATTGCCGCAAGGTTGGTCGATACGTTGACCAACTTCGCGATCGCCGACGCATTGAGGAATGAGTAGCCCAGAAGCGAGATGAGTCCAAACACCAGAAAGGTGCCCGTGCCTGGTCCGAACAAACCGTCGTAAGTGCCGATTGCGCCACCCATGATGACGGCTGCAATCCCATGTCGCGCATGGGCTGAAGTGCCGTGCCAGCGCAGGCTTTCGGTTTCCCCGAGCGCCGGACGTGCCAGGGTCCAGCCGCCCACAATCACGAGCAGGATCAGGGCAAGTGGGCGGAAGAACGAGCCTGGAATATGCGTAGCCATGGCGGCCCCGCACCCTGCCCCGACAAAGGCGGCGGCCGCCATCGGCAAGGCTGTGCGCATGTCGGTGACAGCCGCGCGACGGTAGGTCAGGGCCGCGGCCGAGGTGCCAATGATTGACGAGAGCTTGTTCGTGCCGAGCACCGTGGCTGGCGCCGCGTTGGGAAGACCAACTAATAGCGCGGGCAATTGGACCAGACCACCGCCACCGCTCACTGCATCGATCCAGCCAGCGAGCATGGCTGCACATACCAAGAAGAACAGGACAATGGGCGCGACACCAAACAGCGATTCCATCGCTTAATCCACCGGAAAACGGCTACGCGGCATAGAGATCGACGCCGGCCATCATGCGCGACAGACCGAGACGATTCGGTCCAGTGCCTCGCCAACCGCAACCTCGATGCGCTCGCCCGTGGCTCGATCCTTGATCTCAAGTACGCCGTCAACCAAGCCCTTACCCACCACAACGATGGTGGGCACCCCGATCAATTCTGAGTCCTTGAACTTCACTCCAGGAGAGGCCTGACGGCGATCGTCGAGGATCACGCGCAACCCCGCGGCAACCAGTTCGCTGGCGAGATTCTCGGCATGTGCGTAGACGGCATCGTCCTTGCCGGTAGCGACGAGGTGCACATCTGCGGGCGCGACCTCGCGCGGCCAGACCAAACCGAGTTCGTCGAAGGTCTGCTCCGCGATCGCCGCAACCGCACGCGATACGCCGACACCATAGGAACCCATGGTGACGGTGACCTGCTTGCCATTCTCGTCGAGCACCTTCAGATCCAAGGCCTCGGCGTATTTGCGACCGAGTTGGAAGATGTGACCGATCTCAATGCCACGCGCCATCGCAAGCGCCGAACCACATGCGGGACATAGGTCACCGGGTTTTACCTCGGCAGCCTCGATGGTTCCATCAGCAGTGAAATCACGTCCCATAACGAGTTCAAACACATGCCGCCCCGGGAGGTTCGCACCCGTGATCCAGCGCGTGCCATCGACGATTCGCGGATCGACGACGAAACGAATACCCGATGCTGATTCCTCGCCCAGTACCTCTGGGCCGATGTAGCCCTTAACCAGCGCTGGATGCTTGACGAATTCAGCCTCCTCCATCGGCACTGGAACGCCTGGATGCAGGACGGCCTCGAGGCGCTTCATATCGACCTCGCGATCACCGGGCACGCCGACCACCAGCGGATAGGTCGAACCATCTGGCAACGTGACAGTGAGAACCACATTCTTGAGAGTGTCTGCTGCTGCCCAAGGACGGTCGCCCCTCGGTTGGTACTCGTTCGAGTGTGCTACCAGGGATTCGATCGTCGGAGTGTTGGGAGTCTCCTCAACATGCGCGGCAGGTGCACCGTCGAAGGGAATCGCGGCGGGCACTGGCGTGATGATCGCCTCAACGTTTGCCGCGTAATCGCATGTGCTGCAACGAACATAAGTATCCTCGCCCGAATCGCACGGCGCGAGGAACTCCTCAGACGCCGAGCCGCCCATCGCCCCCGACTGCGCAGAAACGATGACGAAGTCGAGCCCCAACCGGCCGAACAGTGAGATGTATGAATCGCGGTGCTTGTCGTAGGACACCTGCAAGCCAGCATCGTCGATGTCGAAGGAATAGGAGTCCTTCATGACGAATTCGCGACCACGCAGGATGCCCGCCCGCGGACGAGCTTCATCGCGGTACTTGGTCTGAATCTGGTAGAGCGACACAGGCAAGTCCTTGTAGGACGAGTACTCGGCCTTGACCATGAGAGTGAACATCTCCTCATGGGTTGGGCCGAGGAGGAAGTCGTTCTTGCGTCGATCCTGCAACCTAAAGAGGTTGTCACCGTATTCGGTCCAGCGATTAGTAACCTCGAACGGTTCGCGCGGCAGCAGCGCAGGGAAGTGGACCTCCTGGAATCCGGCAGCATCCATTTCAGCCCGCACGATGCGCTCGACATTGCGATACACCATGTAGCCCAAGGGCAACCATGAGAAGACGCCCGGAGCAATACGGCGGACATAACCGGCACGGACAAGGAGTCGATGGCTCGGAACCTCGGCGTCAGCCGGGTCCTCGCGCAACGTGCGCAGGAACAGGGACGACATGCGGAGCAACACAGGGATCTCCTAGCGTGGGACAAGCGTGAGTTCGCAGGATATCGGCAGCTCAGGTGGTCAGTTACACGAGTTGCCGTCGAATGGGCACGTGTCCGAGTGGTGAGCGCCAGGCGAAGACCATGCCGATGCTCAAAATGATTGCGCCAGCCGCGACTCCGGCCGCTGGCCCCAGCAGATGCGCAACGAGCCCACCGGTAAGCGCGCCACTGGGCCCACCGATCCCCCACGACAGCATTCGGCCCGTCGTGTTGACCCGACCTTGCAGATCCTCCGGTGTCACCTCTTGGCGGTAGTTGATCAGGTTCAGCACTGCCGTGACATTGGTGAGGCCGAACAAGAAGGTGAGCACCAAGGTGATCCGCCAGTCATGCGGGATGGCAATGACGAGCAACACACCTGACATCGCTGACGTCGCAAGCAGACTGATTCGGGCGGGACTGTATGAGAAAAGGAATCGCGCGGTAATGGATGCCGCAAGCCCGCCCGCGCTAAAGACAGCGAACAGTGCACCGAGTCGCACATCGCCTTGGCGGATGCCCAAGACTACGTCCGCGAATGGAACCAGTTGCCCCATGAGTGCACCAGCGGCGAAGGCGGTAGCGGTGCCTACAAAGGTGAGAGTGCGCAAGATCGGGTGCGCCCACAACCAAGTGATACCAGTCAAAACATCGTCGCGGAGTCGTTGCGTATCGGGAGAGCGTTCGCCGGTGAGTGATCTCGAGATGCTGCGGATGAGCAAAGCGGAGGCAAGGAACGTGAATGCGTTCACCCAGTAAAGGGTCGAAGGAGAGATGAAGGCAACAAGCACCCCGACCAAACCTGGCAAGACAACGTCGAACACCTGAGTGCTGCCCCAAATGACTGCGTTGGCAGCGCTGATCCTGTCTTTGCCAACCAGCGTGGGCACCGCTCCAAAATTTGCGGCGTCGAAGAACACGAACACTGTCATCGACACGAAGCCAGCGAGGATTACGTGCGGGACAGTGAGGCGCCCGAAGGCAGCGGCGAAAGGCACTGTCGCCAGCACTGCCGCGTTGAGCAGATCAGCGCTAACCATGAGGCGACGCCGATCGACACGATCGGACAGCGCACCAGCGATGAGCCCGAATAGCAAATAGGGCAAGCCTTCGGTGGCGGTCGTGATACCAGTGAGCAGTGCCGAGCCAGAAATCGCATAAACCAGAATGGGCGCCGCTACATAGGTAACGGTTCCACCGGCATAACTCACGACCCGGCTGATCCAGTAGCGACGCCAATCCGGATCCGCCCAAAGGCTTTCCGGACCAGGTCGGCTGAACATGAGTCGAGTCTGGCAGGTGCGGACAACTGCGGGTCGCTCCCCCACGTTGTGGCCGGCGGCCGTTAACCCTCGCCGACTGCCGCAATCACACAGCCAGAACGGCTGGACCGGTCAGAACAGGACTGTGGTGAGGGTGTTGTCTTGTCGGAAGCCGACCTTCTCGTAGACACGACGAGCCGCATAGTTGTAGTCGTTGACGTAAAGGCTCACGACAGGTGCAATCTCACGGCGTGCCAGATTCACGACAGCGGCCATTCCTGGAGATCCGAGTCCGAGCCCGCGGAATTCTGGGGCAACCCAGACTCCCTGCACCTGGCACACCCCTTGGCCCACGGCGCCTACTTCGGCCTTGAATACGACCTTGCCGCCCTCGATGCGGGCGAATGCGCGGCCGGTGCGAACAAGTTCCGCGATGCGTGCGCGGTACGCATCGCCAGCGCCACCAGCAAGTGGCGAAACGCCGACTTCCTCGGTGAACATCGCTACGCATGCGGGCACAAGCGCATCGACCTCATCCTCGCGCACCAGGCGCACATCAGGATCGCTAGCAACCACAGGAGCAGAATCAATCACAAGCAGCGGCTGGGCTGCACGAACATCCCTGGCCGGGCCCCAGGAATCAGCAAGTAAGGGCCAGAGTTCAGCGACCTCATCGGACACGCCGACAATCGATGAACAACGACGACCGATGCGGCGCAACCGATCAGCAAACGCCCGCCGGGCTTCGGGAGTGGTCTCGACTGGCACCAAGTTGGCACCCAGGTACATGAGCGACGTGATCGCACCGTCCTCTGACCAACCCCAGAGTTCTCCACCCAGACGCCACGGCTCGAGCCTGCTCATCAGCACGCGGGACGTGACGAAACAATGCGCCACCGGATCACGAGCAAGTAGGGCCAGCACAGGGTCGAGGTCTCGCGGAGCGAGAACTCTCAGCACACCTGCTGTAGCCGTGGTCATAGCGACATCCTGCCTGACGACGCACTTGCTCCGGTAGTGAACCGCGGCAAGTTCAACCTGACCGGGTCGACGGAGTCCACATTCCTGATGATGCGGGTCGCTGTTTCGCTCTCAACGGGCTCGCTGCGAACCACTCTAGAAGCGACGAATCAACCCAAATTGCGCATGCCTTGTGCCAACCGCGAAGAACTCGAAAATAGTTGTCCCCATTGGGGTTTCGGGGTTTACAACTGTCGGTAGCCTATGCCATAATAAGACACATGTACGACGGTCGAGTTACCCTGCGAACCCAGCTAGCCGACGCTGTTGCCACAGCAGCCG
>CAIXFH010000153.1 GCA_903918645.1 uncultured Actinomycetes bacterium | reverse complement strand
GTCAAAAACGGCTGTGGGCTTCTTTCACAGATCCCCCAACGGGTCCGTCTGGTGGTGTACTCCCAAATGGCGCTGAATTTGGGTAGCCTGAAAATGCTTGTACAGCAACGGTTATGGCTTGTGCCCCATTTTGTAGCCCGGCTGTTTGGACGAGTGGATCGCAACGTTCAGGTCAGATTGACCAGCCACTGGTAGCACGTTGCGTCAACTCCGACCTTCGCGCAACTCCATCTGATTAACGTCGTTATTGCCGGCCGTGGGGGTCGGCAGGGGAGGCGCTGAATCGCGACTGCATAGGCGGTCACCAGCTCTCAAAACGGGGGAGCAGGTCGCGAGGAGCCAATGGTGAGACCGGCCCTAGGTCATGGCTTCGTCATGACTGTCTGAGTGGAGGTTTGCAATGAATGCACCACGCAAAGTAAGTCGAGTACGTAGCGCGGTAATTGCCGCAACAATGGCGCTCGGGCTAACCCTGGCGGGGGCTTCGGTCCCCATGCTGGCCAGTTCCGCTAGCGCTGCCGATAACAACCAGGGCGGCGACAACAACCAGGGCGGTGACAACAACCACAACCAGTGGCTCGGAGAGACTCGGGCCTGTGTCGTGGTTGTCCATGACGGTGGTCTTGTCTACCAATTGCAGGACACGACGCACGAGCACTCTGTTAGCCACAAGCGGGACTTGGTGGCTGAGTGGCAGCTCGATTCACGAAACATCATTGGCGCCATGGACTCTGGGCTGCCCGCCGCTTGCCCTGCCACGCCCGCGCTGGTCGTCTGCCACTGGAACACTCTGAATGGTGTCGACTTCTACGACACGATTCTGTTCGAAGAGGGCTACATCGGGGCGCACGCTGGCCACGCCAAGGACATCGTGAGCACACGCGGTGACACCAAGTTCATCTGCCCGTCGCCGTCGGCAAGCCCGACTCCGTCGGCAAGTGCAACTCCTACCGCATCTGGAACTACGGTTCCGTCGCCCACCCCGACCGTGACTGTCACCCAGACCTCGGGTGGCACCACCAGCGGTGGCCTGGCGCACACCGGTGGTACGGACCCGAAGGTGTTCGCTCTCAGTGGCATGGCACTGCTCCTGATCGGTGGACTCCTCGTGATCCGCCGACCACGTGGTGAGCACTCCTGACCGAAGCACGAAGCGCAGGGCGCTGATCATCAGCGTTGAGCGATAGCAAGGAACGACGAGGCGGTGCGGCATTCAGGATCAACCTGTCTGCCGGGCCGCCTCTTCGTTTGCTGAATTGGCGGGGGCTCGGAACGGGGCGGGTCCATTCAGCTTTCGGCTGCTGACCAACGGCCTATTGGCAACCCGCGCACCCGCACCAGCCACTCGGACAGGCGCCAGCCATCGAGCAGAGACGTTCTGCCAGGGCGCAAAGCAAGCGATCGGGCCGCATTTAGGTCGCGAGACGGTCCTGACGCCGCATTCGTGCTCCGGTGCGCAAAGATGACGACGTGACTACACCTGGCGAGACCTTGCCCGGCCCCGACCCCGGTGCCAATGACGCTGCGGCGCAACAGCGGATGGCCGTGCTCGATGACCTTGCATGGCGCGGCTTGATCGCTGACTCGACCGATCTTGTTGCTTTACGACGAGATGCGCTCGAAGGTCCGATCACTCTCTATTGCGGATTCGATCCCACCGCGCCGAGCCTGCACATGGGCAATCTGATGCAGATCCTGACCGTTCGTCGATTTCAGCTCGCTGGCCACCGACCCTTAGCCCTGGTCGGTGGTGCCACAGGAATGATCGGCGATCCCAAAGAGTCTGGTGAGCGCACGCTCAATCCGGCAGAACTGGTGCAGGAGTGGGTCACTCGTATCCGAGGTCAGCTTGAGCGCTTCTTTGATTTCGGAGCGGTCCCGAACGCGGCCATCATGGTCAACAACTACGACTGGACTGTCGGGCTCTCGACCCTGGACTTCCTGCGCGACGTCGGAAAGCACTTCAGCGTCAATCGAATGCTCGATCGCGAGGCAGTCGCTGTCCGTCTTGCCGGTCCTGGCATTTCCTACACTGAGTTCAGCTACCAACTGCTGCAGTCATACGACTATCTACAACTCCACGAGCAGTTCGGCTGCACGCTGCAGACAGGCGGGTCCGATCAGTGGGGAAACATCGTTGCTGGAGTCGATCTCATCCGTCGTGTCACCACTCATCACGTGCATGCCATCACAACGCCCCTTGTCACCAAGGCCGATGGCACCAAATTCGGCAAGACCGAGTCCGGCACAGTGTGGCTCGATCCTGCGCTCACCTCGCCGTACGCCTTTTTCCAGTTCTGGCTCGGTGCTGAGGACGCGATCACCCCGAATCTGTTGCGCATCTTCTCCTTTCGCTCTCACGCCGAGATCGAGGAACTTGAACTCGCGCTTTCCGAACGACCACATGAACGCGCCGCTCAACGTGCACTCGCGGTTGAGCTCACCGATCTTGTGCACGGCGTGGTCGAGCGTGAGCGGGTTGAAGCTGCCGCCCAAGCGCTCTTCGGCCATGGGGGCGCTGATGTCGCCGATCTTGACTTAGCCACGCTCGACGCTGCACTTCGCGAGGCTCCACACGCGAGCGTCACCGCTGCAGAGTGGGCCGAGGGTATAAGCGTCGCGGATGCGCTGGCGCGCTCGGGTCTAGTTGCAAGCAAGGCTGCTGGACGGCGCACGATTGCCGAAGGTGGCGCGTATGTCGCCAACCAACGAATCACCGAAGAGTCGGCCATGCTCACGAACTCCGACTTGCTCCATGGCACCTGGGTTCTGTTGCGACGTGGCCGACGTCACATTGGCGGAATCCGGGTTGAAACGCCCTGATGTGACGTGTGCGGCGAGAGCGCATCGGCGGGAACCCTTACGGGTAGGGCGATTGCGGCCTGGCTCCGCAGGCCCGAGGCGTGCGACACGCGTGGTTCACTCGATTTGACCCACGTAACGCATAGGCATACTGTCTTGTTTGTCAGCCCGTGAGGGAGGAACGGACACCGATTCGGTGGCCGGTCTCGGGGCGACAATCCCAGCCGATTTCGCGTGGCCCTTCGGGTGTCACGGGTTCGGCGCCGCCCAGTACGGTGCGGTAGGGATGGGGACGGACGCGGATTTGACCGCGTGCACCGGACCCGCTAAGTTAGGCGAGTTGCCCCGAATCACTAGCCGAGAAATCGGCGGTTATTTGGTGCGCACCCGCTCCTTGAGAACTCAACAGCGTGTCAACAATTAATGCCAACAAACCCCGTCAAATGGGTCGGCACCGCGACTTCGTCGTAGGGCGCCATCTGACAGGTAAGCAAGTTAATTTCCTTTGGTATTGATCGAGTCAGCTCGATCCATGCCAGGAACTCTTCAGTCGGTCACTGCCGGATTATTCCTCCGGCGTACCAATAGACATCTATGGAGAGTTTGATCCTGGCTCAGGACGAATGCTGGCGGCGTGCTTAACACATGCAAGTCGAACGGTGACGGGGGCTTGCCCCCTGATCAGTGGCGAACGGGTGAGTAACACGTGGGCAACCTGCCCCTCACTCTGGGATAACCTCGGGAAACCGTGGCTAATACCGGATAC
>CAIXFH010000152.1 GCA_903918645.1 uncultured Actinomycetes bacterium | reverse complement strand
TCGGGTGGCCGCGACAAGATAATCGTCGTCACCAAAATTGGCATCACACTCACCGTCGGCCCCGACGGTGACGACCTCTGGGGTCGCGATGGCTCACGTGATTACCTGCTACGCGCAGCAGAGGCGAGCGTTGCGCGCCTAGGCTTCGAGCCCGACACGATCCTGCTGCACCGGCTCAATCGCGAGCAGCAGCCATTCGCTACCACGGTCGAAAACATGCTCGCAGTGCGCGACGCCGGCTTCACACCACGTATCGGCATCGGAAACGTGCATCTGGACGAGTGCGAAATCGCTTGGGAGGTAAGCGGTGGCGCGATTTCCGGCGTCGAGAACGAGCGCAGCCCGCGCTACCGCGATGACACCGATGTGCTTGCCTGGTGTATCGACAAGGGTGTCGCGTACTTCCCGTGGTCGCCCTTCGGCGGCGGCGATGATGCCGCACGTCTGCCCGTGCTTTATCCCGCTTTCGCCGACGTCGCCACAGAGATCAGCAGTGCCACTGGTCGCACAGTGACCGCCCATCAGGTGACCCTCGCGTGGCTCCTGTCCAACGGCTCGGTGGTAGTGCCCATCGCAGCGGTTACTCGCGCTGCAACCGCTGACTCCAATGCCGCCGCCTTCGACATTGAACTCTCTGCCGAGCAGATCACGCGGCTCAACTCTTCACCGGTGGGATCCGGTTCACTCTTCCCTGACGACGAGGACTAGGACAGACCTAGTCACCCAGCGCAGCACACGCTTTATGCCTAACGTTCCAACCGGTTTAGGCTGAGGCACATGACCACTGCGTCGACCTCTGCATCGCTTGAGATCAAGCGACTTGGCTTTGGTGACGAGTCAGTCCAGTACGAACTCGCATGGGACCAACAGCGGCGAGTGCACGAGGGCGTAGTCAACGGCGAGCACCCAAACACCGTGCTACTGCTCGAACATCCCTCGGTCTATACCGCAGGTCGCCGCACCCCGATCGAGGATCGACCCACCGACGGCACACCGGTGGTCGAAGTCGATCGCGGCGGACGCATCACGTGGCACGGCCCTGGGCAACTCGTCGGCTATCCCATAATGCGCCTCACCCAGCCGATCGATGTCGTGGCACACGTGCGACGCCTCGAGGCACTGCTGATCGGAGTCTGCGCTGACGTTGGGCTCGAGACCATACGGGTCACGGGGCGCAGCGGAGTGTGGGTCGCAGCCGACGAGCCACTACATGGAACACGGCCAGAACGAAAGATCGCGGCGATCGGTGTGCGCGTTTCTCGCGGAGTCACGCTGCACGGCTTCGCACTCAACTGCGACTGCGACCTTTCCTGGTTCGACCGGATCGTGCCCTGCGGTATCACGGACGCTGGGGTCACCTCGCTCAGCGCCGAGCTCGGGCGACGAGTCAGCGTGAACGAGGTCCTGCCACTGGTCGAAGCGCGGCTACGCGAAGTGCTCGACATAGGGTGGACCCCGTGACCCAGAGCCCGATCGACGCACCCGCTAACGATGTCGTCGCGACCGCGCCTGACGGCCGACGGATGCTGCGGATAGAAGCGCGAAACGCAGCGGTACCAATCGAACGCAAGCCCCCGTGGATCAAGACCAAGATGAAGACCGGACCCGAGTTTCGGCGCATCACCGAGCTGGTCAAAACCGAGGGCTTGCACACGGTGTGCCAGGAGGCCGGCTGCCCCAACATCTACGAGTGCTGGGAAGACAAGGAAGCAACCTTCCTCATAGGTGGGGCTCAGTGCACTCGCCGTTGTGACTTCTGCCAGATCGACACCGGCAAGCCCGAGCCACTCGACCTCGACGAACCCCGTCGGGTCGCAGAATCCGTTCAGACCATGGGTTTGGCGTATGCCACGGTCACCGGGGTTGCGCGCGACGACCTACCTGACGAAGGTGCCTGGCTCTACGCGCAGACAGTGCGCGCGATTCATGACGCAGTGCCCGGCTGCGGGGTCGAGGTGCTCATCCCTGACTTCTCCGCCAAGCCTGACCTGCTCGCCCAAGTCTTCGACGCTGCCCCCGAGGTGCTCGCACACAACGTCGAGACTGTGCCGCGCATCTTCAAACGAATTCGTCCAGCGTTCACCTATGAGCGCTCACTCGACGTTCTAACTCAGGCGCGAGCAGCGGGGATGATCACCAAGTCCAACCTCATCCTGGGGATGGGCGAAGAGATCGAAGAAGTAGTGCAGGCGCTGCGCGACCTACACGAAGCAGGATGCGAACTCATCACCATCACGCAGTACCTGCGTCCGACTCCGCGTCATCACCCAGTGGAGCGTTGGGTGCACCCAGAGGAGTTCGTCGCGCTGGCGAAAACTGCTGCGGACATTGGGTTTTCGGGCGTCATGAGTGGGCCGCTAGTGCGATCGTCATATCGTGCTGGACGGTTGCACCGGCAAGCACTCGAAGCCCGCGCCAGCGGCACGACCGCAACCATCCTCACCGGCGGTGCAACCGCGTGAGCTACCCAACGGCCGAGGTTGTGGCCTGCCACATCTGGCCCACCGGATCCAAGGTGCCGGTGACAGTCGACTCCCTGGTGCTCGACTGGGGTGGGCCGGTAGGCGATCGACACCATGGGCTGACCATGAAGTCGAATTCGCGGCAGAGCAAGCACTACACCAAGGGCACCGAGATTCGAAACCATCGTCAGGTGTCGATAGTCGAGGCGACCGAATTGCAGGACGTCGCGGCCGCACTGGGCATCACTGAGATCGAGCCAGGTCTGATCGCCGACAATATCTATCTGCGCGGGGCCGCCAACCTGACAACGCTGCCCCTCATGACCCGTCTGGTCTTCTCGTCGGGGGCCGTCATCATGCTCGGCGGTGAGAACGATCCGTGCACGATCGCCGGAGCCCTCGTCGCGGAGGTTCACGGGATCACCTCGACGTCCTTCCCCAAGGCTGCGATGCACAAGCGGGGAGTGACCGGCTGGGTCGAACTTCCCGGCGAGATCAAAGCCGGCGATACGGTCGAAATCCGGTCCTGATTACGACCTTGTAGGCATGATCAGCAGCTGGCCACATAGGCTGTGCCCACGTACCCGAGCAGCCGGAGTAGTCACCAGTGAGCAACGCCGCACCGTCAGAAGCGCCGAAGGGCCGAATCGCGCAGATCCGCGAGACTTTCCGCCTCACCCGCAAGGCCGATCCCACTATCGGTTGGGTACTGCTGGGGATCTTCCTCGCCGTATTCGCCGCGATGTTGCTCATCGGCTTCCTGCTGCACCTCACCTGGTTCTTCGGGCTGATCGGTCTGCCGCTGGCACTGTTGGCCACCACATTCATCTTCGGCCGCCGCGCCGAACGTGCCGCGTACGCGCAGGTCGAAGGTCAGTTGGGTGCCGCTGCGTCGGTGCTCAGTACCTTGAAGAGTGGCTGGTTTGTCACCCCCGCAGTCGGCTTCACGAAGAGCCAGGATCTCGTGCACCGAGTGCTTGGACGTCCGGGAATCATCTTGGTATCGGAGGGTCCGAGCTCGCGGGCGACCGCCCTACTTGCGATCGAGCGGAAGAAGGTCGCGCGCTTCGTCAGCGAAGTCCCGATCTTCGAAATCCAGTGCGGTGATGGTGAAGGCCAGGTTCCGCTGGCCAAGCTGCAGCGCGAAGTGATGAAGCTGCCGCGCAACCTTAAGGCAGCGCAGGTCACTCAGATTCGTCGTCGTCTTGATGCACTCACCGCATCACCGTTGCCGATCCCCAAGGGTCCGATGCCCAAGGGCAACCGCGCACCCCGAGGCTAACTAACGACGAACCAGTGCGGTTCGCAGCGAGCGATCGTGCAGGCCACGGCCGTCGCGGTCCCACACCAGCGGTGGGATCAACAGGCACACCAGCAAGCTGCGCAGGAAGGCCCGCAGGAAACCAACTGGCGAACCGTCTAGGCGCACCACTACCAGGCCAAGAATCCGTTGCCCGAACGAGGCCGACGCGAGGCTGGTGAACACAGTGCGTTCGACGAGAAAGAACCCGAGGGTGACAAGGCTCGAGGTCGACGTCCCATAGTTGATGCTGGGGAGGAAAAGCCGGACCAGCAACAGGCAGGCGACCCAATCGAGCATCAAGGCGCCGAGGCGCCGACCCCAGCCAGCGAGTGATCCTGGGCCGTCCTGCGGTAGACCGAGGCGTTCGCCGCGCCAGCCCTGAGTAGACGGCAGTACCGAGCTGGGGCCTGATAGCCAGGCGCCGAGATCGGCTCGGGTCAGCCGTGGGCGGTCCTCGTCCTTGGTCACGTCCCCAGGCTAGGTGGCCAGTGATCGCAGCGCGAAACTGAGGTAGATGTGAGCAGTGACACCCCGGTGGCAATGATCGGAAACACGCGCGAAACAATCGAGACACCAGGGGGTAACGGCGCCCCTTTAGGTTCACCACTAAGCCCGCGACGAATCCGGCGCGGATCACGGCTAAGCGATGTGTGGCGGCTACCGTCGCCCCACCGCGAGGAGGAATGGATGTTCAGCAACGCGGAGGAAGTACTCCGGTACATCCGAGACGAAGACGTCAAGTTCGTCGACGTACGGTTCTGCGACCTGCCCGGGGTGATGCAGCACTTCAACGTTCCGGCACAAGGACTCGACGAGTCGTTCTTCACCAATGGTCAGATGTTCGACGGATCGTCGATCCGCGGCTTCCAGGCGATCCACGAGTCAGACATGAAGCTGATGCCGGACGTCAAGACCGCCTACCTTGACCCGTTCCGTACCGAGAAGACACTGAACATCAACTTCTCCATTCGCGACCCGTTCACCGACGAGCCCTACAGCCGCGACCCGCGCAACGTTGCCGCCAAGGCCGAGGCGTACCTCACCGCTACTGGGATCGCCGACACCGTGTACTTCGGCCCAGAGGCTGAGTTCTACATCTTCGACGACGTCCGCTTTGAGACTCGTTCGAACGCTGGCTACTACTACATCGACTCAATCGAAGGCGCATGGAATACCGGGCGCGTCGAAGAGGGCGGCAACCGCGGGTACAAGACCCGCTACAAGGGCGGCTACTTTCCCGTACCGCCGGTCGACCACTTCGCCGACCTTCGCGATGCAAGGGTCATCGGCCTGCAGACGGTCGGCTTGGAGATCGAGCGCAGCCACCACGAGGTCGGTACCGCCGGACAATCGGAAATCAACTACCGGTTCGACACCTTGCTCGCCGCCGCCGACCAGGTGATGGCGTTCAAGTACGTCATCAAGAACGTGGCATGGCAAGCCGGAAAGACCGTGACCTTCATGCCAAAGCCGCTCTTCGGCGACAACGGCTCAGGGATGCACTGCCACCAGTCGCTGTGGAAGAACGGCGACCCGCTGTTCTACGACGAGCTCGGCTACGCCGGCCTTTCGGATATGGCTCGCTGGTACATCGGTGGTCTGCTCAAGCACGCACCGTCGTTGCTTGCGTTCACCAACCCCACCGTGAACTCCTACCACCGACTCGTGCCTGGCTATGAAGCCCCGGTGAACCTGGTGTACAGCCAGCGCAACCGTTCGGCTTGTATCCGTATCCCGATCACCGGTTCGAACCCCAAGGCCAAGCGCATCGAGTTCCGCGTGCCCGACCCGTCGAGCAACCCGTACCTCGCCTTCGCCGCAATGCTCATGGCTGGTCTCGACGGTGTGAAGAACAAGATCGAGCCACCCACGCCCATCGACAAGGACCTGTACGAGTTGCCGCCAGACGAGGCCGCCTCGATTCCGCAGGTGCCAGGCTCGCTCGGCGAGGTCCTCGACGCACTTGAAGCCGACCACGACTACCTGCTCGAAGGTGGCGTCTTCACTCCCGATCTGATCGAGACGTGGATCTCTTACAAGCGCCTCAACGAGATCGACCCAATCCGCCTTCGTCCGCACCCGCACGAGTTCGAGCTCTACTACGACATCTGAGCCTTGCTCTATTGCTCGGCTTTGATCGTTCTCAAGAGTTGCCGCACGCGCGCTGTCGTCCTTGATGACAGTGCGCGTGCGGTTTTGTTTGTCGGGCTGATGGTGTGGGAGTTGACTCGGTGAGGCAGTGACCCTCGGCATTGTCAGTGACCCTCGGCCCGTCAGTGACCCTCGGCATTGTCGCGTGGCTTCGTTGGAGCGGTCTCGTCGTGATCTGGGTCGGAAGGATTGGTAGCGCGAAGGGCCTGATCGGGAGAGGATGCTCGTGTGAATGCTGAGACGGCGGCTTCGACACACGCGCTGAACGCGCGCTTATGGTCGTCGGTGCTGCTGGCCGCTGGCGGCGCCTTGGTAGTGATGTCGGTGGTGCTGGCGATATCCGGTACGAGCCGCGCAGTCGCTGCCTGGGTGACACCGCTGGCGTTGGCACTTCTAGGCGCAGGAGTGTGGGGCCGGCGGTCGCGGCGCACGCTACCGCGCTGGGTAGTGGTGGCGATGGCCGTGGCCATAGTCGCACTGGTCGCTCTTGGGTTGTGGACCTTGGTGTACTCGCTAAACCATCCACCGCAATCCGTCTAACCCGGTCGGGGCGCACCATCGTCTTGCCCGTGACCTCGCGTCACCTGCGCGGACGAGGTCCATCGTTGACTGGCCCCGAGGTATACGCAGATGCGGCCAGCCCAGTTGTTGGTGTTGATGTCGTTCGTGAGGAAGGGGGTGACCGCAGCAACTCCGCTGCGGTCACCCCCTTCTGCACTACCGAGGCTAAGAAGAATCCACTAGCAAGCCGACTGATCCTCAAACTAGCCAGTTCCGCGGGCTCGCAGATGGTCAATCGACGTACCCAGAAGTGTCGGCTCATTCAACGCCCGAGCAACGACACTTCCTTTCAGACCACGACGACTACGCGCTGCTGAGCAGCTAACGAGAGCAGCAGCTGAGTCGTGGTCGCATCCAGCTGGAATCGACGCCGCCGCTGTTTCGTCGTCGGCTTACCTGATCGCGTTCGAGTGCGGGCTAGCCTCATAGGCACCGGCCAAACTGTCTGCGCCTCAAGCGAAATCAGGAAGTCAAGGATCGAGAAGGTGGTTCTGACCGAGCAGGTGGTTCTGATCGAGCCGGTCGCTCAATGGCGTGGCCTTTCAGGACGAGAGTTCTGATGGCGGGTAACCGTTCAGGGGCGGAAGACCGATACGAGGCTCAGCGTGTCGAAGTGGAGCCGTGGATCATCAGGATCAAAGGGTACGAAGACCTGACATGCACAGTCCTGCGAGCGGTCGACGACTACATGGTCCAGGTGTGGTTAAAGGGCGGCTACGAGCGATGGGTTCCGACTGAGTGGGAGATCAACGACTCACCGTGGCTAAACATCAGCGCATAGCGTCGCGCACATCAACGATGCTGCACGCCAAGGCCAGCAACGTCAGTCCAAGAACGCGATCAGCGCTTCCACGGCGAGGTTGTGATCGTCGCGATCGGGCAGCCCTGAAACCCCAATATCCCCAACAATTCCGGCGCCTTGCACCTGTATCGGCACACAGCCACCGACAGCTGCGTAATCACTCAGCGGTAGACCCTCAAGGATCTCGAAGCTGGTGCCGTCCAGCGCGAAGTCTCGTCCGACCTCGTACGAACTTCGCTGGTACATGCGCACCACGTTTCGCTTACGCCTGAGCCAATTTTCGTTGTTCGGAGATGTGCCCTCCATCCGGCTGAAGAACAACTGCCCGCCGAATCCGTGGATGTCGACAGCCACCGATAGACCACGCTCGGCAGCGAGTTCTCGGACATACAAGCCCAAAGCAAGGGCGACCTCGGTGTCGAACCTGGAGAAGACCAAAGCTCGATGCTGTTGCCTCAGAATCTCGAGGTCTCGCTCGATTTGCGCGCGGTCGCTGAGGTCCAGACCATCTGCGGTTCCTAGCAGGTCAACGATGGTCATGTGACGTTCCTTCCGACCGAACGTGAGACGTTAGCTCGAGTAGATCTCGCACCAAACCTTAGCCTGCTGGTGAGTGGTGAGCCTCCCCAAACGTGGCGACTGCCAACCATCCAATGTGCGACCGACCGGGTTCAGAAATCTCGAAGCAAGCCAGGCGCGAGGCGGCCGAAGCGCTACTTTCGGGCCGCTTGACCATGATCATCCAAGCGCTATCATCGCTTGAAACTGCAGGAGAACGACCGCGGTAGGTCGCCATTGCGGAGCACCTCGACTTGGCTAACGTGAGATTCACTCCGAGTTTTCGCCATGGGGCAGATGGGATTCGATGACAATGCGCAAGATCATAGTTCTGGTGAGTGAGCCATCTCCGGCGGAAGAATCGGCTGACGAACGAGCAACGCGACATGACGTGGTCCAGGGCGCGTTGGCGTCGCAAGCCGCGATCATGGCTGCAGCCGAAAGTGGTGTTAGCGGTCTGGTCTTGTCAGCCGTCCACCGGCCCTTTGCTCCCCAAGATGACCTCGTGGCCATGATCGAGTTGTGGACCGAGAACGAAGATCTCGGCCGGCTAGTTGCGCAGTGCGTACCTGCCGCACTCCGAACGCAGCTCAGCTTGACGGTGAGTGCCACTGCAACCAGCGAAATCATCATCAAAGAGGTCTTGCACTTTGCAACTGCAGAATCTCCCTGGAGAATCAAACTCGCCGGCACCGCATTCCGACGAGATGACTTCACGACAGAAGAGTTCTTCACTTACTGGTCCGACATTCACGCCCACATCAGCGGCCGCGTTCCAGGTGTCCGCGGATACGTGGTGTCCCGAAACACTCAGGTCATAGAAGGAACCGACGAAACCGACGCAATCGTGGCGCAGTGGTATGCAGACGAAGCGGCGTTCGATGCGGCGCAGGCAACACCCGAGGCGGCAACAACATGGGCCGACGTCGCCAACTACGCAAAGACGACCGGTCGTTTCTGGCTCATGACCGAGACAGTGATAGTGACTCCCCCTGCATCGGGGCCAGGACTACTAGAGCCCGGAAACAGCTGAGCTGCACACACTAGTTCGCACGGTCTCCTAATTCGTCGACCCGGAGACAGTGATTCACCAGCCGAGGCCAGCAATAGGAGACTGAACATGACAAGTAAGCGACTCGCCGGAAAGTCCGCCCTCATCACGGGTGGAGCCAGTGGCGTCGGCCGCGCTACCGCGATTCGATTCGCCGACGAGGGCGCCGCTCACATTGGCCTCTACGACCTCAACCCCGAGAACCTCGCCAACGTCGCGCAGGAAATCCGCGATAGGGGCTCGTCGCCCCTGACGTTCCAGGCCGACGTCACCTCGCGCGAACAGTGCCAAGCCGCCGTCGATGCAGTCGTAGCAACCGCGGGAAGGTTAGACATCCTGGTGGCCAACGCAGCTGTCGACGGGTCAGCAACTTTCCTCGAGATGACCGAAGACGAATGGCACCGAGTCATCAAGGTCAACCTCACTTCGTCCTTCATCCTCGGTCAGATGGCAGCTCGGGCGATGGTCGCCGATGACAAGGGCGGTTGCATTCTTTACACCGCCTCGATCTCGGGCATGGGAGCTTCGGAGGGCGATGTCCACTACGGCGTATCCAAAGCCGGCGTGATCAACCTCGTTCAGACCATGGCCCTTGAACTTGTTAAGCAGAAAGTACGAGTCAACTGTGTAAGCCCAGGGCCCCTAGACACCCCGCTGTCGCGCGCACTCCTAGGCAGCGATGAGGCGATGGAACGGGCGCGCGAACATTTCCCGCTAGTTCCGATGGGAAGACTCGGTCTCCCAGAAGAGATTGCAGCGGCCTACGCCTACCTAGCCTCAAGCGATGGCGCCTTCACCACGGGGCAGAATCTTGTTATCGACGGAGGCATGAGTGCGAGCGTGTTCCTCAGCCCCGAAGGATTGTTCGACGAGTGACCTCACCAGCTGTGCCCGCACGACCGCGTCGACCCTCGCAACCAACGTCGCTGCACCTACTCCTAAGCCTTTGCGGCTCAGCGATTTCGCAGTAGCGTCACCATCCCAACGCTAAAGCCAAGTGGCTCAAGCGATCGGGCTCCAGCAAGCCTCATCTATCCGGCATGGTCGACCCCGCCAGTGAGGACTCTCCTTCATGGAAGAGATCTTTGAGTATCGGTTAACGAAACTAGATCCGATCTCCGGAGACCACATCGATCCGCCCAGTGTTGCAATCTACGAAACGCTGCTCACTAAGGATTCAGCCGGTCAGCCCGCTGCTGGCCTGGCCGAGTCGTGGCAGGTGAGCGCCAATCAGCTCACGTGGCAGTTGCGAATTAGACGCGATGCAGTGTTCCACTCGGGTGCACCGTGCGACGCCAGAGCAGTCTTGGAAGCCCTTGAACTGTGCCGGTGGGCAGCCGGCCCCGAGCGCCAAATCTGGTACTGGGATCCAGTCGACCAAGTACGAGTAGTCGGCGATGACGTCGTTGAAGTCACCCTGCTCTATCCGTGCCCCAGGCTCCCTGTTCTGCTCTGGGGTACTCATACGGCGATCGTGAATCCCGACTCGAGACTGCGACATGGTGAGGAGTTCGGCGTCACGATGGCCGATGGCACGGGGCCGTACCGCTTGGTCGCCTTCAGCCCTGACGAAGTGCGCGTCGAGCTGTCCCAACAGGCCCAGGCCGTAGCCCGTCGCGGCACTCCATCGACGATCCTCTGGCGTTCGATCACCAACCCCGCCGAGCGCATGAACGCGATGAGCCTGCCCAATGTCGACGTCGTGCGCGCACCTACCAACGGATCCCAGACACCTGAGCTCGACTCGTCATGGCGCCTTGACTCGCAGCCGGAGAGCTCACAGATCTACTTGGCCCTGAACTTTGCTGACCCACGCGGGTTCGGCGATCGCGACATCCGAAGAGCGGTTGAGGCTTTCGTCGATCGCGAAGAGCTCGTCCAGGCAGCCCTGTTTGGACGAGGTGACGCGCGTCGGTCTCCGGTGCCAGTGGCCGATGAGTTCGCTCATGCATTCGATCCGCAGACGGTTCCCGCGTTGTCGCACGCCGACGCACGCTCAACCCTGGAGCTGCTTGGTTTTACTCGCGGTGTCGACGGCCTACTCGAGCGCGACGGCCGGTCGCTATCCATTGACTGTGTCGTGCAGGACACCTCAGTGTTCCGCTCAATCGCCAACGTGCTCGGGCAACAGTTAATGCGCGCGGGTGTTCGGCTCGACTTCCGGTTCGTCGAGCCATTCGAAGACTTCTACCGGGCAGTCGAATCAGGGCCGGCCTCATTCATTTCAAAGTGGCTGTGGCCCGATGCGATGGAAGCCATCATGGGATTCTCGCGGACCACGTGCATGGGCGCCGGTGGAGGAAACTGGCAGGGAGCCACGACGGCAAGAGTGGACGCTGCCTTCGATCGCTTCCTGCAAGCTGATTCGCACGATGCGCTGCTAGCTGCAAGCGCTGATGCTCAGCGAGTCTTCATGACCGAACTTCCCTACATCCCGCTGTGTTCAGAAACTGAAACCCTTGCCGTGCGTCGGCGCGTAGAAGGCTTCGGGCTTTCGCCGCGACTTCTGTATCCGGCGTACTCCCAGATCACCACGGAAGACTCGCTTTAGCGGCTCCCATCTTGCTGATGCGACACTGCTACTAGATCGCCGGTGTCGCTTCAGGAGTCGTGGGGCGCAACAACTTTGGATGACCCAAGACGGCCGCCGACTTTGGTTCTCCCAATCTCGGCTTAGCCAAACGGGCCACTGACTCTCGTCTGATCAGACGCGGCGCAGGATCTTGCACCGTGACATGGGTTGGTCCACTCACGCCAGTGAGTCGACGGTGCAACATAAGGACGGCCTGTCGGCCGAGTTGCCCCAGTGGCATCGCGACGGTCGTCAGCGGCGGAGACAAATAGTTTGCGATCGGTGCATCGTGGAACGCCGTGAAGGAAAGCTCGTCCGGGACCCCAACATTCATCCCTCGCGCCGCTGCCAAACCACCAATCGCTGCAGCGAGACTCGCCGACGCGATGGCCGAAGGCCGATTGGGCCCCGACAGCAACTCGGTGGTTCCGCTGAATCCGCCCGCCTCGTCGAAGGGGCGATGCACAACGCTCCCCTTTCCCACCTTGAGACCTGCCGCCTTCATCGCCCGTCGATACCCGGCCACGCGCCTTCGAGAAGTATCGATGTCGATGGGGCCTGCTAGGCAGGCAATCGTCTCGTGGCCATGCTCGATGAGTTCCCGAGTCGCGATGAACATTCCAAGGTCATCATCTTCAATGACGCTGGGTGCACGGCCACCGATCCGGCGGTTGAGGATCACGCAATTACCGAACCCGTCGAGCAGGTCATCAGTCACTTCATCGGTGATGGTTCCGCTCGCGATGAGCAGCCCATCAACTCGGCCTTCCAACACAAGGCTTCTGACGGCATCGCTGGCCCGTCCTAGCTCTGATGCGTCGGCGACCATCAGCACATAGCCGAGTTCTCGGGCGGCGTCCTGAGCGCCACGGATGACGTCGACTATGACCAAGTTCAAAGAACTTGGGATAAGGATGCCAAGAGTGGAGGTCCGCCTCATCGCCAAACTGCGGGCCGCGGCATTAGCCACGTAGCCGAGTCGAGACGCCTCGTCATGAATCCTGGATCGGGTCGCTTCCGTCGTCCTCGCCCCGTGATCGTTGCGCAGTACCCGCGATACCGTCGATTGATCTACACCCGCAGCACGTGCCACGTCGGCAAGGGTCACCCCAGGCCGCAACGACGACGGCTTACGCCTCGAGAGATCAGCCCTGTCCTGCACGAGTGAATTATGCACGCTTCAACCTGGTAGACCCCGGCCGGTAGTCGGCCCCCGCTGCGCCGTTTCGTCAGCACTTGAGATCGCCCGAGTCACGAGCGACCCTCGAGCCAGGAGAACGTCGCCTTCTTGCCGCGGGCAGATCTATCGCGGATCCATGGACGGCGAAGGCGAACGCATGCCCGCCCCAAACTGCCTGCAGCTAGTGCTGTCTTGGCAATCCGACCGGTGGCAGAGGCCCACTCGTAACCATCCCAACCGCAACCTCGGATGGAAAGGGAAAGATTGATTGGAGTGCATGACACAAGATCATTGACACCAGACAAGCGCTTGTCTAGGTTGGCGCCATCGGTTTCCAACAGGAGGACAATAATGACGGACTCGCAGCGTGACCTCAGTGGCCTGCAAGAGTTTGCTTCGCAGGGTGTGACACGAAGAGGCTTTCTATCGGGCGCAATGGCCATGGGCTTCTCGGCGGCATTCGCATCCCAATTCCTAGCAGCCTGTTCATCAGCTCCGGTTACTCCTGCTGACTCCGCGTCCGCGCCCGCTTCGCCGTCGGCTCCGGCCGCGCCCCGCGTCGGAGGGATCTTCCGCGAGGGCTACGACCGTGAGCTGACCGCGCCTGACCCCGTGCAAAACGCTTGGGCCGACCCGACTTTCAACGCCTTCTACGAAGGCCTACTGATCCGCAATCCCGAGGGTAGCCCCGTCCCGATGCTTGCCAGTGACTTCACCAGTGGTCCCACTGGCTGGACGTTCACGTTGCGCGATGGCTTGAAGTTCCACTCTGGTGCGGCAGTCACTCCCGCGGTAGTCGTCGAAGACTTCAAACTCTTCTCAGATCCCAAGAGTGGCCAGAACTTCCCCTGGTGGACGCCGATCACAAGCATCGCTGCTGACGGGAATGTCATCACCTGCTCGACAAAGAGCGACTACCGAGCCTTCCAGGAAACCATCACCACGGAATACGCCTACATTCTCAACCCCGCAGCACGAGCAAAGGCTGGCGCGGAGTACGGAGCATCAGTCATCGATGGAACCGGCCCATTCACGCTAGATGCGTTCACGCCGCAAGGGTGCACAGCGTCTCGGTGGAACGACTACCCAGGATCGATCACCCCCTTCTTCCAGAACAAGGGCAAGGCATACCTGGATGGCATCAAGTGGGTGCCCATCACTCAGGGTTCACAGCGCGCCAACGAACTTGAATCGGGCAACGTAGACGCGGTAAAGAATGCGCCTCCGCAGGACGTCGACCGGCTCAAGGCCAACCCCGATCTGGTCGTTGTCGAGTTTCAGGAGCTGTCTAACTTCTTCCTGAGCGTCAACCTGGGCAATACCAAACTGGGCTTCGACGACATCAAGGTGAGGCAGGCAATCTCCGCCGCCATCGATCGGCAGGGACTCGTCGACGCGGTCTACCTCGGTCACGCGGCAGCCACATATGGTCCGGTACCTCCAGGATTCAAGTGGTACAACCCCGCAGTAGAGCCGATGAACGCATTCGACCCGGAAAAGGCTGCGACGTTGCTCGACTCAGCCGGGTGGAAGTTGGGAGCAGACGGAATCCGCGAGAAGAACGGCACGAAGTTGTCGTTCACGACTCTGCAGATGGCCAACTCCACGGAGGAGGCAGTCATGCAGGCTGTTGTCCAGATGCTGAAGAAGGTCGGCATTGAGATGAAGGTCGAAGCCCTGGAGGGCGCGGCGTTCTTCCCGAAGCTCACCAACACGCTCGACTCCTACGCGTTTAAGTGGCTGTGGTCCGGGGTAGTAGACGTGACAGCGCTGTTCGTTCAGTTCTACCAACCCACTGACGCACCCGGCGCCAAGACCACACTTGAGGCATACGCTCCTTGGGAGGATGCCTCATCCGAGGACCAGTTGAAGTCTGCAGCGGAGAATTACCAGGCGGTGTTCGCCGAGCAGCTGGCGCTCATTCCGCTCATCACTCCAAACACCGTCTGGGCATCTAACAAGAGTGTCGTGGGATGGACGCCGAACCAGGCCAACCTCTATCCGTTCTACAACGACGTGTGGCTATCGGTGTGATGTGAGAGTGGCGACTGCGAGTCAAGGAGCCTATCCCCGTTGAGATTTGCGCTGCAACGGCTGGCGTATGCGGTCTTAGTACTGTTCCTGGCTTCAGTCGTCACTTTCTTTTCTATGCGGGTCACCCCTGGTGACGTCACCGCAAGCATTGTCAATGTGGCCACTACGCCTCCTGAGGTAGTGGAAAAGCTCAAAGAACAATTGGGCTTGAACTTGCCCATCTGGCAGCAGTACTGGAACTACCTCACTGGCATGGTCACAGGACACCTTGGGGTTTCGCTAGTCACGAAACTCCCGGTAACAACCCTGATCGCGAACTCCGCGTCTTACACGGTCATCTTGGCGATCTCGGCGTTCTTCGTGGCTTTTGGACTTGGCGTCCCTATCGGGGTAATCGCAGCCCTTAACCGCGGCGGATGGTTCGATCGCGTGGCACTGGCTGTGGCCAGCTTCTTCCTTGCGATACCTAACTTCGTGCTCGCTCTTGTTGCCGTCCTAGTGCTCGGACTCCAGTTGCGCTGGCTTCCAGTGTCGGGGTCAACCTCATGGAAAAACCTGATCTTGCCGGCGCTTATTCTCGCGGCGGAGCCATGCGCCCTGACCGTGCGGGTCGGGCGCACTGCGGTTCTCGAGCAGTTATCAGCGGACTACATCAGAACCCTGTGGGCTCGCGGTATCCGACAGGTTCGGATTCATTGGATTCACGTCCTACGAAACTCACTCTCACCGATCATCTCGTTGGGCTCGATCCAAGTCAGAACTCTGCTGGGCTACACCTTGATCATCGAGGTCATCTTCAGATGGCCCGGGCTCGGTACCCAACTCGTTAACAGCATCCTGCACCGGGACTACCCCGTCGCCCAGGCGCTAGCGCTCCTTCTTGCCGCGGTCGTGATCATCTCTAGCGCACTGACCGACCTCGTGTACCGATGGGCGGATCCTCGGGTTCGCCTCTCCGGATCGGAAGCGGCTTGACCATCCTTGAGCCAGCAAGTGCTGCTGCGGGGGAAGCCGTTCTCATGGCTTCGACCCCCCGATCTGGCATGGTCAGGATCAATCCCTGGATCTTGGTCGCGCTCGCTGTCTACGCCGTGGCAGGGCTGACCGGCATCGTCGTACTGCTGAGCCCGACCATGAATAACCGCATGACCGATACCGACCTGACCTCAACCTTCCTACACCCGCTGTCGCCCGGGCATCCCCTGGGCACCGACAGCCTCGGCCGAGACCTCATGTGGCGCCTACTAGGTGGCCTTGGTGTCTCGATCTGTGTAGGCGTGGGCGTCGCCCTTATCTCCATCGTGCTCGGCCTCGCACTCGGGGTATTCGGCGGATTCTTCGGCCGGACCGCGTCCTTCGCAACCGGGCTAGTCGTTGACGTGACGTGGGCCTTCCCAGCAATCTTGCTCGCCATCGTCTTTGCCGGCTGGCTCGGGCCAGGGCTGCCCGCGGTAGTCCTGGCACTGGCCCTCACCGGTTGGGCTAGTTTTGCCGTGATCGTCCGCGGCGAGATGTTGTCCTTGCGCGAGCGAGACTTCATTGCAGCAGCGCGGGTCCTGGGGGTCTCCCGACTCAAGATCAGCCTCACACACCTACTCGTTAGCCTCTTTCCCGTCACCATGGTGGTGGGCGTCTTCTTCGTCTCCACGTCAATCGTGGCCGAGTCAGGGCTGTCGTTCCTCGGGCTCGGAGCCCAGCCGCCAACCCCGAGCCTTGGCGTGATTTTGGCCGAGGGGCGAGATTACTTGAGTCAGAGTTGGTGGCCCGTCATCCTTGCCGGAGCTCTGCTCACCGGCCTCGTCCTGCTCCTCAATGCCTTGGCCGATAACGTCCGCGACCGCTTTGACCCTCGCTCAAGGCGGCTCCAATGACAGCGGTGAGCACCGGCGTGGTGCCTCCAGCCGGATCGGTAAGTACCACTCTGGTCATCGAAGGTCTTGAGATCTCGACCGTTCACGTCGGAGACACCCGCCCACTCGTAACCGACGTCACCGTCTCTGTCGGCTCAGGCGAGATCGTTGGATTGGTTGGGGAATCGGGCTCAGGGAAGAGCCTCACAGCCCTGGCCTGCCTCGGGCTACTCCCCCACGGCGTTCGGGTAACCAAAGGTTCGATAACCCTTGATGGCAAGACGGTCACCGCCGCCTCGGAACAGGAACTTCGATCCTTACGCGGACCAAAAATCGGGATGATCTTCCAGGACCCGATGACCAGTCTGGACCCGTGCTTTCGAATCGGGCGACAGATGGTGGAGGCACTGACTGCGCACGAGCAAGTATCAAAGGACGTGGCCCGCAAACGCGCGATCGACTTCCTGGGACATGTCGGGGTCCCCGAGCCAGCTAAGCGCTTTGACTCCTTCCCACACGAATTATCAGGCGGCCTTCGTCAGCGGGTGACCATAGCTACTGCCCTGCTGTTGGATCCGCATGTACTGATCGCAGACGAGCCGACCACCGCCTTGGATGTCACCACTCAGGCCAGCATTCTGCAGCTCGTACATCGGCTCCGCGATGAGCTGCACATGAGTGTCCTGTGGATCTCACACGACCTCGCTGTTGTCGCCCAACTCGCTGACCGGGTGGCAGTCATGTATGCGGGCGAAATCGTCGAAACCGGTGACACACAACAGATCTTCGCCGCGCCCAAACACCACTACACCCGCGGCCTGCTCGACTGCGCCACCCACCGCCACCGCGGTGAGCCGTTTGGCTTCATCGACGGATCGGTACCCGAGCCCACCGAGTGGGCCACCGGCTGTCGCTTCGCCAATCGCTGTTCGTTCGCGGACTCCGCATGCCTGCAACACCCAGAGGTCACTGGATCACAGCAGAGCGGCGTTAGGTGTCACCACCCGCGCGGTGGGGGGGCCACATCGTGAGCCCACTCGTTGAGGTACGCGACCTCACCAAAGACTTCCGCTCCCGTTCTGGGTCCGGCGCTCGCAACGCTGTCGACCATGTCACGTTCCAAGTAGCCGAGGGTGAGTCCTTTGGCATCGTCGGTGAAAGCGGAAGCGGCAAGACCACGGTGTCGCGAATGTTGTTAGGGCTAGTAACACCCACATCAGGTAGCGCGCTGATCTCCGGGATCGACGTCTGGAACAGTTCAAAGGCGGAACGTAAGACACTGCCCGGCATCGTCCAAGTTGTCTTCCAGGATCCCTACTCGTCGATGAATCCGCGTATGACGATTGAGCGGGTACTCCTCGAGGGCATCCGATCGCAGACTCCGCGCGCGTCCCGCGCGGCCGAGGCCGAGCGCCTGCTCGAGCTAGTCGGACTCCCCACTCGATACGCCGCGCTTCACCCACACCAGCTCTCCGGTGGGCAACGACAGCGAGTGGCGATCGCGCGAGCGCTTGCGATGAACCCCCGAGTGCTCATTGCCGACGAGCCAGTAAGCGCCCTCGATGTTTCCATGCGGGGGCAGGTACTCAACCTGCTCGCCGACCTACGCACTCAACTCGGGCTCACCTGCATTCTGATCAGTCACGATCTCGGCGTGGTCAGGCAATTTTGTGACCGAGTAGTCGTCATGTCGAAGGGCCAGATCGTCGAGGAAGGCGATCCGGACCGAATCCTCACCTCGCCCACCCACGAGTACACCAAGACACTTGTGGCCTCGATCCCCATGCTCCCGCCGAGCGGGCCGTCATGACAGCCACTTTCTCAGTTGAGTTCGAGGTCGAGCCCGACATCTCAATTTTTGGCGAGTACACCGAGATCACCGACTCCCGCGCTGTCGTGCTCCTCCTTCACGACCGCGGTGCCGACTTGGATTCAGTCCGAGCCTTCACCCATGCCTTCCACCGCCTGCTCATCGATACCTGCTTGGTCGACTTACCCGAGCACGGCCTCAGCGGTGGCAGCTGGGATGAGCATGCGATGACGGCTGTGAGCATGGCCCTCGACCTCTGCTCGCAGCGTGCCAGCAGCGTCGGCGTCCTAGCCGTGGGTGCCGCGGCCACTGTCTTGTTCGAACTGCCCGCACCTGCGGTGCACGCCTTAGCCCTCATCGAGCCTGCTCTCACTGTCCCCCAGCTCGACCTCGCCGAGTCGTGGCGGTCGATCCCACAGATCGCTATGGGTGATCCCACCAATGAGGCGGTCCAGGAGAGTATGGAAAACCTTCGGCTGTGGGTTCGGGCCTGGTCAATGCGGGTATACGTTCATTACGAGGCAGATGCCAGCGCTGCCACGCCGCAGTGGACCGAACACATGAAGCACTCCTCTGCAGCGTTCATCGCAGAACAGTTGGCCTACCGAAACCTCAGTCGTGTCCCCCGCGATACCGACGTTGCCACCCTTGCAGATTCATGAGGAGCACAGCTCACTGCACAAGCTCCAAGCCACCGAGCTGCGCCCGCTACCGACACAAGAATGGAGGACCCAACTAATGCAACTCTCACTTGCCGATCACTACCGAGAAATGCTCATCATCCGACTCGTGGAAGAGCAGTTGATGGTGGCAATGACCAGTGGCCTAGTGAGCGGGTCCACCCACCTTTGCATCGGGCAAGAGGCGATACCAGTAGGGGCGTGTTCGGTGCTCCGTAAGGACGATCCGCTCATCGCTACATACCGCGGCCATGGCTGGGCGCTGGCCCGTGGCGTAAGCCCAGTCGATCTCATGGCAGAGGTTATGGGCCGCGACTCGGCGCTCAATGGCGGACGCGCAGGATCGGCGTACCTGTCGGCACCGTTGAATCACTTCTATGGCGAGAATTCAATCGTCGGCGCCGGAGTGCCGGTGGCGCTAGGCCTTGCCATTGCTTGCCAGCGGGCAGGCGACGGCCGAGTCCCGTTGGTATCCATAGGCGATGGGGCCATGAACCAGGGCAACGTACACGAATCACTCAACATGGGGTCCGTGCTCGAAATCCCCATGATCTTGATGGTCGAGAACAACGGGTATGCCGAAATGACGCCGTCTCATGCACTCACAGCTGTGCCGGCAATCGCACGCGCCGCTGCCTACGACATTCCAGGATTCGAGACCGATGGGAATGACCCCATTGCAGTCGCAAGCACTGTGGCAAAGGCGCGAGAGATCGCACTCGCCCAGAGCACGACTGTTCTCGTTGAGGCACATACCCACCGCCTAGCCGGTCACTACTCGGGTGACGTTCAGGCCTACCGGCCAGCGGGTGAGCTCCAAGAGAAACATGAATCATGTCCACTAGCTCGCGCGGAAGAACAACTAACGCAGGACGAGGTTACGCAAATCCGAGCGAGCGTCGTTAGCTACATTGCCCACGAATTCGCTGCTGCAACTCAGATCCCGGCTCCGAGTCCCGAAGGAGCGTTTGACTATGTCTTCAGTAGCTGACTACCCCGAGCTGTCCTACATCCGGGCCGTGAATCTGGCACTCGATGAGTCCCTACAGACCCACCCCGAAATGATCGTCTTCGGAGAGGACGTCGCAATCCCACATGGGCCCTTCGGTGCGACCAAGGGGCTCCTCGCGAAGTTCGGCGATCGGGTATTCGACACGCCGATATCGGAATCGGCGATGCTGGGCGCCGCCCTTGGTTCGGCGATGGGAGGCATGCGACCAGTCGTCGAAATCATGTACGCGGACTTCCTCTTCGTCGCCATGGACCAGATCGTCAACCAAATCGCAAACTCCAGTTACGTGTCGCGCGGAATGCTCAAGGCGCCCTTGGTAATCCGCACACAGCAAGGACACACCCCCGGTGCCTGCGCCCAGCACAGCCAAAGCGTCGAGGCTCTGTTCGCGCACATCCCAGGGCTACGGGTAGCTGTCCCGTCGACACCCGCCGACGTTTACTCAATCCTGAAAGCTTCGATCGCTCTTGATGACCCGGTGATGGTCTTCGAATCGCGCAAGCTCTACCCGACCAAGGGGCAAGTCGCGGTTGGTCAAGACGACAGCGGAATCGGGATCGCCCGCACGATTCAAACCGGCGACGACTTGACCGTGGTGACATGGGGAACCGCGCGAGCCCTAGTCGAGGAGTCTGTCGCCTCAGGCGCGGGGGCGGGGGCATCAATCGAGGTGATCGACCTTCGCTGGATTTCACCCTGGGACTCATCGAGAGTGCTCGAGTCTGTCTCTCGAACGGGCCGGTTGCTCGTCGTTCACGAAGCAAACACCAATGCTGGATTCGGCGCCGAAGTCGTCAGCACCGTTGCTGAGGAACTAGGTAGCAGGCTGCGGGCGAGCCGCCGCATCGGCCTACTGGGTACACCTGTTCCATCGTCGCCCGCCCTCGCCCAAGCAGTCCTTCCGACAGTCGCACGAGTCACATCCGCCATCACCGAGTTGCTAAAGGATTAATTGCCATGACATGTAGACGCTTGGTCGGTAAGACCGCCCTCATCACCGGCGGGGCCAGCGGCGTAGGTCGCGCCACCGCACACCGGTTCGGCCAAGAGGGCGCCACCACTGTGATCCTGATGGACCGCAATGCCGACGCGCTGCCCATCGTGGCGGCTGAGGTCCACAGCGCCACTGGCGCCAACGTCATTGGCTTTGCCGGTGACGTCTCGCGGGATGAGGACTGCGCGGCAGCAGTCGCACTCGCAGTGGAGATCGGTGGCGCGCTTGACATCCTGGTGAGCAATGCGCCTGCGCACTCGTCCGCGCCGTTCCTTGAGTTGGAGCGGTCCGAATGGGACCGCACGCTGGCGGTCATGCTCAGAGCGAGTTTCGTGATCGGTCAAGATGCAGCCCGCGCAATGGTGGCGAACTCAACTCGCGGATCGATCCTCTACACCGCGTCGGTATCAGCGTTGGGTGCGTCCAAGGAGTACGCGCACTATGGGGCCGCCAAGGCGGGAATGGTGAACTTGGTACAGACCATGGCGATCGAGCTCGTTGACTATGGAATCCGGGTCAACGCCGTGAGCCCAGGCCCGCTCGATACCCCACAATCTCGCGACGTCCTCGGGTCTGACGAAGCGATGGCCGCGGCGAGAGAACGCTGGCCCCTTGTACCAATGAACCGGCTAGGCAAGCCCGAGGAGATCGCTGCAACCTACGCATTCCTGGCATCAGAAGATGCCGGCTACATAACAGGACAGAACATCATCGTGGACGGTGGGCTTCGCGCACACTCGTACTCGATTCCCGAGGAGTTGATGGCACGGTGAAGATCAATAACAACTTGTACATCGTCGGTGGCGGCGACTACGGATACAACCTTTCAAACACCTTGGACAGCAACGTCTACGTCATCGATACGGGCGAAGAGTTGTGGATGGTTGACTCCGGCTTCGACGGCGGCGATCGCGTCCTGCAGAACATGCGCAACGACGGACTCGACCTCGACCGAGTGACCAAGCTTTTCGTTACCCACTACCACGCAGATCACGCCGGGGCTTTGTCCTACATGCGTAAGTCACTAGATGACCAACTGCAGATCTGCATCAGTGAGAGGGCTGCATCGGCCGTACGGACCGGAGACGAAGACGTCATCGGCCTCACCTGGGCCAAGTCATTCGGCTTCTACCCAAGCGAGTTCTCATGGGAACCAACCGAGATTGATGTCGACCTCACCCACAATCAGACTGTGGTCTCCGGCGACTTCGAACTGACAGCGATTGAGACCGACGGGCATTGCAATGGCCACATGAACTTCCTTGTCACTGGTGAAGACTCCAGCTACCTGTTCAGCGGCGACCACGTCTTCTGGGGTGGGAAGATCATCCTTCAGAACGTTGCCGACTCAAGCGTGCAGGAGTACGCCAAGTCAATGAACCGACTGTTGGAGTATGAGTTCCAGGCTCTGATGCCTGGTCACCTGAACTTCTCGTTGGAGAACGGTCGACGACACATCCAGAAGGCCGCAGACCAGTTCAATCGGATTGGCCTTCCCCCAAGCCTGCTCTGATCAGCGAACAGGGGTAGAAGTTATGACAAGTGCATCGATCGAAGCCTCCCGAGCCGGCAGCAAAGCCCTAACCGGTTTACTGCCATGGCTTAGTTCGCGTTGCTCCATCCGCTCGGGTAATGGGCTCAAGGGAAGACATCTTGGCCTGAGGCTAGAGCTTGGAGTCAGCCTGATGCGCCGATCAGTCGCGGGTGCAGTGCAGTGATCACCTACGTCGCGACTCTTCGTCGAAAGCCAGGAACCACTCGAGAGGACTTCCTCAATTCCTGGCTGGGGCGGCACCAGCAACTCGCGCTGGCCCTGCCGTATGTGCAGCAGGTGAAGTTCATGCCAGCAGTTGAGGTGAGCAACGTTTCCTCGGAGTACGACGGGGTCGGACTCCTTGAGTTCCGCTCGGTTGCCGAACTCGAGGAAAGCCTGGCTTCGGAACAAGCACTCATCCTGCGCGCCGATACAGCCACCTTCGCCGACACCAGCGGTGCCGCGCGCGTCGTCGTCTCGGATTCTCCACAGGACTACTAGCCGCACGATTACACCTCTCCACCATGCATGCGCCGACTCATCCGGGTGTTGTTGCCCGGGGCCCGTTAGCGCTGGCAACACTGGGATTCCGGCCGCACTGGGAGGGCGCACTATGAGAGTGCTTCGCGAGGCCTTCGACTACCCGTTTTCCCGACTCGACCCAATGGGTGCACATATCGACCCACCGTCAATAGCGGTCTACGAGAGCCTGCTCACCAAAGGCCCTGATCGCGCAGCCCATGCTTCCTTGGCGCGGGTGGCTCATATCTCCCACTCTCAACTCGAGTGGACGCTCGAGCTAAGACACGGGGCTCGTTTTCACTCGGGCCAAGTTTGCGATTCCCGCGCTGTCATCGAAAGCCTTGAGGCGCTGCGCTGGCACACGGGATCGCATCGTCAACTCTGGTATTGGGATCCAGTCGACACGGTTGTAGCGGTTGATGACCGCACCATCAAGTTCACACTTCATCACCCATATCCTCGCTTCCCATCGCTGCTCTGGGGCACTCACACCGCCATTTTCAACAATTCACTTTTTGAGCAAGACCCAGAAGCGTTCGGTGCCACGGTGGCCGACGGCACCGGGCCATACCGTCTGGTCTCGCTCGATCACGACCGCATCGTCACGGCGCGCGTGCCCGACTACGAGCCAATCCAGGTTCCCGGTCTACGCCGCGAAGCTAGTTCACTGGATCGCATCGAGTGGATCTCTCTGCTCGACCCTCAGAGCAGGCTCGACGCATTGCTAGCGGGCGACGTGCATGTCCTCCACAACCCGCCCTATTCGGCGGTCGCAGAGCTCACGCAAGACCCTGGGCTGCACGTCTATGAGGCGCCCCAGTCCTCAAGCATGTACTTGTCGCTGAACTGGGAGCGCACCGACTTGGACTTCCATGACATCCGACTTCGTCGGGCTGTGTCAGCGGCGATCGACCGTGAAGCCCTAGTGCGACTTGGACTTGCAGGGCATGGCCTGCCCACATGGGGACCCCTGCCTCCTGGATCGGAGTTCTACGACGCTGCTTCCGACCATCGTGGCAGCCGCGATCGCACGGACGCCGAGCGAGTTCTCGACGAGCTCGGTTGGCGTCGTGGCCCAAACGGAATCCGAGAGAAGAATGGCACCAGAATGTCGTTCGACTGCGTCACGCAGCGCGATCCATTCTTCGAGCCCGTCACGGCTTTAGTCGCCGCGCAACTGCGGACGGCCGGGATCGAGTTACTCCTCAAGCCAGCCGAGCCCTTTGCGGACTTCTATCAAGCCTGCCGGACTGCGCCGGCAAGTTCTATCTCCAAGTGGCTATGGCCAGATGCAGTGGATGCGCTCAAGGGCTTCACAACCACCGACACCGCGCCATTCCCCAACTGGTCCAACGCATCTGCCCCAGAACTCGACCGGGCTTTTGACCAATGGATCCGAGCCGAGAACGATGACGACCTACATCGGGCTGCAGTACTAGTTCAAAGCACGTTCGTCGACACGCTGCCCTACATTCCGCTGCTTACCCCCAACGATGTGTGGCTATGGCGCACGGAGGTTGTGGGATTCGCCCCGTCACCCAACCTGCTTTATCCGCTGTATCAAGGAGTCGATCTCACGGGCACTGACGAAGCCAACAGATAGTTCAGACAAGCGCTTGTGCCAGCATCTTTGCAATGCTAGAACAGGCTTCGAACTAAGCGCGACGTTGTGCCGGCAGCTGGCCGGTCATTGCTCGATACGCACGAGATCTCCTCAAGCATTCGGCTTGCACGCTCTCGCAGATCTGACGCAACCGGCAACAACGCACGATGAGATTCATCAGACCTAGGTGGCCCGACAGTTCCAATCATCCGACCCGAACAGCTAGCCAGACAGAACGATAGGGAGCCCCATGATCCGCGCCTACCTCGACCAACTTGCTGTCTGGCCAGGAGAGGAAGTTGTAGTTCATTTCCTGGGCGCTGTCACCGGGACGACCGAGATCTTGGAACTCATTCACAGTGATCCGCACCTAGTCGGGCCAGGCGTCATCATGCCGCCGTGCGCCTGGGGCGCGACAACGCTGGCAAGTGAAGAAGCCCCCTTGAAGCAGGGTTCGTACTTGTCGGCCGGGCAAGGTCTGCGCGCAGGATCGGACTTCACCTTGTCGTTGTGGGTCTTACCTACCGACCTTTCACAGACAATCACTGTGGCGTCTTGGGACGGGGTCGACGGACGCTGGCTAGTGCGGCTCTCACGCTTTGGCATCGAGGTCGTCTCGCCACAAGGCTCATGGACCTTGGAGTCACCGGTCCACGAGCGTATGTGGCATTTCGTCGGGATCTCAGCAGCAGCCGACGGACAAACAACACTCTTCATGGCCCCCTGGGGGCGAAGCGGCGGACCGTACACCAGGGTCATTTCCGATGTTCATGCTTCGCCCGCCTCCAGCCAATTGCTGCTCGGATCTGACAACGGTGAGCGAGGAGACTTCGACGGTCGCATCGCAGGCGTTCGCGTGCACTTCGCATCGTTGGACATCATCGATTTGATGAACGTCATGAACGGCTTTGGCTTAGCGGCGGATCAAGAATGGCACTTCGGAGACCGCGCCGACCCCGACAACGTCCCCGCGGTAGGCGGAGGAGAGCCCTTGGAATTAGTGAACGCACCTGCCTGGAGTGCTGACCAGCCATTGCCACTGGATAACGCCGGGCGTCCGCTGTGCACCAGTGGCTCGATCCACCTGCATCGCGACGACGTTGAAGACTGTGGTTGGGACGTCGGTGCACGAATCCGCGTGCCCGATCAGGTGGCATCCGGCCTCTACGTGGTGCGCGTCACCATCGACGAGGAATCACAGGATTTACCGTTCCTGGTTAAGGGCTCGGCCGAGGTGAC
>CAIXFH010000151.1 GCA_903918645.1 uncultured Actinomycetes bacterium | reverse complement strand
GTCGGGCGACGTGCTCGTGACCGTGCCATGGGTCTCCGTCTCGCCACAGATGCAGTACACGTTACGCGAGCTCGATCGGCATCGAATGTTGCCGGCTGGACTTGCTGTGGTTGCGCTCGTGGCTGGGCTGCTTGCGGTGCTGCTGTCCAAGCGGCGTGGTTTTGTGTTGCTCGTGCTCGGGATTGCGCTCGCTGCTGCGGCCTTCCTCCTGCGTCCAATTGCGACCACGGCTTCGGGTCTGTTTATCAACCGCGGCTCGCAAGGCGGTTCGGCCTCATCACTCGCACCGACCGTTGTTGAGCAGGTCTTTACGGGCTGGTCGGCGGTCAGTGGTGCGCTAATTGCGATCGGGCTGGCTCTCGCCCTGGTCGGTGCCGTGCTCAGCCTCCGTCGTCGCGCCTAGGGCGTCGGCGGCAAGAAGGCGACGCTCTCGGCGTCAACGACGTGCGCGCCGCCATCGACAGTGATGGTGGCACCGTTAATACCACTTGCCTTCTTCGAGAGCAGCCACGCAATGGTTTCGGCCACCTCGTCGGCGCTTGCTGGTCGGCGATCCGGGGCAAGGTTTGTTGCGGCTGCATAGGCGCCATCGAGACCGCCGTGTTCTGCAGCAAGTTCACCGAGCGCATCGTCTGCCATGGGGGTTCTCACCCAACCGGGACAGACAACGTTGGAGCGCACGCCATGGGGCCCGTGATCGACAGCGAGACAGCGCGTCAGTTGGATCGCGCCCGCCTTAGCCGACGAATACGCGATCGAAGCCGGTCCCGCACGCAGTCCAGCGAGACTCGACACGATCACAATCGAACCGCCGTTCGTCGTCAGTTCGGGAAGGCACGCCTGTGCCGCAAGAAAGGGTGCCGTCAGGTTGGTACGCAACACGCCGTCCCAGCCTTCGAGGGTCTGGGTCAGCGCAGTTCCGGACTTTCCCGAGCCGGCACAACACACGAGTCCACGCAGGGTGCCGCCGGCCGCGGTCAGATGAGCGACGGCGGTCGCCAGATGCTCGGGATCGGCAGCATCGCCGGGCAAGGCAATACCACCGGTCTCGAAGGCCACCTGGGTGAGTGGCTCGGCACGGCGACCGATGAGGCCAACCAGCCAGCCTTCCTCCGCGAGTAGACGCGCGGTCGCAGCGCCGATCCCGGAACCACCACCGGTGATCAGCGCCGCGGGTCGCATCGTCTACTGCTCGTGTCGAACGGGGTTCGAGAGCGTGCCGACACCAGAGACGGTCACCTCGACCGTCTCGCCGTCGAGCAGGTATCGCTTGGGATTACGACCATCACCAACACCACCAGGGGTGCCGGTGGCAATCACATCGCCGGGCTCGAGCGTAATGCCGCGGCTCAGATACTCGATGATCTGCGCGACCGAGAAGATCAGGTTGCGGGAGTTGCTGCTTTGAAGCACCTCGCCTGCGATCGTCGTCGAGACATCAATGTTGCCGAGGTCAACGCCCTCCATGCTGGCAACTGCCGGTCCGAGCGGACCAAACGTGTCGAAGCTCTTGCCGTAGACAAACTGGCGGAGCGGAGTCTCGAGCTGGGCGCGACGACCAGAGACGTCGTTGATGGCGGTGTAACCACCGACAGCGTCAAGCGCGTTATCGAGGGTGGCACGGAACGTGCGCTTGCCGATGACGATGGCCAGCTCGCCCTCGTAATCGGGACGGGTCTCTTCACGCGGGACCACAATCGTCTGTCCCGCTCCGATCAGCGACGTCGCGAATTTCGAAAAGACGACAGGCACGTCCGGAATGTCGAGTTCGGACTCCTCGGCGTGGTCGCGATAGTTGAGTCCAATCGCGATGACCTTGCTGGGGTGGACGGGGTGCAGAAGCTGCACGCTGTCCACGCTGTACGTCGAGCCAGTGGCTGCGGCAATCACTGCCCATGCTTCGGGAGTCGAATCGAAACCGATCGCCGGTGCTGCACCGGCATCCGTGATTTGGTCGCCGTCGAGGCGCCCCAGTCGAACATCGCCATTTGTCGTCGCAAAGCGCACAGCCAGCATCCTGGCTCCTCTCGGTCGGGTTGATCTCTAGATGGGTATTATGTCAGCCATTCGCCGCGTGAGGTGGCGACAGTTGGGGGGAGGACCCGCATGGCCACAGTTCAGGAACTCGAAGCCGCGGGCGTACGCATCCTGCGTCTCGTCTACGCCGATCTCCATGGCAAGCAGCGCGGCAAGGACGTCCTCCTTGAGCGCGCTGAGCACGCGATCTCGCACGGCAAGCCGTTCGTCGAGGCCGTCATGACCATCGACAACAGCCACAACATCGTTAGTGGTGAGGCCGAGGGGTTCCGGGATCTCCTGGCCATGCCCGATCTGAAGACCGCCCGCATCAATCCATTGGACCCTGAGGTGGCTGTCGTTCTCTGCGACCTCTCGTCCGTTCCGAGCCACCGCCCATCGGGGCTTGACTCGCGTGGTGCGCTCAAGCGCATCTGCGCCCGGTACTCGAAACTCGGGCTGACACCCGTTGTCGCTCACGAGCTTGAGTTCTATCTGCTGGAACGTGATGCCGAGGCCATCGGCGGTCTGCGCCCGATGACGATGCGGGATTCGAGCGTCTACACGGTTGGGCCACTGGCAGACCCGACCGGGATTGTTCGTGCGATGTTCGACGCCTGCGAGGCGTTCCAGCTGGAGCCGATCTCGATGGCGCAGGAGTACGGCCACTCGCAAAACGAGATCAACCTCACACACGGCGAGGCAGTCGAGGCCACCGATCGCGCCTTCCTCTTCAAGGCCCTGGTCAAGCAGATCGCAGATATGGACGGCATCGTCGCGACGTTTATGGGCATGCCCGTCGACGAAGACGAGTGCTCTGGGTATCACCTGCACGCCTCGTTGGTCGACAAGGCCGGCAAGAACGTCTTTGACGCTCCGCGCGCGCAAGACGGTTTGTCCGTCATTGCTCACCAGTTCATCGCTGGCGTGATCGAGCATGCCCCGGCGATGGCGGGGTTGCTCAATCCGACCGTCAACTCCTACAAGCGCATCATCAACGGTGGTCTATCGCCCAAGTTCGCGAACTGGGGCCATGACAACCGGATGGCAATGTTGCGCATCTGCGAAGAGCGCGGTCCCGCTGCACGCGCCGAGGTGCGTTCGGGCGACGGCGCGGCGAATCCCTATCTGATCGCAACGGCAATCCTCGCCGCTGGTCTCGACGGGATTGAGCGCAAGCTGAAGTCGCCGAAGCCGGTGGTGGGCAATTTCTACGAAGGCCCCGCAGCGGCGATGGGTGCGCAATTGCCAACCTCGCTGGGTGCTGCGCTTGACGCGCTCGAGGCCGATACGCGACTCGTCAAGTTGGTTGGTCCGGCCCTGATCGAGACGTTCCTGGCAATCAAGCGCTACGAGCTTGGTCGTTGGGAGGCGCAGCAGAACCGCCTCACGGCGTGGGAGCTCGAGGAGTACGCCGAGGCGCTCTAGGAAATCAACTTTGCTTTGGGGTCTGACCCCAAAGCAAAGCTGATCGTCAGGACTGAGCGCAGGGGCCAGCTTGGGCTGCGTCCGCTTCGGCTTC
>CAIXFH010000150.1 GCA_903918645.1 uncultured Actinomycetes bacterium | reverse complement strand
GTGGTTATCGTGAAGCACGGCTTAGTGTCACCTAACACGGGGGGTCGATTCCGGATTCAGGTGAAGTTTCAAGCGTTTCTGGCTAGATCAAAAACCCTTGGCTAACAACAGATTTCATGGATCAAGGTGAGGGCGACTGTCGAGCGCGGTCGATCGCTTCCCGTCGATCCATCCGGGTTGCCTCCGCGAGGGTGGGGGCCGTACCGCCAAGCCGCTGCGGCATCCACCACGAGTCGTCAGGCCCGGCGGGATGCTGCGGGTACCGAGCGATCGTGTCTTCGAGCATGCCCGCCATGGTCGCGTGGAGCTGGTTTCCGATCACTTCAGCGTCGTCGCCGCGACCGACGCTGATCGGGGCTCCCATAGTGATCGAGATGGCCTTGCCTCGGGAGATATCACGCGGACGGCCCTTGGTCATGATGCGCTGAGTACCCCACAGGACGCAGGGGATCACCGGCACGCCGGCCTGCTGCGCGAGACGAACCGCGCCCACCTTGAAGTCCTTGATTTCGAAAGATCGCGAGATGGTCGCCTCGGGGAAGATTCCGACGATCTCGCCCGCGCGTAGCGCATTGAGGGCGACCCGGAATGACTCGGCACCTGCGTCGCGATCGACGGGGATGTGCTTCATACCGCGCATGAGTGGGCCGGCGACCGGTGAGTGCCAGATCGATTCCTTGGCCATGAACCGGACGAACCGCTTCGACGGTCGAGCCCCCAGACCCGCGAAGATGAAGTCGAGGTAGCCGATGTGATTGCTCGCGATAATCGCGCCACCGGACTCCGGCACATTGTGGGCACCCTGGATATCGATCGAGAGTCCGAGCGCTGCGAATCCGCCCTTAGCTAGGGCGACGACGGGGGAGTAGACCGGCTCAACCATGGGGTCGACGCTACGGGGCTAACGGCGCTTCGTGCTACTGCAGCCCCGATCAGTCTTGTCGCGTCGGCTAGCCGACTAGCCTGCACACATGTCAGATGACTTTCAGGTAACCGTTTTTGCCGATGATCGACGGATCGAGGCGTTGGCCTCTTACACCGATCACCTCGAGGAGTTGGCCAGCATCTTCGCCGATGCTCATGCAGGCGACGGCGAACTCCTCGACCGACGCCCCGACCCGGATTCGTGGTCGGTCGGCGAAATCCTGCATCACCTCGCGGACGCTGAGTTGCGTCAGTCGCTGCGGCTACGCGAGATGCTCGCGAGCGAGTCACCGTCGTGGGCTGCGTGGGATCAAGAAGCGTATGCAGACTCCCTGGGCTACAACGTCCGTCCTGCCGCTGATGCGCTCACGCTCATCTTGTCGCTTCGACACGTGAATGCCCGTCTACTCGCGTTGCTAGCTCCGGAACAGTGGGCTCGCACGGCGATTCATCCGGTCTTCGGAGAGGTTGATGTTGCTCGCTGGGTCGAGATCAGCGTTGATCACCTCAAGACGCACGTCCTGCAGGCACGACGTGCCGTGCTTGGCATGAACTAGTTCTAGGTTCCGGCTCCCAGTGAGTCCATACTTGAGGCATGCAACAGCAAGCAGCGGAACAAGTGGTGGCAGCTCTCCAGCAGCGGCGAATCTTCGCCCATGTCTACAGCGGTGGTGTGGGCTCGCACGGCGTCCGCATCGTCCTCGTCGGCGGACGCGAGGCACTCTGGGATGTGGACGGTGCAGCCGGACTTGAGGCGCAGGTGATGATGGACGGCGTCCTCGTCGGCTTCGTCCCGAAGATTCCCGGCTCAGAGTCGTTCAGCATCGACGAGACCATCGAGGCAATCGCCTCTGCCACATACGAATAGCGGCATCGCGCTAGCGGGCACCATCCCCAGGGGTCAGTTCCCACTCGCGTTGTCCCCAGGCCTGCGCCTCTAGCAGTGGCATCGTCGTAGGCGCACTCGAATCTGAGCCGCATGACTCCTGCCTCTGCGTTCTCCTCGCCACTCCTCGTCCGCGGCCCCGACCATTTGTCGGTGGCCGTTCCTTATCTCGTTGGCTTCTACCCACATGCATCACTAGTAGTGGTGGGCCTACTCGCCGACTCCCAGCGCGTCGGCCTCACTCTTCGTGTGGATCTCCCAGCCGATCCGCACCAGCCGTCAACTCCTGCTGAGTGGCATCAGGTCGCCGCAGTCCTTGAGGGGTCTGAGTGCACCGCCGCCGTAGTGCTTGTCTATCCGCCCGATTCAGAAGACCCCTTCACCGACCACCACATCGAATTGCCTCGCCGGCAATGCGTCGACGCGCTTACTGATGTTCTCTGCGACCACGACATTGCGGTACTCGACACCCTGTGTGTCGTGGGGCAGCGGCTACGTTCCTATGGATGCAGCGATCTTGTTTGCTGTCCTACCGGGGGCCGAACCCCGAACCCCGAGATCGTGAGTCGGTTGACTGCCTCGTTCGTCGCCGATGGAGTGGCCCCCCTTCCATCGCGGACTCATCTCGAACAGCAACTCGAAGCTCGTGAGCTGACTGATCCGCTGTGTCAGCAGATCAGCGCCGAGCGCGACGCTGTGATCCTGCGCCTGCCCGCTGGGGAGGTCCGCCGGGTTCAGGGCTTCGTCGAGGACTTGCGCGCATTGGCCGCTGAGCCGCATCGCCGCGCAGGGCTTGTTCGTCTGGTCATCACAGCCGAGGAGCTCTGCTCCACGATTCGTGCCCGCGATCTGCTGTTGCGCGAGATCACGATCGACTCAGACCGCGGACTGCTCTCCGCGGCGCGCGAAGTGCTGAGCGAGGCGGTGCGGTGTGTGCCCGGTTACGTCGGCGCGCAGTTGGCCGCTGTTCTGGCCATCTGCGCTTGGGTATCCGGTGATGGCGCTGCCGGACGAATTGCCGTAACTCGTTCGCTCACCCTCGACCCCGATTGCTCGCTGGCGTTGCTGGTCGATGAGGTACTCGATCGGGGCTTGCCGCCTGCCACCTGGCGAGCATTGGTCAATGACCTCACAACCGAGCAGATCCTTGGCACCGAGCAGATCCTTGGCACCGAGCAGATCCTTGGCACCGAGCAGATCCTTGGCACCGAGCAGCCACCTCACTTGTCACCGCCGGATCTTTCGGTGCCGGCCAGCCCACCAAGCCAGCACGATATGGCAGTTCCCTCACCCGTCCGGTCGTCGCCCCGTGGCCACATGCCGGAAGTTCTACCTACGGTTGGCATCGGGGGGTTGGCGTCTGATGGGCAGCAGGACTGATCGGTGGTCGGGGGACTCGGTAGCGTGGGCGGGTGGCGCAGCCGTGCTGGTACTGGTCGCAGCACTGGTGGTGGGGCTGGGGCTGGTTGTTTGCTTCGGCGACGGCATCCCGGCTGCAGCCGCTGCCAATCCGGTGCCATCAGCTTCCACTGGTGTGGTTGGCGACAACGACAACGACCTCTACGTCGGCACCGGGGGAGTGATCTACCCCAGCAGCCAGTGGCGATCTGACTCCGCTGGGCGTCGTGCGGCGGCCGGGTGCGAGGGCTGCGGATGGCGAATCACTGTGTCTTGCACGCGAGCCCAAATCCACGCGGGCGGGTGTCCGGCAAGCCGCGTCGGCTGCCGATTAGGCACGCTTCGGGTAGCGGTGTGGGTTCAGCATCCGGGCGGGCCGTGGTTATTGGTCGGCTTTGCGTGTCAAGGTCCGCGAGCACCGCGCACGGTCGCAGATATCGGCAGTGCAGTTCACGACCGCGAAGTCGCGCTCCTACCGCCGCTTCGGTTGGGAGTTGAGCCACCCGATGGCGCACTTGTCGGCTTGCCAGCTGTCTTTCGCAGCGGGCAGAGGGCTTCGGGGCTCAACCGAGTTCGCCTGCCCGTGCTCAATCTCAACGTCGTACTCACCGCCCAGCCCCGTTGGCACTGGCTCTTCGGCGACGTCGGCGAGATCTGGACTGCCAAACCCGGCGGACGGTGGCCCGACATCTCGGTCAGCCACGCTTACCGTCGAACGGGTCGGGTCAGGGTGTGGGTCCAGTCCATCTGGCGGGCTGAATTCACGGCCGAAGGGCTCGGCCCGTTCCCCGTGCCGGGCCCGCCATTGACTCAGGACTCAGCGCTGCTCCTCGTCGTGCGACCAGCTCACGGCGTCCTTGTGGGTTGAGCGGGCTTGTGGGTTGAGCGGGCTTGTGGGTTGAGCGGGCTTGTGGGTTGACCGGCGCAGGCTGGCATCGCTCTTGTCTTGTCTCCGGGTTAGTTGCAAAAAAGCGCTGAAGGCCTCGGGCTCGCGCGCTAGGTTCGGGGTAGGAAGGTCTTCTGCCAGGGAGTAGCGATGGGTTCCATCGGAAGTCCGATTGTTGTTGGCTATATCGACACGCCAGAGGGGCAGGCGGCGCTCGAGCGGGCGATCGTCGAGGCCGACCAGCGCGGCGCTCGGCTTATCGTCGTCAACTCCAATAGGGGTGGGAGCCATCTGGACCGTGACTCGAGTATCGAACTCGATGCGGCCCTAGCCCAGGTGCATGCCCAGCTCCAAGCGTCTGGCATCGAGCATGAGATCCGTCAGCTTGTTCGCGGTGATGATCCTGCTGAAGACTTGATTCTGGTTGCCGATGAAGTTGATGCCGATCTGATCGTGATCGGGTTGCGTCGACGCACGCCGGTCGGGAAGTTGATCATGGGTAGCAACTCTCAAGCTGTTCTCCTGGACGCCTCGTGCCCCGTTCTCGCGGTGAAGGCACCCTGAGCACGATTGTCCGAATGGTCGATAAAGTCAGTGCGCCGTATCGCCAAGTCGGCAGTACCGTGGAAGTGTGCCAACCTCTGAATCCGTCCGCGTTCGATCGCTCTGCCTGTGTTTTGACGACAGAGGCGACGGGTTGTTAGCGAGAGATCCGTTTGCCTTGGTCACTGGAATGTTGCTCGATCAGCAAATGCCTATGGAGCGAGCCTTTCTCGGGCCATGGAAGGTCGCCGAGCGGATGGGCACCCCAGACCGACTCGACGTCGTGGCGATCGCTTACTACGAACCATCGGCGTTCGCGGCGATTGTTTCTCGTGCTCCTGCCGTGCATCGATTCCCGACCGCCATGGCTGCTCGTATCCAGGCTGTGGCTCAGCACATCGTGACCGAGTACGCGGGCGATACCGAGGCCATCTGGCGCGCTGTGCCGACAGGTCGTGCACTGCATGACCGACTCGTAGCGTTGCCCGGCTTTGGGGATCAGAAGGCACGCATCCTCGTCGCACTTCTGGGAAAGCAGCTAGGTGTCGAGCCTCGAGGATGGCGAGAGGCTGCAGGTGCCTACGGCGACAAGGGTTCACGGCGTTCGGTGGCAGATGTCGTCGATGCGCAGAGTTTGGCCGCAGTGCGCCGATTCAAGCAGGAGAGCAAAGCGGCCGCGCGCGCTGCCATAGTTACTGGGTGACTCGTAATTCTGCGGAGCCCGTGATCGTGAGCACCAGCCATGCTCATGCGGCGACTGCTCGACGACTTGGAATCCTGGCGGTCGCGGCGGCTGCGATGTCATTCGCCTCGGTTCCGCTGCTAGCCAAGCAGGCGTACGCGCACGACATTGACCCCTTCGCATTGGTTGCCTGGCGGTTCGTACTTGGCGCTTTGATGTTGTGGGTCGTCGTGGGCATACGCATAGCCCGCGGACTCCAGACCTTGCCGCCTCGTCGCGATGTGATTCGGCTGCTTTTTCTTGGCGCCGTGGTGCTGTCCGGCGAGGTCTTGCTGTTTTTTCTGGCCTTAGAGCGCATCGGAGTGGGCCTGGACGAGGTCTTGCTCTACCTCTATCCAGTGTGGGTTGTGGTGATCGCGGCCGTGGTGCTGCGGGTTGCGGTGAGTCGCGCGGTCGTGGTGTGTTCGGTCATCGCTGTGGTGGGCGCGGCGTTGACCGCGGGTGGCGCGGTGCGCGGAGGCGCAGATCTGCTGTCGGTGGTGATGGCTCTGGTGGCATCGGTCGGGTTCGCGACTTATGTGGTCTTGTCTGGCCGCTGGGTCTCAAAGGCGGGCAGTTTGATCACTACGGCGCTGACCGTCTCGGGTACCGCAATTGCCTTCGCGCTCCTCGCCCTTGTGAGCGGTGCGCGCGGCCCGCACGATATGACCGGCTGGATATCGGCTTTCGCCATGGCTTTGATCGGTACCGGCTTGGCCTTCGGGCTGCTGACGTTTGGACTCCATCGACTGCCATCACCCGATGTTGCAGTGATCGCCACGATCGAACCAGCCGTTGCGGTCGTGCTCGGGGTCGTGTTGTTGGGCGAATCGGTCGGTGTTGTCCAGTTAGTAGGAGTCGTCCTGATCCTGGGATCGGTAGCGGTTTTGATGAGGCAAGAGGCCAAGGTCGACCTCATCGATCCGGTGACCGCGCACGAGTGAGCACTATGGTCGTGAACTTTCGCTGGCACATTTCTCGGGTCGATGTCGTGGATTACGGCTGGACGTGTGAGAATGTCACCGCGGTGCCTCTTGCGCACCGCCTCACCAAACACGCCCTCATCTATAGGACGTCGTACCGATCGTCGAGAGGTTCCCTTCGTGCCGTCGAAGCCGACCCAGGCCGCGCCAAAGTCCAGCGCCAAGCCAACTGCTACCCCGTCAAAGGGGGCAAAGCCCGCAGCAGTCACGTCGAGCAGTAAGAGCACGCCACCCGCGAAGGCCGTGCCCGCGAAGGCCGTGCCCGCGAAGGCGGCACCCGCGAAGAAGGCCGCAGCACCCGTGAAGGCGGCTCCCGTCAAAGCAGCAGCACCCGTGAAGGCGGCCCCTGTCACGAAGGCCGGCGCAGCGAAGGTGGCACCGGCAAAGGTTGCCGCGAAGGCTGCTCCTGCAAAGGCCGCGCCTGCGAAGGTGGCGCCTGCGAAGGTGGCGCCCGCAAAGGCCGCACCGGCTAAGGCTGCACCCGCGGCGAAGGCTGCACCCGCGGCGAAGGCTGCACCCGCGGCGAAGGCTGCACCGGCCAAGGCCGCCCCCGCCACGAAGACTGCACCTGCCGCGAAGGCTGCACCTGCCAAGGCATCACCTGCCAAGGCAACAGATGGGAAGGCTGCGTCAGGTAAGAGTGCCGCCGCTGCACTGCCTGATGATGTCGATTCGAGCGCCTTGGTTGCTGACATCGACGATGACGCGCTACACCTGCCCGATCTTGCTGACGTTGACCTCGCTCTGGTCGATGCCGCCATTGTCGAACTGCCTGATGGCGAGATCGCCGTCCTGGTCGAAGGCGCCGAGCCTGACTTGGCTGCTGCCGCAGTACTTGAGGTCGAGCTTGAGGCCGACCTCGAAGTTGACTTAGCCGAGGTTGGCGAGGTCGCTAAGGAAGCTGACGCCGAGGACGAAGAAGGTGAAGGCGCCGCCTTCGTCATCTCACATGTCGATGAGACCGATGAGCCGGTGCAGACCGTCATGGTGGCGGGCGCTACGGCAGACCCCGTCAAGGATTACCTCAAGCAGATCGGAAAGGTGCCTCTGCTCAACGCAGAGCAGGAGGTCGAACTCGCTAAGCGCATCGAGGCGGGCCTGTTCTCCGAGGAGAAGATCAATGGCACGGGCAAACTCAGTGCTTCAGCCCGCGACGATCTGCTGTGGATCGCGGAAGACGGACGTCGAGCCAAGAACCACCTGCTCGAGGCCAACCTGCGACTGGTCGTATCACTGGCAAAGCGCTACACCGGCCGAGGCATGCTCTTCCTTGACCTCATCCAAGAGGGCAACCTCGGTCTGATCCGCGCGGTCGAAAAGTTCGACTACACCAAGGGTTACAAGTTCTCGACCTACGCCACCTGGTGGATCCGCCAGGCCATCACCCGCGCAATGGCCGACCAGGCTCGTACGATTCGCATCCCCGTTCACATGGTTGAGGTCATCAACAAGCTCGCTCGTGTGCAGCGCCAGATGCTGCAGGATCTTGGTCGCGAACCAACTCCAGAAGAGTTGGCCAAGGAACTGGATATGACCCCCGAGAAGGTCGTTGAGGTCCAGAAGTATGGGCGCGAGCCGATCTCGCTGCATACCCCACTAGGTGAAGACGGCGACAGCGAATTCGGTGACCTCATCGAGGACTCCGAGGCGATTGTTCCGGCAGATGCAGTGTCGTTCACGCTGTTGCAGGAGCAACTCGACTCAGTGCTCGACACGTTGTCGGAGCGCGAAGCAGGCGTGGTGAAGATGCGGTTCGGCCTCACTGATGGTCAGCCCAAGACTCTGGACGAGATCGGGAAGGTCTACGGGGTCACGCGCGAGCGCATTCGTCAGATCGAGTCGAAGACGATGTCGAAGCTGCGTCACCCTAGTCGGTCGCAAGTGCTCCGCGACTATCTCGACTAGTTCAAGCTCACGAGAAGCCTCGGATCCCTCTGCTAACAAGGGATTCGGGGCTTCTCTTATTCCCGTTATGACCCGCATCGCGTGCTGAGTCGAATTGAATGAGCCGTGCGCGGCAATGTCGGCCAGGGTCCAACACTTGCCAACACCCACCATGCTCAACCCGAAGGCCAGAGCGCCATAGGGCTGCAGCACTGCAGGTGCGAGCAGAGTGGAGCAGCAGAGTGCATCAGCGAGATGGCGCAGATGAGTGCCCGGTCAGGCCCGGCACTCCTGCGTACCGCTGGCTCACGACCGAGCTGTCGGATGTCTGCGCAGGAGCTCGGGGATCTCTGTCGGCGGCACGGGCCTGCTGAATAGGTACCCCTGCAGAAGATCGCAACCCAAGGAGGTGAGGATCTCCTGCTGGACTTGCGTCTCCACACCTTCTGCCACGGTCGCGCAGTTGAGGGCCCGGGCCACTTGAATGATCGCCGTGACGATCGCTATCTCGTCGGGATCCGTGGCAAGGTCGTGGACGAACGTGCGATCGATCTTGAGTTGATTGACCCGGAATCGCGTGAGGTAGGCGAGGGATGAGTAGCCAGTACCGAAGTCGTCCAACGACACTTGCACCCCGAGTCCGTGCAATCTGCCGATCATGTCCTCTGCGATGTCAGGAGCGCTCATCGCTACGGACTCAGTGAGTTCGACCTCGAGCCGTTCCGGGGGGAAATGCGTCGCCTCCAGGATCCGAGCGATGCGTTGTGGGAGGCCGAGCTGCCGAAATTGCACGGCTGAGATGTTGACCGCCACGACTACCGGGTTGGCTCCCTCGGCGTCCCACCGCTGGGCATCGCCAATCGCCTGCTGAATGACCCAGTCGCCGATCTCATGGATCAGGCCGCTGTCTTCGGCGAGGCCGATGAACGCGCTCGGTGGCATCAGCCCGAGTTGTGGGTGCTGCCAGCGGATCAGCGCCTCAACTCCGACCACCGAGCCATCCGCGAGCGAGACCTGAGGCTGGTACTCCAAGAGCAACTCATCGTTTTCTACTGCTCGATGCAAAGCTGCGAGAAGTGCAAGACGCAGCACCGACTCTTCCTGCATGTCTGCGGAGAAGAATCGCAGGGTGTTGCGCCCTTGGGCCTTTGCGCGTGACATCGCGGCATCAGCATCACGGGCGAGTTCCTCGAACTCGTCGGCGTTGTCGGGGAACATGGAGATCCCGATTGACGTAGTCACGATGAGTTCATGTTGGTCGATCAGGATCGGCTTTCCCAGACGTGCCAACAGGTTTAGGGCGAAGTCTGAGGCACCTTGCGCGGTCATGCCGGGCAGCGCTAGCGCGAACTCGTCACCACCCAATCTCGCAACGACGTCGCCAGCTCCGATTGCTTCCTGGAGCCGGTGACCGGTTTCCTGAAGTACGAGATCGCCCACGCGATGCCCGATCGTGTCATTGATTGTCTTGAAGTCATCCAGATCGAGGTAGAGAAGGGCGAGCCCCTCCTCCCTGACGGCTGAGCTCGAGGTCAGCGCACGCACGCTCTCAGCGAGCAGGATGCGGTTTGGTAATCCGGTGAGCTGGTCCATATGCGCGAGGTCCTCGATCCGGGCCGCGTCGTGCTTCTGCCTCGTGACGTCTCTGCGCACTTCGATCGTGCCGAGCAGTTCGCCGTCTGGGCCGAAGTAGGGAGTGGCGAGGGTGTCAAACGCAGTGATCTGCCCCTCCTTGCCGGTGAGCCATTCCTCGAATCGCCGTGTGTTTCGTAAGCCGGCCGAGTCGGCAGGAGTGGTATCCGAGGCGGCGGTTTGCGATGTCTCCGTGGTGGTGACGTTCATGAACGCCGCGGCGGTGGACCCCACCAGATCCTCCTCGGGCACGCCGGTGAAGGCACCAAACGCCTTGTTGGCTCCTAGATAGACGTCATCCCTGTCCTTGAATGAGATCAGATCGGGTACCGAATCGATCAGCGAGCGCAAGCGCGACTTCTCTCGCTGCAAGCGTCGGTGTGGATCTTGCACTCCCGCCATGAACACAGCTCGGTAGACCATGAGATACGCGATCACCTTGAACACATGGCCTAAGAGATTGAACATGTCGGTCACGCTGGCATAGAGGGTGAAGAAGAGTTCAGTCAGCGCAAGAGTCCAGGATGCACAGGCAAGCCAGGCGACCTCGATACTCTTCAGACGTCGCGCGCGTCGCAGCAGGAGCACCGCTGCCGCCACATACATCGTGGCAAGGACGTACTCGGACCTGACCTTGAAACTGGTCAACCCTTTGCCTGCGATGAACGTCCGCGGCAGGACGTCGAAATGCGCTAGTCCGGTCCACAACACGAGGACAACGAAGGCCAGCGCGAGTGTAAGTGCAATCGGCCAGACCTGCCGGGGCCAGTGCCTCACCGGCGTGAGCGCGACCACGAGGAATCCGACGGCCGCCACGAGCCTGCTGACAAGCCAGAAGTAGATCGCTTTCTCAGGTCCGCTTGGCGTGATGAAGTCGGGCATTCCGGCGTAGGAGAGCGTGTGCGCGAGATCGAGGAGGACGATGACGAGCGAGGTCACGCCCAGAACGATTGTTTGGCTGTTCGACTGTCTAAGTCGAAGGTTCCACGCGAGCGCAAACACCATGAACGAGACCGCCATCGACACGAACTCCAGCACGAGGTGCAGGATCGTGTAATCGGTCGGTCTGGAGAAGAACGTCAAGTCAGGTTGAGTCAACGAGATCAGGAATACAGCGGTGAGAACCAGCGACCACTCAACTGGCGCTCGGATCGTCTGTTCTGAGCGGGTCGGGTGACTCCGCCTGGCGCTGATCACAGTGACCACGGTTCCACGCCGCCGCATTTCCCGAAGGAGATTCGCGACATTCAGGCTGTTTGGCTGACACAGTCACGAGGTCTACATGAAAGCGTGTCGACGCCTGGCAGAGTAGGTGGCTTGTTGATGCAGGCTTCACTCAGACATTGCTAGATATCGAGATCGGATGGCTCTGCTCTGAAAACGACAAGTGAGTCGACCGGCCCAAACGACCCTGATTGCAACGGTTTGAGCTGTTAGTGGTTTGTGTTCGGGTAGGTGCATGTGCCAGACCCCGCGCTGTATTCGCATTCGCACGCGTTCGAGGCCGACTGATCGGGGTTATGTTCGGGGCAACTGTCAGAGCCGGAGTGATCAAGGGGCTCCAAACAGACAAGGAAGTTTGGATTAGCAAGAAACAGCTCTACTGGTGGCGCCGCCAATGGCTGGTTCACGTCGACCCCTCCTCGCAAATCGCGGTCCTGATGCAACTGCCTGACCTGGATCTGATTTCGACGGGTGCATTGGCACGCTATCTGATCTTGTGTGATTCGGGAAGCACTCTCACCATCGGTTGCTGTGTGTCACTGCGAGTGGGCGTATTTGCACGGAGCAGCAGCCAAATGGAAGTGATCACATCCGAGAATCGTTGGGAGACAACGGTTCTGAGCACGGCAGATCAAGCGGCCTTCGTTCAAGGCGCTGCCGCCGGGAGTGCTCGCTCAGGGAGTAATCACCACTGATTGTGCACGTGCTCGCGGATCACTTCGTCATAGATTCGGATGACTGCGTTGGAGTACTCGGGGGTGGTCGCGGGTAGTAAAGCCACTGAGGCGTTGGCCTGAGCCTGGGTCACATTTCGTGCGCCCGGGATGATGGTGGTGACTCCTGGCTGGTCGATCACCCATCGAAGGGCCGCCTGCGCCGCTGACACACCTGGTGTCACGAACGTTGCGAGTTGGGCGGCAGCATCGACACCAATATCGAAGGGCACACCGCTGAAGGTCTCACCCTTGTCGAACGCCTCGCCGTTGCGGTTGTAGGTGCGGTGATCGTCGTGGGAGAAGGTGGAGTCGCGGGTGTATGTGCCGGCAAGTAGGCCGCTGGCGAGTGGTAGGCGCACGATGATTGCAACACCGGCTTGGGCGGCCACTGGCATTACCTCGACGAATGGACGTAGCCGAAACGCGTTGGCGATGATCTGGACACTGGCGATGTGCGGGTGAGCAATTGCCGTGAGAGCTTGCTGCACGGTTTCCACACTGACTCCGTAGCCGGCGATGAGTCCTTCGCTGACGAATTGATCGAAGAGGTCATACATCGAGTCTCGCTCGATGGTCGCTGTCGGTGGACAGTGCCACTGCACTAGGTCGAGGCGTTCGACCCCGAGATTGTCGAGGGAGCGCGCGATCCACGAGCGGAGATTGGCTTCGGTGTAGTGGCTGTCCTCCTGCGCTGCGGCGCGCCGCCCAGTCTTGGTCGCGACGAACAGGTCGGTATCGGCGCGTTCGCGAATGAACTGGCCGACGAGGCGCTCGCTGCGGCCATCGCCGTATACGTCGGCAGTGTCGAAGAACGTGACACCAGCATCAGCGGCAGCGTGCAAGGTCGAAAGCGCAGTGGCGTCGTCGACTGAACCCCAGTCGGCGCCGAGTTGCCAGCAGCCCATCCCAATTACCGATGCGGATCTGGCCAACCGGACGAAATCCCTTGTCTCCATTGCCTTCACGCCTCTCTCGAACTACGTCTTGTCGACTGGAGTGCCGCGACCCCCACGGCGTCACTACTAGATACGAGACACCGTTAACTCAAATACAGCATCAACTGTCTGGCCTGGCTCCGCGACCCGAACCGGCCACTTGCCTGAGAACGGATCGGTGGGTGCGGTCATGGGTTCGATACAGACAACGTCCAAGTGGGACGGCGCCCACATGACCCCGAATGGGTACCCGCGAACAAAGCGAAACTCGACCGAGCGGTCACCGGCACTGACCCGAGCGACCAAGTTGTCGGGAAGATCGACGAACAGATCGTCGTAGATCCGGTCACCTAGATCGCCACTCTCGATAGGGCGATCGGTGACATCTCCGGTGGGAATGCTGGCGTCGTTCGCTGTCGCATGGCGGATGAATGGGACATCGATCTGCCATTGCTCCCGAGGGATCTCAGGGAATGCCACGTATGGGTGCCAGCCGAAAGCCACTGGTACTGAACGGTTTCCAGTGGCAGTGAGCGATGTGGTGTAACGAGCAGTATGTCCACGAAGCTCAACCTCAACCTCGAGATCGTGTGCGAAAGGGAACCCGGGGAATCGATCCAGGCTCTCGTCGAAGCGCAGTCGGCTGCGGATCCATGCGTGGTCGTTGTCGGCGCCGCTGTCTTCGATCTGCCAGGCGTCGATGCCACCGAGTAGGCCGTGCAGCGGTTGTCCGAATGCGTCGGGGTGCACCCCTGGACTACCAGGCTGCACTGACCAGTTGACCGCTCCGACCTGCTGCGTGGCCGAGGCCAGACGGTTGGCCCAGGGGGCCAGCAGTGGAACGCCAAAAGTAGTCTGGTCAGTCAAGTACTTGGGCAAACCGCCACGCCTGCCGAGCACTTCGACGCCACCGAAAAGCAAGGACGTAGTGACCATGCCAGCCTGCGGATCGACTGCGAGGGCAATCCCGGCCGATGAAGTCATCGTGACGCGCTCGTGCGAGGGCACCTCTGGGTCTGGCGCGCGGGTGATGGAGTGGGTCATCGGGCTACCAGTCAGAGCGCATAGCTGTGGTGGTCGAAGCTGTGGTGGTCGAAGCTGTGGTGGCCGGGACCTTGGCGGTGCGCCCCGCCCCGCATGGCGTACTCACGCGGTACCGAGCAGGTGCTCGAGACCGAGTTGATCGAGTTGTGAGTACGAGTATCCGCGTCTGCTGGCTGCCTCGACATCGAAGTTCATTTCGACGTCGGCGACGAGTTCGGCGAACGATTCGCCAACTGCGACGGTGGGTTCAGCCATCCGGCCGACTCCGGATACCGACAGGGCTTCCTGAACCCGAGGGTCGCCACGGAACGCGCGCGCCTTCTCACGCAGCACTACATACATGCGCATGTTGGCAGCCGCTGACGCCCACACTCCGGCGATGTCCTCGGTGCGGCTCGGCTTGTAGTCGAAGTGCCGTGGCCCGTCGTAGCCCGCCGACTCGAGTAGGTCGACCAGGTAGAACGCGTTGATGAGATCGCCGTGGCCGAACACAAGATCCTGATCGAATCGTGCGCCGCGCTGACCGTTGAGGTCGATGTGGAACAACTTCTTGTGCCACAAGGCTTGTGCGATGCCGTGAACGAAATTCAAGCCGGCCATCTGCTCATGCCCAACCTCGGGATTGAGGCCGACCATGTCGGAGTACTCGAGCTCGTTGATGAATGCCAACGCGTGTCCGATGGTGGGCAAGAAGATGTCGCCGCGCGGCTCATTGGGCTTGGGCTCGATGGCGAAGCGAATGCCGTAACCCTGCTCGGTGACATAGCGGCATAGGAAGTCCAAGCCTTCCTTGTAGCGGTCGAGGCACAGGCGTACGTCTTTCGCTGCTTCGATCTCTGAGCCTTCGCGGCCGCCCCAGAGAACGTAGGTGTGGGCGCCGAGCTCAGCGGCGAGGTCGAGGTTGCGCATGACCTTGTGTAGTGCGAAGCGACGGATGTCACGGTCGTTGCTGGTGAACGCGCCATCTTTGAAAACCGGGTGCGAGAAAGTGTTGGTGGTCATCATCGGCACCTTCATGCCGGTGGCATCGAGTGCAGCGCTGAATCTGGCAATGAGCTTGCTGCGTTCATCGGCGGCCGCGCCGAACGGGATGAGGTCGTCGTCGTGGAAGGTCACGCCATACGCGCCAAGCTCGGCCAGCCGATGCACTGACTCCACTGGATCAAGGTGTGGGCGGGTCGCGTCGCCAAACGTGTCACGCGCCTGCCACCCCACTGTCCACAATCCGAAGGTGAACTTATCGCCAGGGATCGGGCTCGGAATAGACATAACTACCTCAACTGTATGGACGGCGATGGAAATGATCATGGCCTCTGTGTTCTGCCAGAGGCGTGAATAGCCTAACCGGCTTCTTTGGCCTAGATAGCATCTGGGATAGCAAAGCCCGTCGACAAGATCAATATTTAGCTTGGCTCAGGCTGTGCTCAACGATTTTGCGCATATTGGTCTGCGGAACGAATCATGACGATCTGGAAAAATCGGGACAATATGCCGAAGAATTATCAGTTGTGACCTCAATGTGACTCACTTGTTATCGTCTGCGTCCTCAATGACCACATTTGGATTTGCCACGTCTTGCGGAGCGAATTAGCGTCACCAGAGCAACGTGCCGTGTGGGGGGCAGCGAATGCCGTTGATTTCGCTTAGCGAGTCAGGGCAGGGGTTTTCGCTTCGCACTCGGCGCAAAATTTCACTAATCTCCAGGGAGAGAAATGCGTACTGGAAATCTGACAATGGTTGCCGCGGCAGCAGTGGGAGCTCTCGCTCTCGCCGCGTGCGGCAGCAGCAGCACACCGGCAGCAAGCAGCAGCAGCCCGGCTCCGGCCTCATCGAGTGCGGCCGCCAACAAGGTCGGCGTCATCCTTCCTGACTCCGCCTCCTCGGCTCGCTGGGAAACGGCTGACCGCAAGTACCTCACTGACGCCTTCACCGCCGCGAATGTTGCGTTCGACATTCAGAACGCTGGTGGCGACAAGGCCAAGTTTGCGACCATCTGCGACAGCATGATCGCAAGCGGCGTCACGGTGCTGATGATCGTCAACCTTGACAGCGACACCGGCGCGGCCTGCGAGACCAAGGCCACCGCACAGGGCATCAAGAGCATCGATTACGACCGGCTCACTCTCGGCGGCGGCGCATCGGCGTACGTGTCGTTCGATAACGTCGCAGTGGGTAAGGCTGAGGGCGACGGTCTCGTCAAGTGCCTCAACGATGCAGGTGTCATGTCGGGTGCGGTTGACCTGCTCAACGGCTCGCCTACCGACAACAACGCCACGCTGTTCAAGCAGGGCTACCAGGCGGCCATCACCGGCGCCGGCTTCACGATCGCCGAAGACCAGGCGGTACCGGACTGGGACAACACCAAGGCGTTGACCATCTTCGAGCAGATGTTTGCCAAGAACCCAAAGATCGTTGGCGTTGACGCTGCAAACGATGGCCTCGGCTCATCGGTCATCGCTGTGCTTGCGAAGAACGGCCTCGCTGGCAAGATCCCGGTTACCGGCCAGGACGCCACCGACGTGGGCCTGACCAACGTTCTTGAAGGCACTCAGTGTGTCACCGTCTACAAGGCGATCAAGAAGGAAGCCGACGCTGCTGCAGCGGCCGCAATCGCTGTCGCAAGTGGTCAGCCGGTTGCGACCAACGGCACCGTGAAGGACAGCAAGACCGGAATGGACGTTCCGTCAGTGCTGCTCGTTCCGCAGCCAATCTTCAAGGCCAACGTTGGGGATGTCATCGCTGATGGCTTCACCACGGCGGCGAAGATCTGCACGACCGATCTAGCCAAGAAGGCCTGCACGGAGCTCGGCATCTCTTAGTAGCGCCACGAGTGGGGTGGGGGTTGGGCCGTTAACCGGCCACACCCCCACCCCACTGCTACATACTCAACTTGCAGGGTTCGTTGCGGCAATGCCGGCGAAGCGTGTCTGTCAAGGCCACACTTGTCTGTGTCGCACACAAGCGAGCGGGTGCTCGATCCTGAAAGGGTGAATCAATGACGACGAGTGATTCGTCGCTAGCCGCGTTGGCCAATCCGATCCTGTCGCTGCGCGGGATCAACAAGAGTTTCGGTGCCGTACAGGTGCTGCGCGATGTTGATATCGACGTGTGGTCAGGTCAGGTCACCGCACTTGTGGGCGACAACGGAGCCGGGAAAAGTACTCTCATCAAGGGGATTGCTGGAATCTACCCGTTCGACTCCGGGGACTTCACCTACGCCGGTGAGGCGGTCAAGATCTCTGGGCCCAAGCAAGCCAATGAACTCGGGATCGAGGTGGTCTATCAAGACCTCGCCCTGTGCGACAACCTCGATGTCGTGCACAACATGTTTCTCGGTCGCGAGATGAAGCGTGGAGTCAGCCTTGACGAAGCCGCGATGGAACAGCGCGCACGCGAGACGCTCAACGGGCTTTCGGTGCGCACTCTGAAGTCGGTCCGTCAGGTAGTGGCGAGTTTGTCCGGTGGCCAGCGCCAGACTGTCGCGATCGCCCGAGCAGTGTTGTGGAACTCGCGAGTGGTAATCCTTGACGAACCCACTGCAGCCCTCGGCGTCGCACAAACTGAGCAGGTGCTCAACCTTGTGCGACGACTCGCTGATAATGGTTTGGCCGTGGTGCTGATCTCGCACAACATGAAAGACGTCATGCAGGTAGCAGACAACATCGCTGTGCTTTATCTAGGGGAGATGGCTGCCCAAGTGCCGGTGTCGCAGGTGACCCAGCAGCAAGTCGTTGAGCTCATCACCGGAGGTCGCAGCGGCGATATCGGAATCCAGCACGCGGTGACAGCATGAGTATCGCGAGCAAGCAAGCGAGCCCGGAGCAGGAATCACCGTCAGAGACAGAGTCGCTCGCGCAGGCGATGCGTGATTACTGGACTCGTGTGCGTGGCGGTGAGCTCGGTTCGCTGCCCGCGGTCTTGGGTCTGATTTCACTCGTCATAGTTTTCGGTGCCCTGCAAGGCAAGGTCTTCCTCACTCCGTTTAACTTTGCGAATCTGCTCACGCAGAGCTCCATGGTGATCGTCTTGGCGATGGGGCTCGTCTTTGTGCTGCTCCTCGGCGAGATCGACCTCTCGGCCGGATTCGCGGCAGGTACGTGCGCGGCGGTGCTCGCGGTCACGCTCACTCAGCATGGGTGGCCGTGGTACCTAGCAATCGTGGCCGCACTGGTTACGGGGGCGATCATCGGTTTGTTCATCGGTGTGCTGGTCGCCAGGCTAGGCATTCCCAGCTTCGTCGTCACCCTCGCAATGTTCCTTGGGTTGCAAGGGCTGATGCTCCTAATCATCGGCGACGGTGGCACGATCGGCGTTCGCGACAGCATCATTTTGGCGCTGGAAAACAAGAACCTTCCGCCAACACTGGGGTGGGTCCTTTTCGTTATCGTCGCTGGTGGCTATGCAGTGGTGTCCGGGCTTCAACTTCGCGCCCGCAGGCGTGCTGGTTTGGTTTCGCAGCCTCCGTCGTTGTGGCTACTGAAGGTGGCCAGCCTGACCGTCATTTATGGCGTCTTCACTTTCGTGTTCAATCAGGAGCGCAGCCGCAATCCGGTGGCGGCTTCGATCGAGGGCGTGCCTTACATCGTTCCGCTGATCCTCGTGCTGCTAGTCGGCCTCACATTTGTGCTGAGCCGCACGGCATTTGGGCGGCACATTTATGCGGTCGGCGGCAATGCCGAGGCCGCTCGACGTGCTGGCATCAACGTGCGCGGGGTACGTGTCGCATGCTTTGTCATCTGTTCGACCATGGCTGGGGTCGCTGGGATCCTGTTCGCTTCGCGTGACAATTCGGTGTCTCCCTCAACCGGCGGCAGCACCACGCTGCTGTACGCGGTAGGGGCAGCGGTGATCGGCGGAACGAGCCTTTTTGGTGGTCGTGGCCGCGTTTGGGACGCCGTTGTCGGTGGCCTCGTCGTTGCCGTCATCGGCAATGGACTTCCGCTGATCACTCAGCAGGCTGGCATCCAGTTCATCGTTACTGGGTTTGTTCTGCTGATCGCAGCCAGTGTCGACGCACTGTCTCGACGTCGAGCAGCGAGCAGCGGCAGGGCCTAGCTGTCGGCAATGTGTCTGGCGCTGGTGTCACGAAAGTTCAGTGGCGGCGACTGTGAGCGAAATAGGATTGTCGGCACATCGTCCATCTAGCGGCTCGCAACATCCGCGTTATCAAAGGTTGGTCCCATGCAGGTTGAGATAACTTCAGGCCCGGCATTCGCCTTCGGCGACATCTCCTTACCGGCTGGTGGCTCAGTGCGAGTCGAGGCTGGCGCGATGGCGATGACTCGCGGCGACATACAGATTGCTACGTCCACGCAAGGCGGATTCATGAAGGGGCTCAAGCGTTCTCTCGGCGGTGAGAGTTTCTTCGTCAACGACTTCAGCTCCGGCTCCGGCGGGGTTGTGGGTGTGGCCGCGGCGCTTCCTGGCGATATGGCCAAGGTAAGCCTCGATGGCCAGACTTCGTTGATGGTGCAATCGGGTGCGTGGGTGGCCTCCGACCCTTCGATCGACGTTGATTCCAAGTGGGGTGGGGGCAAGTCGTTCTTCAGTGGTGAAGGGCTGATCTTGCTTCGTTGCAGTGGGCAGGGCGATCTACTACTAGCGGCTTACGGCGCTGTGCGAGCGATGACGTTGAACGCCGGCGAGGTGCTCACCCTCGACACCGGACACGTTGTCGCATTTGACGACACGGTCACCTACGCCGTGCGCAAAGCCGGAAGTTGGAAGTCGACCCTCCTGGGTGGCGAAGGCTTGGTCACTGATTTCACTGGCCCCGGCCGAGTGTGGATGCAAACTCGAAGCAGCAGTGACCTCATCGGCTGGATTCAGAGCAAACTGCCACCTCAACGCAGCTGATACATCGCGCTCAATGCACACCGACCTCGATGTCGCTCAACGCTTCGCTGGCCTCACCTCGGTGCGGACGTTGGGTCTCGGAGCCGGACTATGCATGCGGCCGAGCCGATTGTGGCGTGTGGGTTAGACGCCGTCGAGGGCTGGTTGTGCGGTGTGGTGTCGGGTGCCGAAGTGGGGGCTGTACGTGCCGTCGACTTGGGTGATGATGCCGCGTTCGGTGAGCGAATCCAGGGTGGGTTGGAGTGCTGAGCGGGTGACCGTGAGGTGCCTTTGGATTTGGTTGATGGTTTGTGGCTCTCAGGTGAGGGCTGCGACGATTCGCGCTTCGAGTTCATCGTCGGAGAGGAGGCCGTCGAGGGCGCGCACGTGGGGGATCGCTAGTGCGGTTTCGAATGCGGTGCGTTCGATGCGAAGCAGGCGGCTGGTGGTGAGGGTGGTGATGGTGGCTGGGCGTGGATTGTCGTGCAGGAGTGCGATCTCGTCGAAGCTGTCGCCCGGCCCGAGGTCGCCCGGCCCGAGGGTGGCTGGTTCGAGGGTGGCTGCTTCGAGGGTGGCTTGTGCTCTTTGGCTGTTGATGGTCACGCTGAGTTGGCCTTCTTCGACGATGTAGAAGGTCGAGTCGTGGTCACCTTGATGCGTGATGATTGATCCCGGTGGGAAGTCAATCCAGTGGGCATCGCGGGAGAGCCGGTCGAGGTTTGGCACCGGCATCGCGGCGAGGAAGGGCACCAGGCGCATCGTGGTGAGAACGTCAGGACGGTAGATCGCGTCTCGATCAAGTGCACGAAGCGCCGGCCAGGTGAGCAGCGCCACCACTGCCAGCGCTAGACCAAGCGGGACGTAGGAGCCGTCGGCGCCACGCCATGCGACCAAGACGGGGCTGACCATGGCTCCCACAGCTAGACCGAGCGCCATCATGCTCTCTTGCACCGCGAACACTCTGGCCAACATTGAAGGTGCGGTTGCACGTTGAAGCAGAGTTCTTCCTGCCACGGCCGATAGTGCGACAGAGAGCGCGCTCACGGTGAGCAGGGCAACTGCTACGGGCAGACTCCGCGCAAATGCCATGAGCAGCAAAGGAATACCAGCTAGTGCCATTGTTACGACCATCACTGGCGCCAGCCGGGCCCGCAGCGCCACCCCAGCAGCGATGATCGAACCGATGATGAAGCCGATGCCGTCGGCGCCGACGATCACCCCGGAGGTATCGGCGCCACCGTTTAGGACGTGCGATGCAAACGCGATACCCAGGATCTCGGTTGAGCCGGCCAGCACATAGGTAAGGCCAGCCAGGGAAAGTAGAGCCATAATGGCCGGCGCGTGGACGATCATTCGCAGGCCCGCGAGTACGCCGTCTGCTGCGTCGTCGTCGTCTTCTGCTACGGGGTGCCCGAGCCCGAGTCGCTGAGTGAGCCCGCATGCCACGAGCATGAGAGCCACACACATTGCCGGGAATTGCCAAAAGCCCGAGGCGGCAACCACGAGGCCAGCGATCGTTGGGCCAGCAAACAGGCCGACACCTTCGGCAAGGCCGGTGACCGAATTCGCTCGTACCAACTCGGTTGGGCTATGCGACAGCATAGGAAGCGCCGAATAGTGCACGGGTCGCGTGAACGAGATCACCAGACTCGCCAACGTTGCTGCGATGGCTACTACGGCCGCTGGAGCCTGCGTGAACATGGTGACGCTAAGGAGTGTCAGGCAGACAGCCTCCAGGAAATAGCCAAGGCTGAGCGCGACGCCTCGCGGGAGTCGATCACCGAGGCTCCCCAGGACTGGTGCGAGTAGCACTGCCGGAAGTAGTTGGGTGACCGAGATGAGGCCAGCGAGAGTAGGGCCGCCGCGATCGAACATGTAGAGCAGTACCGAGACCCATGCGCCCATTTCCACGATGGAGAACAGGTTCACGGCGAGCAGAACCCGGATCATCCTGCGGCTCAAGGTGATCGTCCTTCCCGCTGGCGCGAGTTCGACACCCGCGCGTGACTCAGTCGTGATCCTCGGCCGCTACATATGGGCGTTCCCAATCTAGGGGTGGGTCAGGCACAAGGGGAAGACCTAGATGCGAAAGCGGTCAGCCACCCGCGATGCTGGGCAGAATCTGCACGGTGATTCCGGCAACTACTGGCGTGGCCACGCCCTGAGCGCGACGGATGTCGTCACCGTCTACGTACACGTTGACATAGCGGCGAATCGCGCCCGTCTCATCGCGCAGCCGGCGTTCCAGCACTGGATGGGTTAGCGCTAGGGAATCGAGTAGCGCGCAAACATCGGCTGGCGCGGGCGACACGGTGATGCTCTGTGCACCGCCGACATGTTCACGCAACGAACTCGGCAGTTGCACTGTGACGGCATCGAGCGCGGCGGTCATGGGAGGACGGCCACCCGCAGCGACAAGATGTCGGGGAGGTGTTCGGCGATCACTGAGTACGTGTCGCCTTCGTCGGTGCTGACGTAGATGACACCATCACGCGTACCTAGATAGATGCCTGTGCTCGGGTCTGTGTCGACGCATGCGGCGTCGCGAAGCACGACGCTCCACGAGTTGTCGGGTAGGCCAGCGCCAAGCTCGGTCCAGGTGCTTCCGCCATCACGGGTGCGATGTACGCGCATGCGTCCACCCACTGGCACTCGTCGCATGTCGGCTTCAAGCGGCATAACCCATGCAGTTGCTGGGGTATGGGGCGAGGTGAGGACGAAGAACCCGAAGTCGCTCGGGAGCCCGTCGGCGATTGAGTTCCACTGCATGCCGCCATCGTCGGTGCGGTAGACGCCGTGATGGTTCTGCGCGTACATGGTGTCGGGCCCACTGGCGTCGACAGCGATCTTGTGCACGCATTGGCCGTACTCGGGATACATGTCGGGCAGGAACTTCGCTGAGATACCGATATTGCGTGGGGTCCAGCCGGTGGCGCCATCGTCGCTGACGTAGACCCCACCGCTGCTCATCGCGACGGTGACGCGATCAGAGGTTGGGTGCACGACAACCGAGTGCACGGCAGCGCCGCCCGCACCGGGGAGCCATTCGGTTCGATGCGGGTGATCCCACAAGCTCTGCACGAGTGCGAAACTCAGGCCTCCGTCAGTGCTGCGCCACAGCGATGTCGGCTCGCAGCCCGCCCATACGACTTCGGGTCGATCGTCGCGGTCTGGGTGGATCTGCCAGATCCGTCCTAACGCGGTGCCGGTGTCATCGGGGAAGCGGATTGCACCATTACCTGTCTCGTTCCATGTGCTACCGAGGTCGTCAGACCACACGAGGGTGGGGCCGTAATGCATCGACAGCACGCCGACAAGTAGTCGGGTGGTCTCACGACGAGAATCGATGGCGACCGCGGCCACCTCTTCCATCAGGAAGTGCGGGCCGTCGAGAGACCAGGTGAGTCGATCCTCGCTACGCGCAAGCCATAAGCCCTTGCGCGTGCCGATCGCCAGCAGGTACGTCATGGGCAAAAGCGTAGACCTTGGCAGCGGACCGAGACGAACTGATGTGTTGGCTCAAAAGCCTGATGGCTCGGTCTCGAACTCTGGCTCGGTGGGACGCAGTTCGTGGTGCAGGGGGTGTAGCGCGTTGGTGTGTTCGAACCACATGAGTGCGTCGTAGCGACTGCCCATCTGGGTGGGTACGTAGTTGCCTGACTCGCGGGCGGGGTTGTAGACGACGCCGATTGCGCGGTGCCCGAGCCAACTCGATAGCCATGGGCCGGCTTGGTCTTTGGTGAACATGAACAGTGCGTCAGTGCCGAGTGCTTCGTGTAGGAGATCTTCGTGGCTGTGACGTCGAGCTTCGGGTATGGGCAGGATTCGTTCCTGGGTTCCCCAGGAGTCGGCGGCGATCACGGTGCCACTGTGTGCTGCGAAGCCGACGAGTGAAACTCCTTCAGGCTCATGCCTTTCGCACAGTAGCTGGCCGACGTTAACCATGCCGTCGCGTGCCATGTCGGTGGCTCGTGCGTCACCTACATGGGTGTTGTGCGCCCAGATCAAGCCTTTGGACAGTGGCCCGAGGTGAGCGGTGATGCGGTCGATGGTGTCGGCCATGTGTACGTCGCGGACATTCCACGACTCACGGTTGCCGTTCATCATGATGCGGTAGTAGCGCTCGGCGCCGGCAGCGACTGCGGCGTTCTGTGCCGCGCCGAATGCTTCATCGTCGTTGTCACCGCGTTCGCGGGTACGACGTAGCACCTCGACAAGTAGTGCCACTACGTCGTCCTCGCAACTGTCGGGAACCAGCCGGGTACCCCACGCGTATTGGTGTGGGTCTTCGCCATAGGGGGTGAAGCATTGCCATGCGCGCATGGCGGCGGGCACGGCCGTTGGCTCGTTAGTTTCCAGCCAGGTAAGGATCTCGCGCAGGGAATCCCACAGGGAGTAGACATCGATGCCGTAGAAGCCGACTCGTTGGTCAACTGGGCGGATGAGGTTGTAGTGGCGAAGCCAGGTGAGGAACTCGGCGACCTCATGGTTGGCCCACATCCAGGTAGGCCAGCGCGCGAAGTCGGCGAGCATCTGCGAGGCCGACAGATCGCGGCCATCGATGCCGCGAACCCAACGATTGATTCGCCAACAGTCGGGCCAATCGCCCTCGACTCCGATCCAGGTGAACTCGCGTTCCTCGATGAGCCGCTGGCTCAGCAGTGCACGCCATGCGTAGAACTCGCTAGTGCCGTGCGAGGCCTCGCCGATGCAGACAAAGCGCGATTCACCAACATGATCGACGAGTGGGCCTAGATCTTGCACTCGGGTAAGTGGCTGGGCGAGTGAGCGAATCTGATCCGCTACGTCGTCGCGCAGCAACTCGCGTCGTACTGCGGGCATGTCATCACCTCCGGCCGGCGAAGGTGGGCACGAGGTGATCGACGAACCAATCACGGGCCAGGGTCGACACTTGCTCCAACGTGCCGGGTTCCTCGAAAAGGTGCGAGGCGCCTGGTACTTCGACGAGACGGCTCGAGCAGCGCAGGTGGGTCTGTGCGCGACGATTGAGCTCAAACACTTCACGATCATGGCCACCGACGATCAGCAAACTGGGGGCCTTCACTTGTGCGAGCCGTGGGCCGGCGAGGTCAGGTCGGCCGCCGCGAGAGACGATCGCATGGACGTCGGAGCCGAGCTCGGCAGCTGCCCACATCGCGGCGGCGCCGGTGCTGGCGCCGAAGTATCCGATGCGCGAGAGCGGGATATCGGGACGCTCACTGAGCCACCTTGTGGCCTTGACTAAGCGAGAGCCGAGAAGGGGAATGTCGAACAGGTTCTCGCGGTTGCTGGCTTCCTCGGTCGTCAGCAGGTCGAACAGCAACGTGCCTACGCCGGCATGGTGCAACGCCGATGCGACGAACTGATTGCGTGGACTCGTGCGGCTGCTGCCACTGCCATGTGCGAACAGCACCAGCGCTGATGCGACGTCGGGCAGGTGTAGATGCCCGGGAAGGGCGATGCCGTTGATGGGGATGGCAACGTCGATGTCGAGGCCGTGCGCATCTGTGGTCATGTTCCGCTCGATTCGGTGTGAGGCTTGGTAGAGCAACGCGGTGACTTCGTCATCGCTAGTGGGTGCGAAGTCGACGTAGTGCTCGCCGACTGATCGGAAGTTGGTGGGGCTTGTCGCGCAGATGACTTCGTCGAAGCCGTTGTCGCGCGTAAGGCCCCGTGGTGCGTCAGCGGGCCCGACCGGCACTGCGAGGATCACTCGCGCAGCGCCAAGTTGCCGGGCCACTTCGCATGCGGCGCGCGCGGTTGAGCCGGTGGCTACACCGTCGTCGACGATCACCGCGATGCGTCCCTTGAGGTCGACTCGGGCCCGGCCCTTGCGCAGACTTTCGACTCGGTCGTTGAGGATCGCGCGTTCGCGGGTTTCAACTTCGCGGAGTGTCTCTTGGCGGATGTGGGCGCGTTGGAGTACCTCGCTATTGAGGACGATGACCCCGGCTTCCCCGATTGCGCCCATCGCGACCTCGGGCTGGGTCGGCATCCCCAACTTGCGCACCACGATGACATCGAGTGGAGCACCTAGCTCTTGCGCAACTTGGAACGCGACTGGGATGCCGCCTCGAGGCAGCCCCAGAACGACGACATCCTCGTTCTGCAGATGTGTGAGAAATCGTCCCAGGATGCGTCCAGCGTCGACCCGATTGGCAAATGTGACCATGCCCAAAATCCCCCTAGCGTGTCGTGCCCCGCGTACATGCATGCTGCCGCGTGACCTGCTCTAACCAGCCAACCCCGGGGGCAGAGGCTCGTCAATCAGCCGATCGGCGTTGGCATTTGGCTCGTGCGATTTTGGCGCGGGGGCCATTCGGAGGCGTGTGGTGCGTGGTGCCGCTGACGTACGTTGGAAGTGCAGTTCGCGTCACGGGGGCGCGTGCATGAATCTGGGGGATGCCATGACAACACTGGCTGTAAGAAACCGCGGCCTTGAGCCGCTCATCAACGAACCTTGGCCCAGGATTGGTGACTGGCTGAGTTGGGTGATGCCCACTCAGCTCGATCGCAGTCGGCAATACGCGCATGCGATTCGGGTCGAAGAGTTCCGTCGCAACGGCGATTACGTCGTGCGTGCCGAGATTCCCGGGTGCGACCCCGAGAAGGACATCGATGTGAGTGTGTCGAAGGGCATGCTGACCATCGAGGCCAGCCGCGAGGAGAAGACCGAGGAGGAGCACCGCACAGAGTTCACGTATGGCGAGTTCATGCGTGCGGTGAGCTTGCCCAGCGGGGTCGACGAGAAGGCGGTGAATGCGTCGTATGAGAACGGCATCTTGGAAGTGACGGTGAAGATGCCGAAGGAAGCGCTGCAGGCGCCTAGGCGTATCGAGGTCAAGCGCGGTTCGTCAAAGTAGGCCGTCACAGTAGGCGCGAAGAGAACTTGCGCCAGGCCGTCACGCTTGCAGCCGATCAGTGCTGCGAGCGTGACGGCCCTTCGTCGGGGCGCTGCGGGCACTGCGGGAGCGGTGGGCACTGCGGGAGCCGCTGTGCGCGGTGATTCCTACCGTGCTGCGGCTGGTAGTCGTGCCACGCTGCTAGTCGTGCAGCGCGGTTGTCATGGCGAGGTGCAGGGGAGTGCCGACCGCGCCGACGCGGGTGGCGGTCGCGGCTCCGCGGCCCTCGGTGCCGAGCCACTTGCCCGAGGCGGCAATCACCTTGAGACCGAGGGTGAGCGTGGAGTTCGCCGGCTGTGTCACGGTGTTGCCCGAGTAGGCCATCGAGATCATCGAGCCATCGGCGGCGAAGATCGTGATGAAGCCAGATGCGGGGCCTTGGCCCTTGTAGTAGTTGGCCAAGCCTTCAACCTCAACCGAGACTGGCTCACCGTCGAAGGTGGAGTCGCAGGTGAGGCGACCAGCGCCGTAGGTACGAGCTGTCGTGGTGACTGCGTGGTAGTGCTGCTGCGCGGGTACGGCGGCCAGATCGCAGTCAAGTGCGGCGGTGGCGCGGCCGACCTTGGGTGTGGGGTTGGCTACTGGCAGGGGCGGGCTGCCAGCGACCAGATCGAGCGTGAGGTTCTCATGCACGGCGCCGCCGACCGGCTGGCCGGCCGGGCGAAACGCCAGGACCGTGCCGTTGCCCTTGGTGTTGGCGTAAATACCGGTGCCGCTAATCACTTGCAGCACACCGACATAGCTGGCCGAGCCGTCGGCGGCTTGGAGGGCGTTGCCGTTGTAGGTGAGGGCGAGGGTGTTGATGCCCGAGGTGAAGGTGAAAAAGCCCGAGTAGGGGCCGTTGTTGTCGAGGTACTGCAGTTTCGCGACCATCTCGATGTCGTAGGGCGCTGAGTCGATGACAGCGGTGCCGGTCACTCGAGTGGTGCCGTACTTCAGCGTGCCGGGGGCACCAGCGCTTGGGGCGATGTGCAGCAACTGTTCGCTGGGGATCCCAGCAAGGTCGGTGCTGAAGGCGATCTGGTGGTGATTGCTTCGGGAGTGGTCATCAGATGCTGAGGCCGGCGAGGTGAGCGGCGCGGCCACGAGGGCGGCGATCGCGACGGTGGCAGCGGCCAACGTGGTGGTGGGGCGGGGGAGTCGCATCAGGGTTCTCACACTCTCGGAGCGGGGGACGATGGGGCCTTGGGCTAGGGCTGTGTGCCGTGGTTTGTGGTCTGTGCCGTGGGCTGCGGGCTGGGTGCCAGTGCAACTGCAAGACAGGCCAGCGTATGGGGGCCGACGGCTGAGGCGGAAGTGCCCTGAGGCAAACGGGAACTGGCCAGAGCAAACACAGAGGCCACGCGGGCTGCCTGGCTCCTCTGGCTTGGCTGACTTCGCTGCGATGACCGGCACGTGACCGCGGGGCAGGGGACGTAGTCGCTGGTGTTAACTGGGCTTGCGCTCGCGATCGCGGGCGGCTCGGCACCCGATTGCGGCGAGCGAAGGGGGAGGCATGCCCGTCATCTCTGTGGTCACCTGCGTGCTGCCGGCGAAGTCTCAGTGGCTTGAGGCCACGTGGAAAAGTCTTGTGGCGCAACACATGCCACCGGATTGGTCGTGGCAGTGGCTGGTGCAGGTCGATGGGCCCGGAGGCTTGGCCTGGGAGCCGCCGGTCGACGATCGAGTGTCGCTGGTGGCCAACTCTCGCGATCGCGGGCCAGCGATTTCGCGCACTCTGACATTGGGTCGAGCCGCGGGTCAGCTCGTCAGAGTGCTTGATGCCGACGATCAGTTGACGGATGGCGCGTTGGCTCGCGATGTGGAGGCGTTCGCCGAAAATCCTGCGATCGGGTGGGTCACTAGTCGGGCGCTTGACCTGCTGCCTGATGGCACCACTATCGATGTGGATGCTGGGCTCGCGGCGGGGCCAGTGGTGCGGGGTGCGGTGGCTGATTATTGGCTCGCGCATGATCATCGGCTGCCAGTGCATCCGGCCACCCTGTGCGCCCGGCTGGATCTGGTGCTCGCCCTGGGTGGCTGGCTGGCGCTGCCGACTTCAGAGGACACCGGCCTGTTGCTGGCGCTAGATGCGGTGGCGGCTGGCTCTTTCATCGAGGAACCTGGCTTGCTCTACCGAAAATGGCCGGCACAACTCACCGCCGGATCAGGCCACAACGACTCGGCGGAGCGAGCCGCGAGAATCTCTGTGATCGAGGCTCGAGTTCGGTCGTTGGCGAAGTGGAGCGTCGAATGGCCCGGTGTTCGCTGAACAGGTGATGGGCCCGCGAGCAGAACACCTCGCGACACATGCTCGTTTAGGCCGTATGGGTCCCATTTATGGATCTTTGGGGGTTAGGCACGCCTATGCTTACTCTGCGTAGTGGTCTGCGTGACATTGCTTGGGCCGGGGGCTCAGACGACGTAACGTTGGGCATAGCCGCAAGGCGGGGCGATGCGTGCGTGAGGTAGGTGCTCTGTCCAGTTTTTGTGGTGTCTAATCTTGATGTAGGAGAACGTTTGTGAAGCCCGAGGACTATCGCCGGATTCTGCGCAATCACTGGCTTCTGATCGTTCTGTGCACCGTGCTGGGTGGTGCTCTCGGTTTGGGCATCGCACTGCTGCAGCCCAAGGTCTACACGGCCGACAGCCAGAGTTTCGTCGCTATTTCGAGCGCTGATCCGGCGAACGCCAATATCGGAACGGGTGCCGGCTTCATCAGCGAGCGGGTCAATAGCTACGGCCAGCTGGTCACCAGCCCGCAGGTGCTCAAGCCAGTGATCGCGTCCCTGCATTTGAACGAGACTGTCGATTCGCTGGGTAAGAAGGTCACGGCCGTGAGCCCGCCGCAGACCGTCTTGATCAACGTCACGGCTAACTACAGTTCGCCAGCCATGGCCGCTCAGATCGCTGATGCAGTCTCGGAGCAGCTGGGCCGCACGATCGAGACGATCGAGACGCCCACTGGCAACTTGGTGTCGCCAGTGCGGGTAACTCTCACCGATCCTGCGAGCGCGCCAGGTGGCCCGTCATCTCCTCGCGTCACCCTCGACATTGTGCTGGGCTTGCTGCTGGGGCTTGGGTTGTCATTGGCATACACGCTGCTGCGCGAGACTCTCGACACGACGATCAATCACCAGGAAGAGTTGTCCGAGATCACAGGCGGCTCATCGTTGGCGTTGATGGCCTACGACGGGTCGGCAGTTGAGCACCCACTGGTGGCGTTGGATCAGCGCTCGCTTCGGGCTGAGGCGTTTCGAACGTTGCGCACAAACCTAACTTTTGTTGACGTAGATTCCCCTCCAAAGGTCATCGCTGTCACGTCGGGTCTGCGTGGTGAGGGCAAGACGACCACCTCATGCAACCTGGCGATCACCATGGCTCAGGCTGGCATGAAGGTCTGCCTGGTGGAGGCTGATCTTCGACGTCCGCGAGTGGCTCCTTACTTGGGCATTGAGGGTGCGGTGGGATTGACCAACGTGTTGGCCAATCAGATGGAGCTTGAGGATGTGATGGTGGATTGGAAGCTCGGTGGCTTGATGGTGTTGCCGTCGGGGCCCATCCCGCCCAACCCGTCAGAGTTGTTGTCGTCGCATAGTTTCCAGGCTTTGCTTGCTCGACTTCGGGAGACCTATGACGCGGTAATTCTGGACTCGTGTCCGCTGCTACCCATCACCGATGGTGCGATCACTGCGTCTGCTGCTGATGGTGCTGTGCTTGTGGTGAAGCATGGCTCGTCGCGCCGTGAGCATGTGCGCCAGTGCCTGGACATCCTTGGCCAGGTCGATGCTCGGCTGCTCGGTACGGTGGTGAACTTCGTGCCTGGTAAACGAATGGGCGGCTACGGCTACGGCTACGGCTACGGCTACGGCTACGGCTACGGCTACGGCTACGGCCATGAGGCTGGGCCCGGTCAGAAACCGGATCGCCGATCAAAGTCTCGTGAGAAAGTGACTACGAGTTAGTCAACGGGCCCAGCAATTGCGGCATTCAGGCCCCGAGCAATCGTGCCGGT
>CAIXFH010000149.1 GCA_903918645.1 uncultured Actinomycetes bacterium | reverse complement strand
TCGGCGTGGGTCAGAGCGCTGTGTGAGCCGTAGCCCGCCAGTTCGACTGCCACGTTGTAGGTGGTCACAGCGCTGACTAGGTGGGGAAGAATGAGCAACGTGGCCCGCTGGCTGAGCCGAGAGAAACCTGTGGCCAGATTTGTGATCGCGGACTGTGCAGCCGAGGTTTGCTCCGCGGCGTCCTGGTCGAGTCCGTGATACTCCATCAGCCATGTGACTAGTTTCACCTCATCCTGCTCGTCAAGGATTTGAACAACGATCTCGTCTTGATCGGCCAGGCTGAGCTCATGCCACGATGGGCCGAACCGACGATCGTCAGCCAGAATGAAACTGGTCGTATTCCCCTTGAGATCCTTACGTTTAAGTCCTTCAAGGTTGAACTTGGGCGAGCCTTGAAGTTTGAGCGCCTTGCGAATGGCATCGAAGGACAGAGTCTTCTGCCGTTCCAGTTTTCCGATGATGAGATCTCGCTGGGGCAGAGTCAGTCCCGTGTAACTGAAATCTGGCATCTGGACTTTGAGGTTATTCACCTCCTGGTAGATGCGAAACCTCTGGCTCGATGCAAGCGCTCGGGCTGAGCGGTCTAACTCAGGCTCAAGGGTGCACCGTCCGGGCCGAACAGGGCGAAGGTTGCGTTGATAGAAGATGACATCAGCAATCTGTTGGCGCTTCGCGGCAGTAAAGAGGTTGGGGTTTAGCTGCTCTTGTACCTCCCACAACAGGCTAAATTCATCGCGGATCATCGACCGATCGAAGTACAGGTCGTACTTCTTGTCTCGCGCTGAGTTTCCACGCAGGCGTGCCCGGACACTCTGTCGGTCCGAGTGCCGCTCGGCCAGCCACTGCCCAACCGTCTTGTAGCCATCGTCGATGAGTTGTTGGCGTAGCGATGAGATCGAATCCTTCATCAGCGACCCATCTTTGTCGCCGCCATCGGTCTTGCGGTTGCTTTGGAATCCACGCCGCTGGTTGAGGTGGAAGATTGCCCGCCCAAACTCAAAAGCTGTCAACTCTTCGGTAAGGCCCCGAGCTCGAAGAGCGTAGGGATCAACACTTTCCAACTTGCGTCGCTCAATCCGATCGGCCGGAAAAAGACCAGTTTCGATGAGCACGTCGGTGAGCCGATTCTTTCGATCCAAATTACGGTCGCGGTTACGTCGCATCCCCCTTGCTTCCCGCCGCGCCACCGCGAGCGATGAACCGCTCATCGGGTCGCGTCCATCGCCAAAGATGCGCACCCCAGCGCGAATGACGGCATCAGGGGTAGGACTCGGTTGAGCATTCATATCTAGGTGGAGCATGCTCCAGCCGATCGAATTGGTACCAAGATCCAAAGCAAGCCGATAGTTGAGTCCCATGACGTGTCGTTCTCCCAACTCTTTTCAAAGTGCGAACAACGTTGACGATCCTCGGCGAGTGTGACAGCCTGACCTCGGATATGTGCACTTTCCGCTAACAAGCTGAAATATGCATCAAATGAGGGGCTCCTACATGGAGCCCCTTTCCTTTTGGCGTAGAACAGAAGTAAACCCTCTCAAATAGTTCCGCAACCCCGTTCTTGATCGGACAGCCAAAATCTCCGATTTGATTCCTCGCTCAGCCGGCCTACGCATAACAGACATATGCGATTTAATCCCTGGGTTCGCTCTGGCTTTGTTCAAGTTCGATACGAGATTTCTCATGAGTCTGGTTTCTGCACGAGAGTGTGCGACATTGCGCGCCAGTACTGGCCGGCGTCAACTGGATTGAGAGGAATTCGATGAGCAAACACGCAGCGATTCAGATTGAGCCACAGGGACGGCGAATGAGTCGACGGCTCAAAGTTGGCGCTGGAATCTTCGGCGCAATGATGGCGGTCGGCACGGGTGTTGCAGTCGCGGCGTGGCTGGTAACGGGCTCGGGCACCGGCTCGGTGTCGACGCAGGCGATTCAGAATCTCGGCGTAGCGGTCGACGGGATCGGTGGGTTTTACCCCGGCATGTCGGCTCAGACCACAGCTCGGATTTCAAACCCCAATGGTTTCCCGGTGACGATCACGAGTGCAACCGCCACTTCTGACTCGCCCTGCTACACGATTGTGGTCGATAGCCCTGGCCCGATCGGGTCGGGCGTTGTTGCTGGTGCTAGAGCAGCTGCTTATCATAATGATGACCGCACCACCTTCACGTTGACGGTCACGATGCCGGCGACCGCGGACGCTACCTGCGCTAGTGCAACCTTCACCCCGACAGTCAGTGTCAATGGCCAGGTTGGTTCGTAGTTGATGTTCCCTCGACCGACTCGTCGTCTCGGCGCGCTAACCATCGCGACGGGGGCAGGCATTGTGCTTGCCCTCGTCGCATGGACGCGCCCGAGTGAGGCGGCGACGAACTACAAGGTGACGGGCTCGGCGTCCGGGTTGTATCCGGGTGCGAGTGTGCCGATGGTCATCACGATCACGAGTAGCGAGCTCACTCCGATCACGGTGCAAACCCTCAACGCGCTCGTCATCAGCAAGACCCCTGCTTGCAAGGCGTCGTACTTCACGCTCGGGGCATACAAGACCAAGGTGATCGTGAAAGCGAAGAGCTCAGCAACCGTGACTTTGCCGGTCACTATGGCGAAGACCGCCCCACGAGCGTGTGCATCGACCACACTCACGATGACGTTCCTCAGCACCGCGACGCACTGACTCCGCTCGTCGTGGATTGCTCCCGACGAGCGGCTCGAACCCAGTCTCGACATTCTTGTGAGCAATCATGAACAGGGAAGGCTCTCTCATGCGAACTCAATCGTTGGTCGCTCTCGCCACTGCTGGTTTGCTACTCGCGTCTGGTGGTAGTTATGCCTATGGCGCGATCGTGGCAGGGCCAATCACGTCAACCTCGATCACTGCGTTTACGTTTTGCAAGGCATCTGACGGAACGATGGTCTTTACTCCCGCGACCAGTCCGTGTTTCAAAAACCAAGCTCGTTACACGCTGTCGGGAGTGCCTGGGCCACAAGGCCCCGCCGGACCAGCGGGTGCGAGCGGTCTCAACGGCATCAATGGAACGAATGGGCTCCCCGGCGTGCAGGGCAACCCCGGTCCAACTGGATCACCCGGCCCCAAGGGAGACACTGGATCTACTGGTCTTCAAGGTCTACCGGGTGCAGATGGTGTGACTGGGCCTCAGGGGCCGGCCGGTCCGAATCCAAGTTTTACCTTTGATTCGACGGGGACCTATTGCCAAATCCAACTCGCCCCATTCCCCTACTCGGGCACCGTTCATATCACTGGGCAGATCGTCTTCTTCCCGCAACCCGGCACAGATGTGCCTTGGATATTGATGGTGGCGAGCAGTGACGGGCTTTACCAAACAACTGCGGGATCAGTGATCGCTACTGGGACTGCTCAGTCACTACAGACTGTTCCGTTCGACTGGACAGGAAATATCGGCTCAGTGATGGGGGCCTCGACCCCCATAGCCCTTTACCCTGACCGATTATCGATCCGGACTCCAATCGCTTCCGGCAATGGAGGAATGGGGTGCCGCCTGGTCGGGACCGGTCAGTATCTAAACATGACCGCCAACCTGTCAGACGGGGCTTCAGCCCAGTAGCGCGCTGGTCGGCTAGGGCGATCAACTCGGAGCTTGGAGAAGCGGTGTTCGATCGGGCGCTATCCGATCAAGCATGGGTCGAGGAACTGAGGTGGTGACCGCTTCACACACCACATCCGTGGAATCAGACATGACCCCCTGGGGTGCCTTAATGGGTCATGGCTGATTCACGATCAGTTCGGCACGTTGGCGACGTAGCCGTTTCCCGCCGTGGCAAATGAGGCCGACCGATTGGCCAGATTGTGAGCAGCCTCCACACTCAGGTCACGGAGCAACACGCTGGGTCTTTTGGCGTAACCCTTCTCTCGGATCAGATCTGGCTCGATGCTCGGGGTGCCGGCGTCTAGCACGGCGCTGAGGAATGCCTCTGCAATTACCGGGGTGGACTTGAAGTCCTCGAAGCGGATCTCCACGCAGGCGCCGCGCTGGTAGGTGTAGAAGCAGAGCGGCCACTTCCGCCCGATCCCCGCTACATCGATGCTGACATTGAGACTGGGGGTTCTGGCCCGGCCTCCAACGATGTTGAAGCCCGACTGGGTCATACCTTCAAGGAGCGCCGTGAGTGGAGCGCTGGCTCGCGGATCGTTCTGGGACACCCACTCCACGAAATCCGAAACAGACCATGACGGTCGGGTGGCGCCGTGTTGCGTGTTCTTCGTCTCGGCGATCTGGTCGCCATAGACCTGTGGGAGGAGGATCTCAACGTCGCCGTCCTGGGTGCGGGAGTATACGACGGCGATCACGGCGACGGCCGACGACGTGATGGTGTTGAGGTACTCGACGATTCTCCGGAGTTCGGCGTTGATCTCGTCGACCGCCAGGACGAGACGGAACTGGCCGGAGGTG
>CAIXFH010000148.1 GCA_903918645.1 uncultured Actinomycetes bacterium | reverse complement strand
TGCCCACGGATACTCGATCCGTGGGCAGTTCCAATTCAAGCCAGTCCAGCGCAGTGCAGTTCAGTTCAGTTCAGTTCAGTGCCGTGCAGTGACGCACTGGCCAGCTCTTGCACTGGCCAGCTCTTGCACTGGCCAGCTCTTGCACTGGCCAGTTAGGCCAGCCCGAGCACCTGCTGAATTGGATCGACAGCGAAATAGATGATGAACGCTACGGCGATCGCCCACATGAGCGGCTGAACTTCGCGGGACTTGCCGCATGCCGCCTTGATCACCACGTACGACACAAACCCGGCGCCAATTCCGTTCGTGATCGAGTAGGTGAACGGCATCAGGGTGAGGGTCAAGAAGGCCGGGATGGCGATCTCGTAGTCGGTGAAGTCGATGCGACGAATCTGCGTCATCATCAAGAACCCGACAACCACCAGGGCAGGTGTAGCAGCCTCGTGGGGCACCATCGTGACAAGCGGCGAGAAGAACATCGCGACGAGGAACAGCGCCCCTGTCATGAGGGATGCGATACCGGTGCGTGCACCGTCACCTACGCCGGATGCCGACTCGATGTAGCTCGTGTTGCTTGACACGCTCGCGATACCACCAGCAGCGGCCGCGACGGAGTCGACCATCAGGATCGAGCCAAGGTGCGGAACTGAGCCATCTTCGTTGAGGATTTCGCCCTCATGGGCAAGGCCGAAGACGGTACCCATCGTGTCGAAGAAGTCACTCAACATGAGCGAGAACACCGCAAGTGAGGCCGCGACGAAACCGATCGCCTGGAAGCCGCCGAAGAGGTTGAACTGACCAAGCAGCCCAAAGTCCGGGCTAGCAACTACCTGTGATGGCCAGATCGGAACGTTGAGGCTCCAGCCGTCTGGGTTGGCGACTTTGCCGTCCTGGCCGATGTGCGGGCCAACATGTCCGATGGCTTCGATCAACAGCGAGAGTGCGGTCGAGGCGACGATCCCGATGAGGATCGCACCGCGCACCTTGCGAGCAACCAGCACCGAGGTAAGCAGCAGGCCGAAGACGAAGACGAAGGTCGGCCAGCCACGCAGGGCGCCGTTGTCGCCGAAGGTGATCAGCGGAATACCAGGCCGAGCAATGCCCGAATCAACGAGCCCGATGATCGTGATGAACAGCCCGATGCCAACGCCGATCGCGTACTTCAATTGCTCGGGAACCGCGTTGAAGACGGCGGTGCGCACACCGGTCACAACGAGCAGACCGATGACGATACCTTCGATGACGACCAGGCCCATCGCGTCGGCCCAAGTCATGTGCGGAGCGAGCGAGAACGCAACCACGCCGTTGATGCCAAGACCTGCAGCCAGCGCCACAGGGAAGCGACCGATCGCACCCATCAGGATCGTGACGACACCCGCACAGAGCGCTGTGGCCGCGGTGACCATCGCAATCGCCTTGAGCACATCGGTTCCCCCACCGACGAAGTTGCCGTTGACGTCCTTGGCAGTGCCGATGATCAAGGGGTTGAGAACCACGATGTAGGCCATCGTGAAGAACGTGACCAGACCACCACGTAACTCGCGTTCATTAGTGGATCCGCGAGCAGAGAGGTGGAACCAGCGGTCCCAAGACGACGTCTCGGTCGCCGGGGGACTTGCGGGGGGCGTATCAACAGCCATCGTGTGCCTTTCGGGCTTGGGGGGATCGAACACCGCGACATTAGCGACTTATCAGCGGATGTAAAGCAAACTGACCAATGCAATCGTCGCTAGTGTTTTCGCCGACGAGGCACGACGTCGGGGCACGCGATAGATGACCAACTTTAGAACGCAGTTGCGGCGCGATTAATACCCGTGAGTAACCCAGACGAACAGAGAGCGCCCGGCTCGGCAAGGGCCTTGGGCTCACACTGCTTGAGGTGACTTACGAGAAACCGGGCCTAGCCCAACCACGACATCACGTGCACGCCAGCCGCCACCGCGGCAATCACGGCGATGAGTCCAAGGTAAGCCAGCACAAGTCGAACATCGCCGAGGTAGCACCGGCTACGGGTGAGCCCGGCTTGGTGCGCACGCCAGTACCCCGCGAGTCCAAGGATCGCAAAACCCAGAACCGCGAACGGTCCAAGAATCCAAGCGATCAGCGCGACCGTCGTGTAGATGCACAATCGCAACGGATCGAACGGCGCATCAGCTGTCGCTTTCGACGAGTCCGCCTGTGGCGGCACTGCTGGCACTGGACGTTCCGGGATGCCCGCTGGAGTTGTCATGGCCGCGCCCCTAACGTGAGATCGACCCCGGCTCGACGATGTGCTGTCGACAGTCGTTGATCAGACAACTGCGGCCACGCCTGCACCGCGCAGAACGGTGCACACTGATCCTGCGATTCACTTCGAGTGCCCACGTGCACGCAGCACTGGGTGAGCCGCTCTTCGATCATGGTGTGCCGGTCCATGAATGGCTTGACCGTGATTCGGACGACGCGTTCGCCCAGCATGCGGCGAAGCTTCTCACGTCCTCCCGGAAGCCCAACTGCCGCAGTGAGTTTCATCAATGATCCGATGCCGAGATCACATGCTTCGCAGACGTCTTTCCACAAAGCCATCACCTCCGGATGGGTCAGGCTGCTCTGATCGCTGAGCAGCCCCATCAGCGACTGCTGGACAGCGATCCGAAGGTCGCGCGGAAGTTCGCGATCAGCGACGCGGTTGGCGATCAAGCCCAGATGTTCCTTGAGTCGCTCCACCCCGACGATGCCAACCAGCGAGCGCCACTCGCCGTCGTCATTGCGCAACATGTAGCCGACGCTGGCGCAGTGCGGATGCGAACAGGGCAGAGCAGTGAGATCGCGCCAACTGACCACACCGCCGGTCTGCAGACCGAAACGAGCCAGTGCACCCGTATGCGTGAGTCGGTTCATGGGGTCAAGCGGTTGTGAACGACCGGAGCCGAAGACTGGTTGAATCACCACGCCACCGACATAGGGCGTCTCAAGCGCGGTGAGAATCACATCACCGATCTCGTCATCATTGACCCCGAGCGCGGCAGTCATGGTGAGAGTGGTGAAGATCCCCGCCTGCGAGAGTCGGGCTACTGCAAGCTGCTTGGTCGCGGTCAGATCGCCGCCTCGATGATGCTTGGACGACTCGGCGCGCAATCCATCGAACTGCAGGTAGACCTCGACTCGATCACGATGACGCTGTAAAAGTTCGACCAGGGAGTCATCACGCGCGATGAGCACCCCGTTGGTATTCAACAGGGTGCGCACGATGTTTCGAGCTGCCAATTCATCAAGCAGGTCAGGCAGTTGCGGATGCAGAGTCGGCTCCCCACCGCTGAGCATCACGACATCCAGGCGGCCATTCTCACGCGCTAGCCGCTGATCGATGTTGGCCAGGATCTGCTCGATCGGGACGACTCCCGACAGGTTCGGCGACGATGAGGTGAAGCAGGTAGGGCAGCGAAGGTTGCAGGCTTCGATGATGTCCTCGAGCAGGATGCAGGTGTGCTGAGTCTGCATCTCGCCGAGTCCACGCAAGTAGGCCTGCGGGATTGGGTCGTAGTTGCCGGGCGAGTCGGGCACGTGCCACTTCGTCGGCGCTGTCCACTGCTCGAGGTAGGTCAAGATCTCGGGGCTCTCGTCGTACATCGTGCGTTGGAAGCCATGAGTCGGGCAGCCTCGTTCAAGCCACACCCGGTCATCGCGCTCGACCAGCCAGCCGGAGAGTCGACGAACCTCGGCCAGTGGCTGTTGCACGTCGGCGGCATGACATTCGGGGCAGAAAGCATTGACGTAGCGGCGCACTCGGTCGCCGCGCAACGGCATACCCGCACCCCAGGTAAGGGTGGTTGAGGTCAGCGGGTCAGTGTGCGGCGCGGCCCTCTCGTTCGGCGCTACGACGCCGGTGGGTGCGGCATTTTCCGTCGCGCTGTTCTGGAGTGCCGTCATGTTCACCCCCCGCTGGTCGAGTTGAGCGACGACAGGGCCGCGATGCACACGCCTGCACCAACAATCGCCGCTATCCCAACGCCGATGAACATGCCAAGAACGACGCTACGTGGATTGGGATCTTCACTCTTGCGCATCGCAATGAGCACAAAAGGTGAGACGAGCAGCACGGCAACGTCAAGAAGAAGCACGAAAGTGATGAGCCCAGGTAAGAATCCGAGGGCGATAGAAGCCACGATGAGGAGCACCGCTGACAAGGCGACGCGCTTTCCGTTGTAACGGCGAATCTGGCCCGCATGTTGCGAGTCCTGCGGATCCCTCGGCATCGGGGGCTGCGCGTCCTGCTGCGCTGCGGCAGCGTTATCGGCGGGCGGTGGCGGCTCGAAGATCGGGTATGGAATCGAGCCCGGTTCGGCCGAAGGTTCTGCGCCGGAATTGGGGCCGGCCGGCTGAGGCAGGGCCGGTGGCTCTGGTGGCTTTGGTGGCTCTGGTGGCTTTGGTGGCTCCTGTGGCTCGGGCGGCTCAGGTGGTAGCGAACTCATCACGTGCTCCTTTGGTCTCGAGTCGTCGAGCTTTGTTGCCGTACGGAAGATTTGCATAGACCCCAGCACGAGCCGACCTGACAATTCGCCAGGCGAGTAGCGGGGAAACGGCGACTAAGAACAGTTGCGATCGAGTCATGCCCCACAGGTCCGGTGGATTCGCACGCGTGAATTCGACCCCGAAGCGAAAGACCGCGTAAGCCGCGAGAAACACGACGAACAACTCGCCAGGAGCGGTGATACGACTGCGAAGCCGCTCGAGCACCACGAAGGCAAGTAACAAGAATGCGATCTCGTACAGGAACGACGGGTGCATGGCAGCTCCAGCCAGACAGCCGGGACATTCGGGGATGCTTGCCGCGATCGATGGGTCAACGGTGATACCCCACGGCAACGACGTCGGTCGCCCCGGTGCTTCGGCGAGGAAGCAGCCGATGCGGCCAACTGCGAGTCCGACCGCCACAGCGGGAGCGAATAGATCCCCAGTGCGTCCGGGGTAGCCGCCAGCCCGCTTGCCAATCAGCGCGCCCAGGTAGGCGCCTGACAGGCCGCCCAGGATGCTGCGGCCCCCCTGGACCCAGGCCCAAGCCATCGCGTTGAGACCGTCGTGAGTGGCTGCGTCGAGCATGCCGGCCAGCCGGCCACCGACAGCCCCGCCGACGATGATGCCCGCGATGATCGGTATGAGCCGCTCATCCCACATGCGTCGACGACGAGTCTCGCGAAAGAAGATCAAGCCGCCAGTAAGCAAACCCAGCGCCACGAAGAACTCATGACTCGGGATGGCGCGGCCCGCAACCCAGAAAAGGGTCGGGTGCATGCAACCCCCCAACTGAGGCCGACGCCCGCCCTAGCAGCGGTGCGATCCGGTGCTGCCAAGGTAACCAAAAGCTACCGATGAGTTGGGGAAATCGCGAAGTTTTCGGATTTACCAAGGTGCCAAATCACGACGCCCGCAACGAGGCGCCCCGGCGAAGGCACCTGCTACGCAACCTCGCGGCGCGCCGTATCGCGATTCACTGCGGGAGTTCTGGAACAATGCGAAGAGGCCCCTCGAAGTATGAGTTCGAGGGGCCTCTTCATTGTGGTCGACGCACCCCATCTGGGTAAACCCAGAAGCGATACGACCCGCAAGTGCCGCTGCGGCCACACTCACACCACCTGGCGAACCAAGCGACCTTCGTGTAGTTGACCGCCCGATTGGTTCTCGTGATCCGCCGCGCCGACACGCGCGCCCGTCGAAGTTTCCTTCTCTGGAATGGATCCCGTTCTCCGCTCGAGCCCTCCTGCTTCCGACGCTGCCACTGCGTTACCGCAGTTCCTTCGTCGTCCACGAGGACGTAGGAGATGTTTAGCCCCGATTGCTCAAGTCCCGCAAGTACTTTCAGCGAAGTATTTTCGTCCACACCTCAGTGCACAGCCTCGTCCACACCTGCGCGTGCTCAAGATCCAGTTCGTGCACACCCCTGTGTAAAACATTCGTGGATAACTCTCGTTGACACTGGCACGCGAGACGCTGTTCAGGGGATGAGCAAGGTCCGCAAACTACTTCCAGTGGCGAGTACGTCTAACGCATCGGCCGCATCTTCAAGTGAGCGTCGCGACGACACCAACGAGTCGAGGCGCAACCGACCTTCCATCACAAGATCAACAAGGTGCGGGATGTCACGATGCGGCCGGATGCTGCCGTAGTTGCAACCTAGGATTCTGCGCTCAGCCTCGGCAAGAGCCAACGGGTCGAACTTGGCCGAGCTACCAGTGGCTGGCAGGCCAACCACCACGGCCGCGCCACCGATGCCAAGCATGTCGATCGCTGCCTCCGTGGTACTGACATGTCCGATTGCATCGAACGCGTAGTCGACACCATCGGCGAGCAGATCCAACAGAAGTTTGGCGGCATCGCCGCGACCAGCAAGCACGGCGTCGGTGGCGCCTAAGGTGCGGGCAACGTCCAACTTCGTGCCCACCACGTCGACAGCGATAATGCGTGAAGCACCAGCCAAAACTGCGCCTTGGATAATGCTCAAACCCACTCCGCCGCAACCGATAACGGCCACGGTGCTGCCTGGCTCGACCGCCGCAGTGTTGAGCACCGCACCAACACCGGTAGCAACCGCGCAACCGACGAGAGCAATGTCTTCGAGCGGTGCATCGCTACGCACCTTGATCACGCCACTGGCAGGCAGCACCGCGCGCTCTGCGAACGACGAGACACCCAAGTAGTGAAAGGCCTGTTCGCCACCGATCGACATCCGCGACGTGCCGTCCGCCAATGTGCCGCTTGCCGCGATGGTTGATCCCCACGTCGAACAACGCGCTTCCCGCCCCGCCAAGCAGTACCGACACACACCGCAGGGTGCAACCCATGACAGCACTACGTGGTCGCCAACTGCGAGCCCCTCAACAGCCGCGCCAACCTCGAGGATCCTGCCCGAGCCCTCGTGTCCGAGGATCACTGGCAATGGGTGCGGCCAATCGCCACGAACCAGGTGTAGGTCGGTGTGACACACCCCCGCGGCAGCCATCTCGACGAGCACTTCGTCTCGCCCAGGGGGAGCGAGCTCAACCTCCTCGACCCTGACCCGGGCGGACGGGTCGCGCAAGACCACAGCCTTCATCGGCTTACCTCCAGAGCGCCACAATGCTTGTTAGTAAAGCTCTTTCGCGTTCTACAGCCTTCAGAATACGGTTGGTTACGCGTGTGGTACTGAGAATTCGTCATACCCAGGTGCCGTTCGCGGCCATGGGTAGGCGACTTCCCACTTCGCAGCCAAATCGAAGAGCAGATCATCGCGCCAGCGAGGAGCAGTGACCTGCAGCCCGAATGGAAAACCACTGGGATAGCAGCCGGCTGGCAGTGACATTGCCGGGTGGCCGGTGATGTTTTGCATCGGAGTCGAGTACACGTCTGGAGCGAGCATCTCGACCTCCTCGGTGCCAAGGAGTCGGCCATCAGCAAGGAGTCCTTCGACCCCGAGAATCGGCGTGAGAAGCACGGTGTCAGAGCCGAGCAAGCGATCCATGATTCGCGTGTATGCCGGTCGACGACGACGCGAGGCTAGATAGTCGTCGATAGTGACCGACAACCCTTGCTCCATGAAACCGGCGGCAGCCGGATGCATCTCACTGAGTCGAGCCTGCACAACATCGCGACCAATAGCCGCTGCGTGCTCGGCCGTGGCGAGTGTGAACCAGTCGACGTCAGGATCGCCGATATCAACGAAGAGTTGACCACCGTCGATCACCTCAGCCTCGAGGCCGAGCATCGCCGCGAAGCGTTGCGCCGCATCAAGAAAAGCCGGCCCTACTGGATCAGGCAACGGCCCCCACGGCGAGGTGCGCTCGGCCACGATGACGCGAGTGCAGCGCTGGTCGGTACCGAACTGGAGTACAGGGGTCGACGACGGGTCGCCGTCGACACGGCCGGTCATCAGCGAGAACAGCAGCGCAAGGTCCTCAGTGGTTGTCGCCAGTGGCCCATAAGTAGTGAGGTCAAGCCAATCGGCGGCCGGCCAACGGCCGACCGCGCCGAAGGTTGGCTTGAGTCCGAGCAGGCCACACAGGCCAGCAGGAATCCGTACCGAGCCACCGCCGTCGGTGGCGGTCGCGATGGGGACGATGCCAGCGGCCAAAGCCGCGCCAGCGCCACCGCTGGATCCGCCTGGAGACATCCGCAGATCCCACGGGTTATGGGTGGGTCCATCGAGCAGGTTGTCGGAGAAACCCTCGGTAGCGAACTCAGGCAAATTGGTCTTACCGACGATCACCGCACCCGCCGCCC
>CAIXFH010000147.1 GCA_903918645.1 uncultured Actinomycetes bacterium | reverse complement strand
GCCCCTCCGGCAAAGGCCGCAGCGTTTCAGGTTCAGTCGATTCCGACAGCCGATTCGCTGAATGGTCCGTCAGCCGCTCCGGGTCTCACGCCCGGCGATCAGGTCACATGGGGTTCGGGTGATGTCGGCATGTATTCCGACACGATGGCGGCTTTCGATGGTTCGCCCATGCTGGTCGTGTTCGAGGACGAGGGCGGCCTCTTGGAAATGGATGAACCGGTCATTGTTCCCGCCGACAAGGCTACGCAGACCGGCAAGATGTATTCGTACGTCGATGCTGCCCAGCTTCCTCTCGACAACATGGTCATCCCCGAGAACTTCGGTCAGGAAGCAGACACTCCCGAAGAGCGGGCCGAGGATGCCGTGTACGCCAAGGCTGGCGAGGACAACGACGAGACCAGTTCTGAAGCTCCGATGATGGCCTCGCTTGGTGCTCGTATCCGGGGAAACCGGGTCGTGGTCGGCAAGCCGCTTACCCCAATCGAGGCAAGGCTTGCCGCTATCGAGTCGGCAACTCAGCGTGCCCTCGCCGAGAAAGATGCTCAGATCGCTGGACTTCGTGGTGACGTGTCGGCTTTGACCGGGGCAACTTCGGCAATGATCGAAGTCGCTTCAGGAATGCACCAGAAGGATTTGGCAGCGACCATCGCATCGTTGTAATCGCCCACCTCCGGCGCCGCGGGTGACACAGGGGTTGTGGCGTCTGGCGCGTCGAGGACGGTGAACGGACGGAGGTCGGGTAGGCAGACCCGACCTCCGTCCTTGTCGTTAGTAGCAATCTCGCGGATGATCCGCGAGATGCTTGATTCCGGTCGCTGACCGTGGCAGGCTAAGCACTGACACGGTCCTCGTCGATTCCCGCCTTGTGTAGGAGTTGGCATCGGCACCCCTGTGGAGCCGGGCGTAGCGAACCAGCCATGTCGTCCAATTCGCACGCCCATGCTCATGCCGTATCTCGGCAGAGCCGATTTCACAGGAGAACTGACACATGTCCGAAGAGACCACCCCCGAGTCCGTTGAGACTCCCGAAACGACCGAAGCTGCGGCTCCCGCGGCCGAAGCGTTCGAGATGCCCGAGATTGAATCCACTTCTGACGACGACCTTCGCAGCATGTTCGACACCCTCGGTGCCGACATCGAGACCGCGAAGAAGCTCGCCACCGAGAACCCCGAGCAGGTCACCGCGACGCTTGTCGCCGATGCGACCGCCAAGCGACAGGCGCAGGCCGCTATCGCTCAGGCCCTCCAGACCCGACTCGATGAGCGTGCCGCCAACGTCACGGCCCTCGGGTCGCTCGACGAGGACGTGCCGACCCTTCCCGAAGCTGTGAGTGAGGCTCCCCTCGCCAAAGCCGCTTCGGTGTCGAGCCACACGATCACTCCCGCTGAGGCCGTGGCCGAGCGTGAGAGCGCAGCGACCGTTCCCGCTCAGGCAACCCGCCGGGCGATGATGGCCGCCGTTTCGGAGACGAGTCCCCGGTGGCTCGACCAGAACGAACAGCGCGCCGTGTCTTGGGCCGACCTCATCAACGAGTCCCGTCCTGCCGAAGGTGGCCCCGATGCCATCGTGGCTCGCCGTTCCGCCGTCATGGCATCGGCCCGCTCGGTCGGCACCGGCAACTACGACTCGCTCCTGACCGACTCCCCGTCGCACAACGAGAAGATCATCCGCGAGGCCGTCGAGCGTCACCGTGATCTCCGTGCCGGGTCCGGCAAGGGCGCCCGCATGGCTGCCATCTGTGATCCCCCCACGATCATCCGCGACGCCAGGGTCATCGGTTCCGATGCCACGCCGTACCAAGGTTCCCTCGTC
>CAIXFH010000146.1 GCA_903918645.1 uncultured Actinomycetes bacterium | reverse complement strand
GGCAGAACGTTGGGATCTCAGCGGTAGCCAGGTGACATATTTCTCCCTGGCTTGACCGCCCGCCTCATGGACGCGAGCTCGCGGAGCCGAGACAATGGCCATCCGAGACGACCGGGCGCCGCGCAAGCCCGACTTAGAATCCGAGAGGCCCGGTGTCTTAGCGGCCCAGTGTCCTAGCGGCCCAGTGTCCTATCGGCCCAGTGTCCTAGCGGCCCAGTGTCTTAGCGGTCCAGTGTCTTAGCGGCGTGCAGACAGTGCCTTGCAGGATCAATGTCGTAGAGGATGCCCATGACCAGCCAATCCGACCCTGGCCCCGACCCTGGCCCCGAGCCCGCCCCCCAGATGGCAGCCTCCTACTTATCGCTCATCTACACGGCTGGTGGCGCCCTCCTCTATGGCCTGGGCTGCCTCGCGGTGTGGGCCAATCCCGAAGGCGGCCGACTCGCCTGGGCGATGCAAGTGATCGGACCGCTCTTGGTCGCGGTCGGCGTGACGATCTCACTTGAGCACTTGCTCAAGCAGCTCGGCGCATGGGTAGTCAACCTCAGCATCGCTGGCCTGGCGATTTGGGCATTGAGTGGACTCCCGTTCCTCATCCAACCTGCTCTCTACGCACTGTTCACCTACACCCAGGTCCTGTATCTGGCCTGGGCATTGGCCTACCTGCTGTTCGCCGTAGCGCTGTTTTGCACACTGGCTCGCAAGGAATCGCGGCTCGCAAAGGGCGAGGACAGCATCCACGCATCGTTCCTGTCACTGACCTTCGGGGCTGTGGGCTGGATGTTGTTCGGCCTTGGCTTCTTGGCCCTGGCGGAAAACTTGGTCGGCACGAGATTTGTCTGGGGGCTGCAAGCAATCGGCCCGATCCTGATTGCTCTGGCACTGGCCACCCACATCGACCACCTGACTGCGACCCTGGGTAGAGGCGCAGTCTCGCTGGCCATCATTGGTGCCTTCGTCTGGAGCCTGACCACGGTCGCGTTCGTCTTCGATCCCGAACTTGCGGCCTCGCCCACCTGGGGGCCGCTGTGCTTTTGGGGGATCTATGGCTCTGGCATCATCCTCGGCGGCCTCGCGGTAGTGGCCGTGATCGCCCGAAAGCGCGCCCAGGATCACGAGGCGAAAGCCCAAGCAGCGCAATAAAACTGGGGGTATCGCTGCCGACGACACCCCCAGGTCACGTTTGGGCTAGGTGATTACTCAGGAGCTACCGACGTAGCAGCAATGATCTCGTCGAGCACCGACTGGCCGGGGGGCAGCGGAGCTTCCATGAACGGGAGTCGGCGTAGTTGCTCGAAAGCCTGATCGATGAGGGTGTCGCGCAATGCGGGCGAGTGCGCAGAAGCGATGACACTGGGCTTGAGGTCCGCCACTCGGTCGATAGCCTGGTTGAACTTCACTGGGTCGACGTACGGCAGCCAGGCAGCGACACCGTCGAACGCACCGATGCCCATTCCGCCGATCCACTCATCGTGATCGAGCTCGTGCAAATCCATGGTGGGGTCGGGGATCCCGGCGGCGAACGTGTCGACAGCCCATAGCGCCCCGGTCGAGGTGTCGAAAACGCCATGGGTACTTGGCGAATCGAAAATCGGCGGTCGAAGCACCTTCAAGGTGCGGTCACCAATGTCGAACGACTCATTGTGCTCAACCCAGCGACAACGCTCGACGGGGAAGTCAAACGCGCTGGCGTAACGCTCGGCTATACCCCAGTCCAAGACCAGGGTCGCGTTCGGGCATGCGGTCATTACCTGCTCGAGGTTTCCGATGTGATCAATATCCTCGTGCGAGACGAAGACCCAGCGGACGTCCTCCGGCTCGACGAGCGAGAAGACATCGCTGAGCCACTTGGTTCGGTTGGCCCTTGTGCCGGTATCGATGATGATCGGCTCCTTGCCCTTGATCACCATCGAGTTGATGTGCACATACAGCGGTGCGCCTAACGCCTGCTGTACAGAGCGGATCACAAAGGTATCGGGTGCGATCTGTTCAGGGTCGAGGTGAATTGTCGGGGGCTTGGGCTCGAAGGCCATCAGGTGGCTCCTTTGTCTTAAGGGACAAAATCCGGTGCCAGCCGCCCGAGAGGGTGAAACTGCGCACCGACGCGCATTCGTAGTCTAGAGGTCGCGCCTGGCCAGCTGGTAGGCCAGGCCCGCGGGGCCAGGAGTGATTACCTGCCGATCCGCGAACTGGCAGTTCCGCACTTGCCGTGCAGAGACGATCGGCCCCAATGGCGCAGTGTGAAGTCCCAGGCAAACGATCTAGCGGCTCTGGAAGATGAATTCGCGAAGCACGCTCGCCGCGAGACGACCGTCGTGGAACTCGGCGATGAAGCCAGGACCCATGCTGGCAACAGCGCGCGCCGCATCGCGATCGTCAAGCACCTTGGTCATGACCTCGGCGAGGGAATCGGGATTGGCCTCGAGGATCGGGATATCACCGGAAACCCGCGCACGCACCGGATCACCGATGTGTCCGATCACCAAACGGCCAAGCGCGGCAGCCTCACAAGCAAGTACGCCGTAGCCGCCGAGCAACATCTGGTCGATCACAACATCGGCCTGGGCTAGCAGCGCGCCAACCTCAGAGGGCGCCACGCCCTGAATCCGTCGGTACTCGATCAGGCCGCGATCTGCGAGCGGCAGGAGAACTGCCTCAACCTGGGCGGTGCCCTTAAGCGCAGTGTTCGACGGAGCATGAACGACCACCGGCACAGCCCGCTCGAGTGGATTCGCCTGGGGAGTCCAGACTCCGGTGTCAACGACAAGTGGTAGCCAGACCGCGCCGGCAACGTAGTCGAGGAGGTCGGGTGTAGATACAAACTTTGGACCATCGAACGCCTCGACCAATGGTGCGAGCTCGTCGTACTTCTGCTGCAACCGTGCGGTGTACTGATCCCGCGAGTCTGCAAAAGGCGACCATCTGTGGCTGGCGGCATGTCGTCGCGGATCGCGGATTTCAGATCCGTGAAAGATCAACCCGACCCGCACCCCGGATCGCCGAAGTAATTCAACGTCGCCCCTGAAGTCACGTCCGTTCATCGTGCCGAACACTGGGCGGCCGGCTTCAAGCAGCGCGTGACTCCAACCAGTGATTGCACGTTCAGCCTGAGTCATCTGCCAGTGGATGTCACGCGCGAAAACCTCTGGGGCAACCGCGATATCGCATGGATAGTCGTAGTGATCCTTAACCACCGCGAGCACTTCGCAGTGCACTCCGGAGATGTGCCGCTCGACCGCCTTGGCCCACGCCCATGCTTGCCCGGCCGAGTTCGCGGGCCCGAAGCCGACCACGGTGCTGACGTCACGTTGGAAGGGTGTCTCGTCGCCGACCGCGAATGGCACATGTGCTGGTGGTCGAGCATCCCAACCCAGGAGCGAGGAGTAGACGCCGACCAGGACCTGCTCTTGTCCTTCCCAACTGTAGGTGGCACGAAGCCCGGGGTCACGAGTAGCTGCGACGAAGTCATCTTTGCCCAGCATCGCCGCAAGCACCGCGCGGGCCAAATCGGCAGGGTCGCCCGCCGTATGGACCAAACCAGTGCCGTGTTCGCGCACGAACTCTGCCTGCGCATCACAGTCGCTCACGACCGCGGGGATGCCAGCGTGCAAATATTCGAAGAGTTTGTTGGCAAGCGCCATCTCATGACTGCCGAAGTGCAGCAGTGGGATAAGGCCTACATCCGCCGAAGCAAGGAACGCTGAAACCTCATGTGGCGCAACAGGATCAAGCAAGTGGACACGGTCCGAAACAGCCAATGACCGAGCCTGCTCTGCGAGTCGTAGCACCGCAGGCCCGTTGGTGTTGGGTACGGCCACAACCGCGAGATGCACGCCGGGAAGGAGGGGCAGCGCCGCCACCGCAGTTTGCACACCGCGGGCTACCTGCACACCGCCGCTGTAGACCATCAGCGCTACGCCTTGGGCTAATCCGAGAGTCTCCCGAATACCTCTCACCGATTCGTCGGTGGCACCCACCGGCGGGATGTTCAACACGACGTCCGGCAACGAGGCAAGCGAGTAACGCTTCTGCAGAGCCCGCGCGAGCGGTGGCGACACCGTGATGACACGGTCGGCGTCACGGATGAACTCATCTTCGAGATCGGCCCACGCCGCCACAATGCGCGCGGTCCGCGAACCGTATTGGGAAAGGCCGACGACCCACTCATGTGAGTCATAGATCCATGCACATTCGCGGCCTTGGGCTCGCGCACGTCGCACAGCGCGCGAGGCAACGCCAACCATATGTACGTCATGCGCGTGGATGACGTCAGGGGCGAGCACGTCGAGGATCGCGCGGAAAGCTAACTCGTAGTCGTCGGCCTCAGGTACCACCGCTCGCCAATGCGCCGCGATAGTGCGCGCACCCACACTCTTGTCCCAGGCGCGCCACGCGAGAGTGCGCGCTCGATCAGTGCGACGACCAAGCGCCGATCGAACGCGCAGACTCTGGCTCGCGAAGTCGAGCCGAGCCTTGGCCAGCCCCGACTTGCCATCAGCATCGCGGCGCGCAAGCTCGAGGCTGAGCCGCGCGGCACTCTCAAGGGCCGGCGTCCGGTAACCGATTGGCAGCCGCATCGATCGGCGCCGAGCGCGGCCCTCCTGCCGAGCCGCGCGAAGGGCGAAAGCGACTGGTACACGGACGATATGAACCTCGCCCAGCATCGACTCGGTGCGCTCGCCAGACGACGAATACGCGACGATGGTCACTCGCGCACCCGCGCGCGACAACGTCGTTGCGCTCTTGAGTACTCGATTGTCGGTGGTGACGTCATTGCCGACGATCATCACCACATGCGGCGGGGTCGAACGTGCGCTACCGCCCGACGACGTCGCCGTCATGGTCAGGCTGTACCCAGGACGCGACGCGTTACGCCTGGGAACTGGCTGGCATCAGTAACTCGTCGGCCGTCAACGATGACTCGTAGGCCAGGCAGGTCATCGGCCGACAGCGCGCGATATTCAACGTGATCGGCTTGTACGACTACGGCATCGACCTGTTCACCGAGGTGGTAGGGAGCCCAGCCGTATCCGGCAAGTTCAACGTCGGTGTACATCGGGTCATGGACGAAAACCTCAGCCCCTCGTGCCCGCAATGCCTCGACCGTGGGGAAGACTCCGGAGAACGCCGTCTCCTTGACCCCGCCGCGATACGCCGCGCCCAGCACTGCAACACGAGCGCCTGCGAGATCGCCATATGCACCCTCAAGAACGCCGACCGCATATTCGGGCATTGCCGCATTGGCCTCGCGCGCAGCCCGAACCACCGTCGCCGACGGATCGTTCCAGAGGTACATGCGCGGGTAGATCGGAATGCAGTGCCCACCGACCGCGATGCCCGGCAAGTGGATGTGGCTATAAGGCTGCGAGTTGCTAGCAGCAATTACTTGATAGATGTCGATGCCGTTATCAGCGGCAAATCTCGCGAACTGGTTGGCCAGGCCAATGTTCACATCGCGATAGGTGGTCTCAGCCAGTTTGGCCAACTCAGAGGCTTCAGCACTGCCGAGATCCCACACCCCATTGGGGCGGTCTAGGTCAGGGCGATCATCGAACTCAAGCACTGCTTCGTAGAACGACACTCCACGCTTTGCGCTCTCGACGTCAACGCCACCAACCAGTTTGGGGTACTTACGCAGGTCGGCGAAGACCCGACCAGTGAAGACCCGCTCTGGGGAGAACACCAAGGAGAAGTCGGGCCCGCAGGCGAGACCAGATCCAGCCTCTAGCATCGGGAGGAATCGTGAGCGTGTGGTCCCAACGGGGAGGGTGGTCTCAAACGACACGAGAGTGCCAGGCTTCAGCCCACGCGCGATGTCGGCAGTTGCGGCATCCATCCAGCCAAAGTCCGGGATGCCCTCAGCATCAACGAAAAGTGGGACCACCACAACAACTGCGTCACTGACGGCAACGGCCGCTGCCGTATCAGTGGTGGCCTTGAGCAATCCACGCGACACGACATCAGCGAGCTTCTCCGCCAGGTGAGCCTCGCCCGGGAACGGCTCGATTCCAGCATTAACCAGATCCACGGTGGCTGCATTGACGTCGGCTCCGATGACCTCGTGCCCGAGGCTAGCGAACTGGACGGCCAGCGGTAGGCCGATCTTGCCGAGTGCGACGACCGTGATGTTCACAGATTTGCCTTGACGTCAGGAAGCAATGGGGGCGACCTGAGCATACCGGCCACCATTAGCCCACCCTGCGACTCGCCCGGTGGCTAGGACCACCGTCGCATCGACAAGATCGTTTTCTTGGGATGCGTGTGAGGGTCGCAACGTGTGCTTGGTCGACCGTCGAAGGCAGGTTGGAACGAACTTGGTCGGCTAGACTCAGCATGCCCGACCAGCCCCGAAGGAGCCGATCTATGCGCGTCCTGTCTGTGGTCGGTGCGCGACCTCAGTTCATCAAGCTCGCACCGATCGCGGCTGAATTCGCACGCTCGCAGATCGAGCACGTGATCGTGCACACAGGGCAGCACTATGACGAAAGCATGTCGAGCCGTTTCTTCGCCGACCTGCAGATCCCCGAGCCAGACATCTCCCTCGACATTGGTTCTGGAAGTCATGGAGTGCAAACCGGCGGGATGCTTGCTGCCCTCGACGGAGTTCTCAGCGAACAGCAGCCCGACTGGGTGCTCGTCTACGGCGACACCAATTCGACCCTCGCTGGCGCACTAGCCGCGGTGAAACTCCATCTGCCTGTGGCGCACCTCGAAGCTGGGCTGCGCTCGTTTAACCGCCGGATGCCCGAAGAGCACAACCGAGTGCTCACTGACCATGCGGCTGACCTACTTCTAGCGCCGACCATCGTGGCGATGAAGCACCTAGCGGCCGAAGGCCTTGCCGAGCGCGCGATCCTTGTTGGCGACGTCATGACCGATGTTTGCCTGCATGTCCGCGACCAAGTGCTGGCTGACCCTGCGGCCATACCTTCGCTGCCCATCTCCGCCGGCGAGTCCTACGTAGTGGCAACCATCCATCGCGCCGACAACACCGACAATGCTGAGCGGCTCGCGAACGTGATCAACGCCCTGCGCTCGATAGATAGCAAGGTGCTACTTCTCGTCCATCCCAGGCTCGCGGTACGCGCGGCCGAGTTCGGCATTGAGCTAGACGGTGGCTCACTCATCAGCTTGCCCCCGCTTGGTTACGCCGAGATGGTGTCCGCGGTCCTCGGCTCAGCCGGCATAGTCACCGATAGCGGCGGACTCCAGAAAGAGGCGTTCCTGCTCGGCCGCCCGACCACCACATTGCGCACTGAAACCGAGTGGGTTGAGACACTCGCCGACGGCTGGAACGTCCTAGATCCATGGCTGGACCACATCGCCGAACTCGCTACGCGTCCCATTCCGGCTGCGACCCGCGCCACGCCCTACGGAGACGGCCAAGCCGCAGCTGCCGTCGCCTCCGCACTCACAGCCCGACTCACGGAACGAGAGATCCACTCAAGATGAACTCTGTTCCGCGCGTTCTGATGATCGTCGATAACTCCGTCGAGGGCGACTCTCGGGTCCAGAAGTCGGCGCGATCGATGGCCGAAAATGGCTGGAACGTCTTACTTCTTGGACGAGCACCCTCGAGCGATCCGGTCACCTACGCACTTGGTGGCGCGCAGGTCCACCTAGCAGTAATGCCACGTGAGTGGGACATGCGTAAGCGCCGATCACCAGGTGTGAACCTGCGCTATCCACTGGCGTACACCGATCGCGACATCCTGGCAGAACGCAACTTACGCAACGCATTTCGTCGCCTCGATTTGCAAGCTCGCATAGGCGAAAAGGGCAGCGCCTCGATCCCACACCGGCTGCGGGTGAAGGTGGCACGACTGGTGCACCGGGTTCGAGCACGCCAATTCAGAAAGTCTCTCGCGCACGCTACCAAGGTCCGCACCAAAGCAGGTCTGCCATGGGTCGGCCGCTCAGGTTGGGCCAATGACGATCCGATGCTCGCTGAGCTTGAACTCGCCTATGCACCAGTCATCGACCAGTTCAAACCACACCTCATTCATGCGCACGATTACCGCAGCATCGGCATCGCGGTGCGTGCGGCTGACCGCATCGCGCGCAGCGGCGCCCGACCGCCAGTGATCTACGACGCTCACGAATTCCTGCCCGGGGTCGGGCTTCCAGATGCCAAACGGCGACGCGGCCTCGAGCGCAATGAGGCACTTCACCTCAAGCGTGCCGATGCGATCGTCACCGTCGGCGATGGGGTCGCCGACCGACTCGTAGAGGCACACAAACTGACCACTCGACCAATGATCGTCCTCAATGCGCCGCCCGCCGAAATGGCTGATATCCCAAGCGATATCCGCACCGACTGTGGCCTAACTGAAGGCGTCCCCATCGTCGTCTACTGCGGCGCCTCGGCAGAGCGACGCGGACTCGACGTCATGATCGAAGCCCTGCCCAGGCTGCCCGACGTCCACGTCGCGCTACTGACCAAAGCCAATGCGTACACCGCGGCGCTTGAGAAGCGGGCAGCCGAACTCGGCGCCGCAGATCGGGTCCATGTACTTGCCTATGTCCAACCCGAGGCCGTTAGCGCCTACCTTCGCACCGCTGACGTCGGCTGCTCGCCGCTGCTGTCCACCCTCAATCACGAATTGGCGCTTCCGACCAAGATGTTCGAGTACGCACACGCAGGCTTGCCCATGCTCACCAGTGATGTCGCAGCAACCAGCGAGATGGTGCGCAGGCACAAGATCGGCGAGGTCTTCCGAAAGTCTGACGTCGATGACTATGTCGAAGCGCTCTCCCGGATCTTGGCTGACCCCGATTCTTATCGCTACGACGAGTCACTGCTCAGCGAATGGACATGGGAAGCGCAGTCGGCCCCGGTCAGCGGTCTCTACCGGAGTCTGCTTGGCCGTGGGCCAAACCAGGAACTCGACGAACCAGACGACCCCGAAGTGCCTGATCGGGATAACGGCTCTCTGTCTTCGGCCGATGACGACTTCGTCCTTGCTGATGAATCGCTCGACCTCGCAGTCGACGAATTCGCCGACGAGTAACCGCTGCGAGCAACCCGACGGCCTAGCATGAGGGCAATGTCCAAGCTGACTCCCGGTCCTATCGATCAGCCCGGAACTCCGCGCGTCGATACCGGGCGCACCCACCAACAAGCAGTGCGCTTCCTCCTAGTCGGGGGCCTTAGTTACGTCGTCGATGTCAGTGTCTTATGGGCCGTGGTCACCTTGGGAGGGTGGGCACTTGTGGTGGGGACCACGGCTGCGTTCGCTGCGGCTTTCGTCGTCAACTACGGCCTTGGTCGTGTGTGGGTTTTCCGCGCGGCCGGAGCGCAGGGACCGCAGGTGGCTCGCTACTCCGCCCTAGTCGCTCTGAACTACGCGCTCACATTGGTCTTCATGACCTCGTTGACCGGCTTCGGCGTTGGGCTCGTGATTGCCAAGACCATCAGCGTCGCGATCCTCGCCGTACTCAACTTCTTCGTTGGGCGACATTGGGTTTATCGCTGACGCACCCAGCTATGACTTCCCTGACCTCGAGTTAGCGCGGGCTCTCTTCAATGTCTAGGACTAAGGCTTGGATCAACATGAATACGCCGGTCATGCCGGGGGCCACTGACAAGAGCCATGTGCCAGTGCTCGCTTCGCGCGGACCGATCGAGTACGCAACGGCGAAGACTCCGACAAGAAAGCCAAAACCCGCCAGCAGTAAACCCGTGAACAAGAGCAGGGCCACTGGCGAGAATGACGGCACCACGTACTTACGAACGATGCGCTGCCAAAACCCACGCCACAACGTGCCAAGAAGTCGGGGCACAACCTTGTGCAGCCTGATTCCAGAGACCTCTTCACCGTAGACCGCGGGGATTGGCACGTCTCGAGCGCGGACGTTAGCGATGTTGAGATTGATCAGCAGGCTGTTCTCGAACTCGTAGCCGCGCGCGATCGAATCAGAATCGAGCAGGCGCCAAGCTTCCGCCGATAGTGCGGTGTACCCATTCTGCGGATCAAACAGATGCCAATAGCCCGAGGAAGCCTTAGTCAGAAACGACAAGACCACGTTGCCAAAGATGCGAGTGCGCGACATCCCCGAGTAAGACGAAGCATTGAAGAATCGATTGGCCTTAGCGAAACCGACGCCCTGATGGACGATTGGATCAAGCAGAGCTGATAGGTAATTCGGGTCCATCTGAGCATCGCCCGCCATCACGACCGAGACATCGCAGCCCTCGGCAAACAGCGTCTTATGCCCAGTAAGAATTGCGCTACCGACACCACCATTGTGCTCATGGGTAATCACGCTGACTCTGGGATCGTCGACTGCACGCGCCCGATCAGCGGTGTCGTCGGTACTCGCGTCATCCACCACGATGATCCGATCAACGAAATCGGGCATAGTCGTCAAAGTGGTGGCGATGAGCCGGGATTCATTCCAGGCAGGAACGACCACGCCCACCCTCAGCCCCTGGTACACGGTGTCACTCCCTTTCGCGTGAAGCGGTGTGGCGCTTTGATCGCACCTTGATCACAGTGGAATGGAGCAGCGAAACCTCTTGCGGCAGAATCAACTTCACGATTTGCTCAGTAGCAAAGACCGACGATTGGCAGCGCAACAATGCCGGTCAACGATCGACGTAAGTGTATCGGCGCGCTCAGCACGGTCGGCGCTCTGCGAATGTGGCGTGCAAAGGATCAAGCAAGTTGCCTCAGGCCAGAGGGTGCACTCGGCAGAGGTCAAGCGTCTTGGTGAGTAGCCCAAGGCTCTGACCGGCCCACGGCCGTGTTGATGGCAATCGCAGATCCTTCGCCGAAGGTACCCAAAGGTCGCGGTGGGCTAGGGCCGTGCCAGAGAAGGCATAGTCAATGCCCTTGACTCGCAACCAAACCTCACCATCGCTACCCCCACAGAGGACAGTCGCACTCGGCACCGACAGCGGCCACTGACCAACCAGAGTCGCTGCCGACGCCTTGCCCACAACCTCGAGTGGCGACGGCCGGGAAACCACATAACTGGCAAAGATCACCAAGGCCGAGGTTGCAATCGCCACTAGGACCATTGAACGTGCGGCCCTGCTCTGGGTCGAAACCGCTTGGTGCTCATGGTGCGATAGCAGGGACCGATAGTGCATCGATCGCGGCTGGAGGAAGCGATGTAGCACGACTGCTTGAGCGACGACGAAGAGTGGACACACCGGCGAGAGGTAGCGCAGCACGTCAATACCGTTCAGCGCGGCCGTGGCTACGGGCACTGCGGCGGCACCCAAGATCGCCCATCCCAGAGGCTCTCGCATCAGCAGCACGGTGGCGGCCAGTCCAAGAATCAGCACCAGGGCCAAGGCGATCGAACCGGGGAACAGCGCCGCGTATGCCTGGCCCACTTTGCCCGGCAACTCAGTCAGGGCAGAAACAAGTGCGCCCGAGGTTGACTGGCCCGGGTACTGGAGCCGGGTCCACGCGAGAACGTCATAGGGTGCCCACTTGGAGATCGCAACCGTGCTGGTGACCCCGGCGAGCAGCGAACATCCAACGTAAGGGAGCCACAGACGTAGGACGGACCGTCGATCTCCGCGCGAGAGCAGTACATCGCCAGCCGCAGCACACACGCACATCGCAGGAACGAGCATTCCAGCTTGCCTGGTCAGCGAAGCGACGATCGCAAGAGTGCCCAACCAAACGAATCCGGAGGTGCTAGGCCTGCGGCCTGCCAGCGGCAGGCATAGGAATGCAGCAACCACAACCAGCATGAGCACTGACTCCGTGAACAGGCCGGTACCCCAATATGACCAGCCACTGCTGAGCACGAAGATCGCAAGCGGAGGAGCTAACGCCCAGGTTGCACCCCAGCGCCGAGCAGCAACACCGATCAGCGCAAGCGTGCCAAGTCCGCACAAGATTCCAGGGACGAAGATCGCCTTGATCCCCATTAGCGGTAGGAAGATATCGCCAAGAAGAGGCAGCACCGTGCGCGGGTAGACCAGTGGCGCAATGTCGGGGTTGAGGAATCGCGCCTTATGCCAGTCACCCGAGTAACTGAAGTACGCGGCCACCTCATCCAGCGAATCGCGATACCCGACACCGGAGTACTGCAGCATCATCGACGCGTAATACATCTGATCGCCATTAGCGGGCGCCGCATATTGGATCAGTCCTTGATCCCGCGCGGCCGTGAGAGCCAACCGCCCAGGTAGAAGAGACCAGAGCACAGCCACAGCCACTAGGACCAAACTCGCGACCGCCACCAAGCGTCTCGCACGCGGGTTCCGAGGCGTGGCAACAGCACCAGTGCGTGTCAGATCCGTCGGATCCCGCAGAGCTTCCTGCGATCGCGACGGCCCGTCAGCCATCGCTAACCCAAACCGCCCGGCGTCGCGACCACAACAGTTACGCCCTCGCGCGCCGACTGCAGCGCAGCCTCGGCAACCGCTACCGTCGCCAGGCCCTGGCGCATGGTGACGATGTCGGCATCCTTGCCGAGAACGGCATCGCGGAACTGCTCGTGCTCGGTGCGCAGTGGTTCAGGTTTGGCAATCGCGTATCTGATGACGTCACCTTCGGACACGCCGCGGAACTGCGCGATGTCGTCCCAGGCGGTCGCAACGGTGCCGTTTGCATAGAACGTGAGATCAGCAGTGAGAGTGTCAGCGATGAAGGCGCCTCGCTCACCAGTGATGATCGTGACGCGCTCCTTGAGCGGCGAGAGCCAGTTGACCAAGTGGCTGGTGACAGTGCCATCAGCGAGCTTGCCGACAATGGCGACGAGGTCTTCGTGCTCGCGCCCGGAGCGGTGGGCCACCTGGGCTGCCACCGACACGAATGGCTGCCCAGTAACCCATGCCGTGAGGTCAATGTCATGTGTCGCAAGGTCTTTCACGACACCAACATCAGCTATGCGCGCCGGAAAGGGCCCTTGACGACGGGTGGCGATCTGGTGAACCGCACCGAGGTCGCCAGCAGCCAGCCGCCGACGCGCCTCTTGTAGCGCGGGGTTATACCGCTCGATGTGCCCCACCGCGCCCACTAGACCGCGGGCTTCAAAGGCGACGGCCAGCCGGGTCGCCGACTCGACATCAGGCGCGAGGGGCTTTTCGACCATGGCGTGCACGCCAGCCTCGGCAAGAGCCAAGCCGGCAGCCTCGTGATACGCGGTGGGCACCGCAACCATGCAGTAGTCGATGCCCAGTGCGATCAATTCCTCAACGCTGCCAACGACCGGACGTCCACCGGCTACGCCGTGAACATCACCCGCCGGGTCAGCAACAGCAACAAGCTCGACACCATCGAGCGAGCCGAGTACTCGAGCGTGGTGACGACCCATCATGCCTAGCCCGATGAGACCGGCACGCAATGCCATCAGGCACCCGCCGAAGCGAGATCGTTGACGACAGACACGATTGTCTCGAGATCGTGCTGCGAAAGTGAAGGGTGTACTGGAAGGCTCAAGCACTCGCGGGCTGCCTGCTCGGTAACAGCCATCCGCTCGCATACGCCCGCCGGACAACATCCGGATGTGCCGCACTGACGATCGGCGCCCAGCCGGGGTGAGAACTGGATCAGTGAAGGTAGCCGGTGGTTGGGGATCGGGTAATAGACACCGTTGCCCACACCGCGCTCGGTGAGTGCCGCAGCAAACACATCACGGTCCTGGTCAACCACGCGAATCGTGTACTGGTGGTAGACGTGAGTAGCGCCAGGCGCAACCGGCGGGACCACGACTCCGCGGAGATTGGCTGACAGGAACGCGCCGTTGTCTTGCCGCTGCTTGGTCCAGCCGGCGAGCTTGCCAAGTTGTACGCGACCGATTGCAGCGTGCACGTCGGTCATTCGCGCATTGAAACCAATGACCTCGTTCTCGTACCGCTTTTCCATACCTTGATTGCGCAGCAGTTTTACTCGACGGGCGAATGCCTCATCGACGCATGACACCATGCCGCCCTCACCGGAGGTCATGTTCTTGGTGGGGTACAACGAGAACATCGCGAACTCGCCGAAGGTGCCGACCGGCTGCCCCTGCCAAGCCGCCGAATGGGCCTGTGCCGCGTCTTCGTAGATGGCCAAACCGTGCTTGGCAGCGATAGCACCCAACGCAGTCATATTCGCGGGGTGGCCGTAGAGGTGCACAGGCATGATGCCCTTGGTACGAGGCGTAATCGCGCCCTCAACCGCGGCCGGATCCAGGCAGAAGTAATCGGGTTCGATGTCGGCAAAGACCGGTGTGGCACCAGTGAGGGCAACTGAATTGGCGGTAGCCGCGAACGTAAACGATGGCACGATCACCTCATCGCCCGGGCCGACACCAGCGGCGAGCAGGCCGAGGTGTGATCCCGCGGTACCGGAGTTGACGGCCACGCATGTCCAACCACCAGCAACTTGAGCACCGAACTCGGTCTCGAAGGCAGCAACCTCAGGACCGCCGGCGATCATGCCCGAGCGAAGGACTCGGTCTACTGCCTCACGTTCCTCGTCACCGATGAGTGGCTTGGCTGCGGGGATCATGCCTGGACCTCCGTGAGGGTCTCGTCATTCTGGACGTAACTTGTTCCGGTCTCAGGGCAAATCCAACGGCCCTCGCCTACGGACTCGAGTGGGACACCTGCACGGCCTACCCAGCGAATTCGTTTTGCGGGCACACCAGCAACCAGAGCAAAGTCGGGAACGTCGCGCGTGACCACTGACCCTGCTGCCACTAGTGCCCAACGGCCGATCGTCACTGGGGCTACGCAAACACTGCGCGCACCGATCGACGCGCCTTCTCGAACCGTGACCCCCACTGGAACCCAGTCGTGACCAGACTTTTGCGTGCCGTCGGGGTTGACCGAACGTGGGTAGTGATCGTTGGTAAGAACCACTGCGGGGCCAATGAAGACGCCGGCCTCAAGCACCGCGGGTTCGTACACCAGCGCGTAGTTTTGAATCTTGGAGTTATCGCCGATGGTGACGCCGGTGCCGACATAGGCGCCTCGTCCAACCACGACGTTCTCGCCGAGAACGGCACCTTCACGAACCTGAGCGAGATGCCACACCGATGATCCCTCGCCGATGATGGCCCGGTCGTCGACGTCGGCGCTGGGCACAATGCGCGGGGGCACAGGGCTCCTCAACAGGGGTGTCGGGCGAGCCCGGCAAACGCACAAGGCTCAACCTGGACTCTACCCGATGGGCTCTTCCGGGCTGACCGTCGCCGCGTGACCTCTGTCTCTGACAACGCGCCTGAAATGCACCATTTCGGGGCGTATCAGCCCACCGCCCTGGCCGATACGATGTGCCTCGTGAGCCGGCGCCCGCATCTGCTGTATGTCGCATGGGGGTACCCACCCTGTCGCGGCGGTGGCGTCTACCGCGCGCTCGCCACTCCCAACGCATTTGCGGCGGCAGGTTGGGAAGTCACCGTGCTCACCGTCGATCGTGACACCTTCCTGAAGTACACCGGCACCGACGAGTCGCTTGAGGCGCTCATCAACCCTGCCATCAACGTAGTTCGCACGCCCTTTGTCTGGGATGCACTTGAGACGGACATCCGGCGCTACTCATGGCTACGTGCTCACGCACCTCGGGTGTGGCGCCGCTGGCGAAAGTACGCCGAGAAGTGCAAACGCTTCCCCGACATCGGTTACTCGGGTTGGCGTCCTGACCTCGAGGCTGCCGCGACACGCATCCACGCCGAGCACCCAGTGGATCTCGTCGTGGCCACTGCAAATCCGGCCACCGCATGGATGGCCGCGTGGGCCTTGCACAAATCTGCTGGCGTCCCCTACGTGCTCGATCAACGTGATGGCTGGACTCTTGACGTCTTTAGCGGTCAACGTCATCACACTGAACGCAGCCGCATCGGTCGGTGGGAGCGGCGGCTACTGTCGTCAGCGCGCGAGGCCTGGTTTGTCAACGAACCCATCCGTACCTGGTACGCCAAGGAGTACCCAGCGCTGGCCGATCGCATGCATGTCGTGATGAACGGGTGGGACGCCGACCTCGCGCCAGCTGCGGCAGCGCCGACACCCGCCACACGGCCACTGACCTTCGGCTACATCGGCACGATCAGTCGGATGGTTCCGCTCGGCGAGTTCGTCGCAGGATGGGAGCGCGCACGAGCGAGCGACGATGTGGTCGCGCAAGCGCGCGCGGTGCTCCGCGGATATCTGGGGTTCTATACCACTCCGAACCCCGCACAGTTGCAACTCGTCACCGATGCCGAGAAGTCCGGAGTCAGCTTCGACGGGCCTGTCCCCAAGGCTGAGATTGCTTCTGTTTACAACGGTTTTGATGTTCTGCTCCTGATCCTCGGCAGTGGCTTGTATGTGACGAGCGGGAAGGTGTTTGAGTACCTCGCCACTGGCTTACCCGTTGTGTCGGTTCACGACCCGTCCAACGCCGCTACTGATGTGCTGCGCGGCTACCCACTGTGGTTTCCGGCGCGGAGTCTTGCTCCCGACGACATCGCCGATGCACTGATTGGGGCAGCGCATGCCGCTCTCGATGCCGACGAAGCTACCCGGATCGCGGCTCGAGAATTCGGTCAGCAGTATCGCCGCGACCGGCAGCTTGACCCGCGTGTCGAAGCGCTCACTATCTCGGCCGCCGCCGCGCAGGTGCCGGCGTGAAGGTCGTCATCCTCACCACCCTGCGCACCGGCCGCGTCGAGGGCCTCGAAGCCGCGGTAGCCCGATGGGTCGCAGCGGGCGATCACGTGGCACTGATCACGCTGCACGACCAGGGCTTGGCACCGCAGAACCTCGTCGAACTCGTAGTGCTCGGCGCACCCAGCACGGGTGCGCGGTTGGGCGTCATCGGACGCGCACTAGTGCGCCTCTACCCCGGATCGCTGGCTCGCCAACTGCACCGCAAGCTCCAGGCCTCGAAGTCGGCGCAGACAGCAATCAAAAGCGCCGACATCCTGGTCGCGGCAGACACTCCCGCGATCACGACCCTCTGGAAAAACTCGCGCAAACGTCCTGATCTGCCGCACATCTCGGGGCTGGCCGCCGCACTTCAACTAAGTCAGGGCTGAGGGCTCACTGCCGCGCTAGTTTCATGACAGTCGCGGCAAACTCCGCATAGGACTCCGCACCGGTGGTATCGGACCAGGAACGCGCCGCATTCCGTTGGCTTTCAATCAGTGCGGAGTTATCGACGTATGAGTTCAGTGCTCGAGTTGCTGCCATTACGTCTGCTACGACGACGCCCGCGCCCACCGAAGTCACGAGTTCGGCTTGGCGCGGTAACGGTGTCGCGATAACGGGCAGGCCACACGCCAGGTACTCGTACACCTTGGTCGGAACGGCTTCGCGAAAGGCAGGCGTGTCGTGGAGGAATGAAAGCCCGACCCAGGCTCCACGTGCGAATGCCCAGGCCTCATGCGGTGGACGTCGGCCGCGCAACCGCACACGTCCAGCAACATCGTCGCTCAGCAAACGAAGTTCGAGTGCGCTGAGGTCATCAGCAGCCACAGGGCCGACCAGATCCAAAGTCCAGTTCGGCGCGGCCGCGATTGCTTCGACCATGTCGAAAAGCCCGCGCGAATGTCGTAAGTCACCGACGTAGAGAGCGCGTGGCTCGGTGTCCAAGGGGCCCGGTGTGGGCAGATACCCACCGTAGGGAAGGTTGCGCAGAACCAGTCGCGAGC
>CAIXFH010000145.1 GCA_903918645.1 uncultured Actinomycetes bacterium | reverse complement strand
GGGTGGCATGTTCGAGCACCTCACCCACAAGCTGGGCGGTCAGGTCATCGAGCTGACCGAGCTGCACCGCTGCACCCATCAGTGGGAAGCCGCCGCCACACTGCGCCTGCGTGCAGGTGACTCGGGCGTCCTTGCGACCTATGCGGAGCGGGGTCGGGTCCACCCAGCGGCGTCGAGTGAGGACGCCGCGGACGCGGTGTTCGACCGCTGGCACACAGCCACCATCACCGGGCGGGATGCGTTGATGTTGGCGCGGGCGTGGACGGACGTGAACGCGCTCAACGCCCGTGCCAGGGCTGTCGCGATCGCCACCGGCGCGGTCACCGGACCCGACCTCGCCATCATTGCGACGAGGTCGGCGTCGACCCGTGGCCAGGTCGAGCGGCGGTCCTGGCGGGCCGGGGACGTGCTGCTGGCGAAGAAGAACGACAGCCGGACTCGGATCGGGGGCGAGACCCTGCGCAACGGGGACCGGTTCCGCGTCCTCGCGGCCGACGACACCGGTGGGCTCGTGGTGGCGGACGTGCGTGGCCGCGGCACCCTCACCCTCCCGAACGCCTACCTGGCCCGGCACGCGGAGTACGGGTGGGCCGCGACGATCGACGGTGCGCAGGGCGCGACCGCGGACGTCGGCATCGTGCTGGCCCGCGCCGGTCTCGATCGGGAGCACCTCTACGTCGCGATGTCGCGCGGCCGGCTGGAGAACCACGTCCACACCACCCCGGAGCTGGCCACCGGAGACGCCGGCCCCCACCACCACACGGCAACAGCAGCCGGCATGAACGCCGTTGCAGGGCCAGGGTCGCGTCCATACCCCCGACCCCTTGCCACAGGGCTGGCGGTCGACTGCCAGGAACCGTGGCCAGGTCCGCGGCAAGGGGTGCCAGCCCAGGGTCACGCCATGACCAGTTCCAGCCCCGGCGTGCAGCTCGCGCTACCCGACCTCGAGGCCGCGCTCGCGATGCTCGCCCGGGCGGTCGCGACCAGCGGACGCGAGCGTGCGGCTCACGCCCTCCTCGACCCGGCCGTCCACGCAGCACGGGAAGCGGCGTGGGCGCGCGAGGAGGCAGCCCGGCCCAGTCCGGCGATCCCGCGCGAGCACCAACGCAACCTAGACGCCCTCGCCGGCGCGCAGGCTCGCCGCGACATGGCAGCCGATCACGTCGCCCGCGTCAGGACTGAGCTGGAGTCCCGACAGGCCGAGCTCGAGCGGGTGCCGTTCTGGGCCCGCAAACGCCGCAGCACCGCAGAGGCCGCCGTGCGGCGCAGCGGAGGCGACCTCGACCAGGCGATGACCTACCTCGGGTCCCAGGACGACACCGTGACCCAGCACGCCGCCGTCGTCGACGCCGACACCTCACAGCGCGACAGCGACGAGACCCAGGCTCGGCGACGCCGCCGACAGGAGTGGGCCACCTGGGACAGCAGAGACGTGAAGGACCCCAACGCCTACACCGGCCCCGGCGACCCCCGGCTGCACCCCGCCCAGCCCGCGCGGGCACAGGAGCCGTTCACCGTCGACCACGACCCACCGCACCGCAGCGACAGCCACGGCTATGGCTATGGACGCGACCACGGGATCAGCCGATGACCACGCCGGCCCGTCATCTCCCAAGAGGTCGCGGCCGGCGACGAGGGATGCGGACCAGGCGCTCGTGGATACGCGGGCAGCCCACTGCTCGGAGGAAACGCCACGAGACGAACTCACTCGGATCTGGGCGGACGGCGATGCGGATCGTGTCCGGATCGTTGCCCAGCGAACTCGATGTCACCGGTGTGTCGTGCACACCTCCAGATAGAGGGACTCATCAGGTCC
>CAIXFH010000144.1 GCA_903918645.1 uncultured Actinomycetes bacterium | reverse complement strand
GCGAGCCTCGTCGGTCACGAGAGATCGGAGAGTTCTCGAACGGCCAATTGCATGCTGGCTCCGCGTAGGTCTGCTCCAGTCAGATCTACACCAGAGAGGTTAGCGTCGCTCAGGTCCGCCCCGCGGAGGTCGGCACCTTGCAGGACGGCACCTCTCAGATCCGCCCCTGTTAGGTTCGCATCGCGCAGATCCGCTCCGGTCAGATCCACTCCAGAAAGGTTGGCACCAGTCAGATCCGCGCCTTGTGCGTTCGCATTAGTCAAGTTCGCACCTTGCAGGTTTGCGTTAGTTAGGCGACTACCCACGAGGTAAGCGCGGAGCAGGGTCGCCTTGCGCAAATCCACCTCAGCAACATTGGCCCAGTAGAGATTCACGTTATAAAGGTTGGCCTCTCGAAGGTCCGCGCCCGTGAGGTTGGCCTTGGATAGGTCTGCACAAATCAAGTTCGCACAGATCAAATTGGAGCCACCCAATGCCGAGTTGCTCAGGTTGGCACTCCGGAGGTTGGCACCGTAGAGGATCGCCCCGGTGAGGTCAGCGTCGCTCAGGTCCGCGCCTGACAGGTCGGTACTGCTTAGGTCGACGTTTGAGAGGTCTGCCCCAGGCTCGATCACGTACCCGCTCGTCATACGGCCACTGTATGTGTGAAGGCGGTCGCTCCGGTAGGGGATGGTCCTCGAGCGCGTCGCTCAGCGAGGGCCGTCCCACCGTCGTAACACCAGAGCCCGCCGACCCGCCCTACCCGCAGGCTAAAGGGTGAGGCGGCTGCGGGGTGAACTGGTCGTGCTGCGCGCTCGGCTAGCAACGCGAAGTAGGCCCGACACGGAGCACCAGGCGAGAACAGGATGAGCATGGACGCGGGGCCATGGTCGTTGCGGAATCCGTGCACGCCGCCCTTGGGCAAGAATAGGAAATCCCCCTCCCCCGATTCCTTCCAATCCTCACCGCTATAGAAGGTGGAGATCCCGGACAGCACGAAGAATGCTTCGCTGATCCCGCGATGAAAGTGCGGAGGGGCCTGCGCCTGCTGATCGTCGACATCCCAGCGATACAAGCCATAATCGCCATTCGACTTTTCCGAAGTCATCAATAGCCAGACCTCACCACCCGTCGCCTTCGACAGGTCAGCTGGGCTTGCTGACGAACGGAGTTGGGCGCTCGATCGCCCCGAATCTTCGAAGTACTGCGGCGATGGGTTTGTCATACCAACACCAGATTCCCAAGCGGGCTACCAGCACACGTACTGCGACGAGAACGCAATCGATGACGCGACCCCGACCCGACCCCCACCCCGGACCCGCCGAGAAGCAACGAGGTTAGGACCGAGCAGTAAGGCTCGCTACGAGTAACTTCCGGTTGATCTTTCCCGTGGTCGTCTTGGGCATATCTTCCACGTACTCGATCAACCGCGGATATTTGTAAGCGGCCAGTTGGATTTTGACCTGCTCCTGAAGTTCGCCTGTCAACTGCTCGCTGGCTTCATACCCCTGAGCGAGAACGACAAAGGCCATGACGATCTGCCCACGAGTCGAGTCGGGCGCCGGAATTACCCCGACCTCTGAGACCGCTGGGTGCCTCAGCAGACACTCCTCCACCTCGGCTGGACCGATCCGATAGCCAGCGCTGGAGATCATGTCGTCATCTCGCCCGAGGTAGCGAATGTAACCATCAGCATTGCGCACCGCTTGATCTCCGGTCATGATCCAGCCGTGCCGGATCCGTTTTGCGGTCGCATCTGGTTTTCCCCAGTATTCAAGCATCTGGGTTGGGTCGCCGGGACGTACACCGATCTCCCCGACCTCACCATCCGCCGGCTCGGCTCCGTCCGAATCAAGTAGGGCCACGATTCGACCGGGGTAAGGCAGACCCATCCATCCTGGACGGCCGGTGCCAAGTGCCTCGCAGCCACCGACAAGGTGGTTTACCTCAGTGAGCCCGTAGAACTCATTGACCACAGCACCAAACTCACGATCGGCCCAACCGTGTAGTTCGTCCGCGACCGACTCCCCACCGCTTGCAATCACCCGAAGGTCTAGGTCGAAACTCTCCTTGGGGCTAGGCACCTGGGCCATCATCTTGAGAGTGGTCGGCGTGAGAAAGGCGTGAGTGACTCCGTTTCGCCCCATCACCTCGAATGCACGTTCGGCTGAGAATCTCTGCTCATCCGCTACCACCGGGTGCCCAAGAACTAGAGCAGGCAACAAGATGTCAAGGAGACCACCGACCCACGCCCAGTCCGAAGGCGTATAAAACACGGTGGACTCGTCGAACCGGATGTTGAAGAAGAGCCGGAAGGTGAGCAAATAGCCTTCGAGGATTTGATGCCCATGCAATGCGCCTTTGGGATGACCGCTACTCCCGGATGTGTAAACCAAAAGTGCCGGATCATCAGCTAGAGAGCTAACGGGTTCAAATTCGGCGGAATGAACTAAGGCATCAGCCAGCGGCTCCTCGCCCTCAATGGACGCACCGTGTACCACCACAGTGGTGAGTAACGGGAGCAAACCAAGGATGGGTCGAATCTTCTGCGCCGGGCCCTCAGCCACCACGAGCGCCTTCGCTTGCGAGTCGGTCAGGATGTGCGCGTAAGTCTCGGGTCCATAGAGTTTGGACATCGGAAGAGCCACAGCGCCGATCGCATAGATCGCAAGATGTAGGGCTGCCAATTCAGCCCCCTGATCCATCACCAAGGCGACCCGATCGCCCCGTTCGATGCCCAAAGAGCGCAGATAGTTTGCATACCGTTTGGCCAGTCGAATGAGTTGCCAGTAGGACCACACGTCGCGACCGCCATCGCCACGTTCGACGTAGAGCGCGATCCGTCGGCGGTCCTGGGACCAACGATCAAAGACCTCTGACGCCATGTTCAGGTATTGCGGCACGTGCCACTCGAAAGACTCAACGAGACCGCGATAACTGCCAAACGCGAACAGATCCGCCTCGCCTGCTCGCAGCGAGGACGCCTCTTCGCCGCCCGATCCCGCTACCACGTGGTGCTCATGTCAACATGACGATGACGCCGTCCGCGGCTTGCAATGTGATGGTGAACTTTGCTCCACCATCGGCCGTAACGGTGATCGGCGTCCCCGAGAGCAGCTCGATGGCTGACTCCATCCCAGTCGCGCGGGGAACCGTGACGGTTAGTTCAACGTCAGTCTCCCCCTCGTTGTTGATGATGACGGCCAACTGTGAACCGAGTTCGAGCAGATGAGCATCAACACGTCGAGCGACGTAGGCAGAATCGGCGCCCGTCACGATGACCGGACGCTGCACGCCACACATCGTCAGCAAGTTGGCGAACAGGGTTCGGGTCGCTGGATCATCGTGCTGAACCACCGCGATGTCGAGGTGCGTCGCCATCAAAATGGCCTGGCCCAGACCGTGACGGCGTCGAATTATCGCGGGTGCCCCATCAACGAATCGAGCCAAAACCTCGACGTCGTCTTGGAGTTCAAAGGTCTGCCGATGCCAGTAACCCTGGACTGTGTCGGACTCGATCCCCTCGAATAGTGGGCTGGTGGGATCGACCTGAACGGCTAGCGCGCGCTCACTCTCGACAAACTCATCGACCTCGTCAGTCGGCCGACCCCACATTCCCATACCCGAACCGGGCGCGTCGTTCTCAGCCCGCGCCATCCGGTCGAAGACCTCGATATAGGTCTCACGAGCCCCGAAAAGCGAAGTAAGTCCTGCGCCTGGCCGCCGATTCCACGACCAGCCCTTCTCATCGAGATGGCCCAACTTCGCGAAACCGACGACCGTGCCTCCGCGCTCGACAAAGTCCGACAGTTTGTCTGCGTCGGCCTGCGGCAGGTGCATGAGGAAAGGCAGAAAAATGACGTCGTAGTCGGCGGTCGTGGACCCGAGGAATTGAGGAGCCACAAACTCGATGTTGAAGCCCTCGTACCACAGAGCGTTGTAGATTCCGTGCACAGCGCCGTAGAGGAATGACTCGTTCGATTGCCCATCGAGAACAGATGCGTTGTCGTGCGTGAAGTAGATCGCTGCTCCGGCCTTTGCCGGCAGCGCATCGAGGAAGAAGTCCTCGTTCTCCTTGATCACTCGGTTGACGTTGGCAGCGGCGTAGTAGCGGCCGGTCGGATCGCCATCGAGATCAACCAGGGCTCCCCAGTGCAGCGGGATGCAGTTCCACTCCCGGTAACCCTGAAACAGAATCATCTTGGCGCCGTGCCCGAGGCACGACAGCATGTGACGCTTGATGTCGCCAGGCCTAGTGGTGTGAAGCGGGCCAGCCGAGAATCCACCCACCGGTCCGCTCTCAAGCTCAGGCATCCAGAGCGTTCGGTTGTTATGCCGAGCTACCGAATAGGCCCAGTCCATAAACCAGGATGAGTGAGCAGGGTCGATCTTGAACGATTTCTGCGGATACATGTCGTACCCGATGACGTCGACTACTCCACCGACAGCCCAGTGATCGATGCCGCGCCAGTTCACCTCAAGTTCGTAACGTAGAGGCGTCACTAGATTCGTCGAGGTCGGGTGGATCTGATCGCGAGCCTTGATCACGTCGTGCTGGCGCTTGACGTACTTTGTGAACGAGTCGCGAACGAAACGGCGGAAATCAAGCCAGGCGGATGCGTTTCCCCACTCAGCCGGCAGCGACCTAGGCGGGGTGATCTGGCGCCAATCGTGATAGCGGTGATGGGTGGGATCCCAGGCCCAGGCATCGTTCAACACGTTGATATCCACGTACTTGGCCTGCACCCACTCCCGAAATAGTTGGGCGCAGCGATCGCAATAGCAGAAATAGGCATTGGTCTTGGGCGCGAGTCGTTCCGCTTCCCCGCCGAAGGCCGGGTGATGCCCAGGCTCATTATCGATCTGCCAGCCGAACAAGGCTGGGTGTGTACCGAAACGATCGATCAGCAGATTGATGAATCGCGAGACCTCGATGTCCATTCCGGGGTTGTTGACACAAGCCCATCCCCAGTATGAGTTCGTGGGGAACTTCGTGCCCTCACGAGAAACGGCCTGCAGATCTGGGTAGTCGTCGACCATCCAGATAGGCGGGCAACTTGAGCCCGTGCCAAGAAGAATCTGTATGCCGTTTTCAGCGGAGAGGTCAAAGATTCGATCTAGCCACGACCAGTCGGGTTTGCCGCGTTCAGGCTCGATGTAATCCCAGGTGGCTAGCAACTCAGCCGTCCGGATCACATTCATATCGCCGGACGCCATGTTGGCCGTATCGCGGACCCAGTCCTCAGGCGAGTGGAAAGGCGGGTAGTAGCTCGAGCCCCGCGGGAAGTAGCTAGTGCGAATCTTCACTGCAAACTCATCTCGATTCCGTTTAGTCGGGGCCCACTGTTCAACAGCGCCGGACTGCAACTACAGATCTCTTGATCAACGTATCATCTGAACATTGTCTGAGCAATTGTTCAGATGCTCTTTATGTCCAGCCCATCCACACGCTCTTGGTCTCCGAATAGAGATCAATGGCGTCCTCGCCCATCTCGCGGCCATGCCCGCTTTGCTTCATCCCCCCGAAGGGGACAGCCGCAGCAGTAAGGCCCCACGTGTTGACCCAGATCGTGCCGGCCTGCACCTTGCTCGCCACCTCATGCACTGTCGCGAGATTGGTCGACCAAACACCTGCTGCGAGCCCGAACCTTGAGTCATTGGCTCGCGCGATGACCTCGTCTACGTCAGTGAACGGCATGACCGCCACAACCGGTCCGAATATCTCTTCGCGAACCACCTCGAGGTCGTCAGTCACATCAGTGAGAACCGTTGGTTCAATGAAGTACCCGTCAGCGAGCGGGCCACCTAACTGGTGACCGCCTTGTGCGATCGTGGCACCAGATGAGGCTGCAGAATCGATCCAACCCAAGACTCGATCAAGCTGAGTACTGGTGATCAGCGGACCAAGATCGTGATCGACACTGGCCATACCCGCACCGTGGGTGAGAGCCGAAGCTTTGGCGATCAGTGAACTCACGAAGTCGTCGTATATCCGGGAATGCACGTACAGACGAGTACCCGCGGTACACGACTGCCCACTGTTTCCAACCGTGGCCCACAGCGCACCCTCGACAGCCCGTTCCAGATCGGCGTCGGGAAAGACGATATTTGGGCTCTTGCCACCAAGCTCGAGAGACACTCGTTTGAGGTCTATTGCCGAGGCAGCGACTATCGACTGAGCTACCTCGACACTGCCGGTGAAACCGATCTTGTCGACACCCCGATGCGCCACCAAAGCCGCGCCAGTCAACGACCCATTGCCGGTGACAACGTTGAACACTCCGGGTGGGAATCCAGCCTCCATTGCGAGATCGGCCAGATGCAATGCGCTCAGTGGTGTTTGCTCGGCGGGCTTGAGGACAACACAGTTGCCGGCAGCCAAGGCCGGGGCCAGCTTCCACGACGCCATGAGTAGCGGGTAATTCCATGGCGTGATGAGCCCAACAACGCCAATCGGCTCCCGGACGGAGTAGACGTGCATCCCCTCAGGGTCGACTGGGTAGGTGCGACCGGTGAGCTTGGTAACCCAGCCCGCGTAATAGGCGAAGTGCTCCGCGGACGCTGGCACATCACCTCCCGCCACCGTGGCGTAGGGCCGGCCACAGTCCAAGGCGTCAAGTTGCCCAAAGATCTCGGCGTCGCGCTCAATGAGTTCGGCTAGTCGCCATAGGCAGCGCTGCCGGTCAGCTGGCTTCATATGCACCGTCCAGGCGCCGCTCTGGAAAGCGACGCGAGCCGCACGGACAGCTACGTCGACATCATCAGCGTCCGCCTCAGCAGCGACCCACAGCAGTTGGCCAGAGGAGGGATCGGCCACATCGGCGGTACTTCCAGTCCGGGTTTGGACTCGCTGGCCGTCGATGAACACCGTAGGAGGACTCGCCAGGAGCCTTTCTACCTCCGGGTGGAACGGGATATGGCCAGCGATGGGGCCCTGGCGGCCGGTGATACCTGCGCTCATTGCTGGTCCTCTTCTCTGGCTTCGCTCTCGCTAGTCAACATGCGTGCTGCCGGAAGCTCACTG
>CAIXFH010000143.1 GCA_903918645.1 uncultured Actinomycetes bacterium | reverse complement strand
GGGTGCTTCAGCGGGTGCTTCAGCGGGTGCTTCAGCGGGTGCTTCAGCGGGTGCTTCAGCGGGTGCTTCAGCGGGGGGCTGGGCGGCTTTGGCGCTAGGGAGTAGGGCGTTGACGTGGGTGAAGGGGTGGGAGCCGAAGAAGCCGCGGGTGGCCGATAGGGGGCTGGGGTGGGCGCTGGCGATGGTGGGGGTGGCACCGAGAAGCGGTGCGAGTTCCTGTGCGTGGCGTCCCCACAGCACGGCCACGAGCGGACGATCGCGCGCGACGAGCGCACGGATCGCCTGCTCGGTGATCAACTCCCAACCGCGACCTCGATGTGACGCAGGTGCGCTCGGACTCACGGTCAGGACGCGGTTGAGCAACAACACGCCTTGCCTAGCCCATGGAGTGAGATCGCCGCTTGACGGAGCCGCGCAACCAACATCGTCAACGAGTTCGCGGAAAATGTTGGCCAAACTGCGCGGGATCGGCCTCACCTCGGGTGGCACCGAGAACGACAACCCCATCGCGTGTCCGAGAGTGGGATACGGGTCCTGTCCGACGATCAGCACGCGAACGTCATCGAACGGATCGACGAACGCGCGCAGAACGTGATCCTCCGCCGGGAGGTAGTGCCGCCCTTCCGCCACCTCCGCCGACAGGAACTCGTTCACTCGCTCCAGCTCAGCCGCCACTGGGGCGAGCGCCGTCGCCCAGCCAGGATCGATTGAGTCGAGCGAAAGTCGAGTCATCGTTCACTGCTTGGTGGCGACGAACGTGAACACCATCGGTAGCGGTTGGGGTGCATCTTCGGGCCGCGTTCCGCGACCGAGCAGAATCCGGTACCGGCCGTCGTCACCCACCTGCGCAGTCGCGTCACCGCGAGGATTGAACGCGAGAGACGTGTGCTCCTCAAGGCGGTCGACGACCAACCCCGCTCGCACCGCACCCGTGACAACCTCACCTATCGAATAGGCGTAGCAGGTAGTGGTCGAGTTGATTGTCGACGCGGGATCAGAATACGTTCCCTCGCCAGTCATAGTGACGAAACCGCCTCCGCTGTATGGCAAATCGACGATCAGGTCAGGTACGCGGGACTCGAGCATGTTGAACAGTGGGTGCATCTCCAGCATGACGAGTCGACCACCGGGACGCAGCGCCAACGACACCTGCTGCATCCAGAGTGCGTGGTCGTCGATCCAGCAGAGCGCGCCGATGGTGACGTACACAACGTCAAAGCGTCCATACAGTGACTCGGGAAGCGCGCGAGCATCGCACTCAACCACATCGATTTCGACGCCGACCTTGGCCGCAAGATCAAGCGCGCGACCAAGTGCTGTCGGCGAAAAGTCGGCACAGGTTACTCGTGCGCCAGCTCGAGCCATGACGACACCGTCGACACCGATGTGGCTCTGTAGATGCAACACATCAAGCCCGGCGAGCTTCGACAAGGGGGCATCTGCAGGCGCACCCGTGGCGAGCGCCAGGGCAGCCTCCTCGTACTCGGTCATGAGAGTGCCCCCTGCGATTACCCGATCCAGGTCGTAGTAAGTGTCACCGGCAGTGGTGCCGTGTGATGCCGCCGCCTGTTCCCAGTAGTCCAAGTTGCCAGCGAACTGCTCGCGTTCCTTACTCATCGGCTGCTCCTTGGGGTGGCGGTAGCTTGAGGGATTCGGCCTCGTCCTCGGACCATGATTCACCTAGCGATGATTTGCTCAACTCATCGGCCATGGTTGGGGAAGATCCCGCATGCCGTTTCAACGTTTCGGGCATTGAAAGTGCGAGCAGGAAGCCGACGGCCAGTACGCCAGTTCCCACCAAGAATCCCGTCTCAAACGACCCAGTGGTGTCGACGATACGTCCTGCGATCAGTGGCGCAAGGACCGCTCCGAAGTCGCTCATCATCTGGTAGGTCGAGACGATTGGTCCGCCGCGACGACCACCCGTGACGTCGCCCACGACCGCAGCTGGCGCCGAACCTAGGAATGCAGCACCAAACCCCAAAATGCTCATTGCGAGAAGGAATATGGGCACGCTGGTGGTGATGGCGAGGACGGTGAAGCCTATGACGGATGCACCAGTGCCCAGAATCAGTGCAGGCTTGCGGCCACGCGTATCAGCCATCCGCCCTGCCGGCAGCAAGAGCGCTCCCTGCATGGTTGCCGATGCCAGAAGCCCGTAGCCGGACCACTGTGGGCCAAGGCGTAGCGACTCCACGACGAACAACGGGATGAGGGCCGATCGAAGCCCGAAGGATGCGAAGCCGTTGCTCAGGTTGATGGCCAGTGCAGTGACGTAGGCGCGGTTACCGAGCGCGTGGCGCAGTGTGAGCACCTTGTCATCGGCGCTGGCGGCAGCGACGCTCCCTTCGGGATCACGGTCACGAAGATGTGTGTGCGAGAGCATCGTTGCGGCCACCAACGACGCGGTGCCAAGTGTGACGGCGTACACGAAGAACGGCAGTCGCAGCGAAATACCGATGACGATGCCGCCGACTGCGGGCCCCGCGATGCCGCCCAGCAGGAAGCCGCCCTGGAAGGCTCCGGCCGCCCGTCCGCGCTGGTGCGGTTCGACCACGCGCAGTAGCAATGCCATCGCCGAGACACTGAACATTGCCGACCCTAATCCGCCGACACCACGCAAGAGGATGAGCATCGTGTAGTCGTTCGCCAAGCCGGCTAGCGCCGACGACACTGCGACGATTGCAAGCCCGACGACGAGCACGCGCCGTTCACCCACGCGGTTGACGAGGAACCCTGCTGGCGTTGCACTGATGAGTCGCACAAAGGCGAAGACACTGATAACGGCGCTAGCTGCCAACACGCTGACGCCGAATGACTTTGCGAACAAAGGAATTGCTGGGGCCACGATGCCGAATCCGAGGGCGACGCAGAACGAGATAGCCGATAGGACACCTACCTCGCGCGGTAAGCCTTCGAGGTAAGGCGTGCGACGAAGGCGCCGCGTCAGCCAGCTCAAGTCGCGTGCCCCCGAAGTTGTTCCACCCACGCAGTGTGGCAGCCCAGCCACCCATGGCGAGCAGGTAGCCCGCTCCCGGGCCGGCTCAGCCAAATAGTCACGCGGATCGGCGTCGGCCGGATCGGCGTCGAAGGTAGTCACTCACAACGTAGTCGCCGAGCCGGTCGCCCTCTGGTGCGAGAACTCGACCACCGTTTCGACGGGCAACGTCATCGAGGAATCGGGCCAGCCGTGGGTCGTCACCGAGTCGGAAGAACGACAGCGGGACCCCGCGCCTGGTCATGTGGTCGACCTCAGCGAGAGTGCGGGCGATGGTCTCCGAATCTGGCGGCCACGAAAACCACCAATCACCGTCGCTCTGTAAGTGCGCTGTGGGCTCGCCATCGGTGATGATCATGACCACCGGCTCGGCGTCAGGATGCTTGTCGAGGAATCGTCCAGCGAGCATCAGCGCGTGCTGCAGATTGGTGCCTTGCACGTCGTTGGCGTCGAGGTCAGGCAGCTCGTGGGGCTTAATGCGCCGGGCCAGGTTGGCGAAGGCAATGATCTCGACTGCATCAAGCGGAAACGCTGTAGTGGCGAGGGAATGTAGCGCCATGGCGGTGGTCTTAGCGGTGCGCCAGGTGTCGTTCATGACCATCGAGAACGACTGGTCGACGAGCAGAACTACTGCCGCGCGCGTGCGACGCTCGGTCTCGCGAACCTCGAAATCTTCGGGACGCAAGAGCGGCCCGTTGCTGTCGATCATGCGACGACGAACGGCGTTTGAGACTGTGCGCACAACGTCGAGCGGCTGTTCGTCACCGAACCGCCACTCACGCGTTGTTCCCGTTAGCTCGCCGGCCGCCCCCGCGTCGCGAACGTCATGTTCGCCGCGATGCCCGGTCTCAAGTGAAGCAAAGACGCGTCGCAGCGCAGTCTGCCCGATCCGCCGAATTGCCTTCGCGGTCAACTCGAGTTCGCCGCCCTTGCGGGTCAGGTAGCCCTGCCGTTCGAGCTCGCGTTCGATCTCCTGGAGTTGTCGCAGGTCATCGACTGCACGCCGGCCAAGTGCTCGCGCTACGGCCTCTTCATCGACGTCTTCGAGCGATGCTCCTGGGTAATCCTGCGATAGTGAATCCGAGAGTGAGTCGAGGTCGGCAAGGTCGGCTAGTGCCTCGGTAGCGTCACCGAGCCCAAGCGGCTGGTCGCCGCGGAGGCGCTGTCGACCAGTCCACGGCAAGTCCGGACGCATTGCCTGTAGCGAATCGTTGAGGCGCCCCATCTCCGAAGCTAGATCGAGATCATTCAACGCTTGTGCCATCAACTCGGAAAGTTCTTCTCGCTGTTCAGGAGACATCGACTGCAGCATGCGCGCCATTGCGGCTGCCTGACGTGCGAGCTGATCGATCAACTGCTCGAGCGATTCGGGCTTGTCGGGGAAGAAATCGCCATGCTTGTCCATGAACTCGCTGAAATCGCGATCGGTTTCCTCGCCTCGAGCATGCTTATCGAGCATTGAGTTGAGATCGCTGAGCATGTCTTTCATCGCTTGCTTGGCGGCGGGATCGCTCGGGTTCTCCAACGCCTGCTTCATGCCGCGAAACTGCTGGTCGAGGACGTCGCGCTGCAACATCTCGCGCAACTCGTCGTACGCGGCCTGCGCCTCGGCGGATTGCCACTGGTACTCGGCAAGCTCACGCACGGCACGCGATGTCTGGGATGCCAGCGAATCTAGTTGCGCCTCGCGGAATCGCGCGTCGTCAGATGGATCAGGGAACAACGCTTGCTTCTCCGCGGCGAGCGCCTCATCGAGGAGTTCGCGGGCGCGTTCGAGTGTGCCGTCCATACGGCCAGAACGTTCGAGCGAGCGACGTCGTTGCTGCACTTGACGCATGAGGTTGTTGAGGCCGCGGAGTCCATCGGCCCCGCGCTGCAGCAAGTCGCGGACGGAATCGCGCACGCCTTGCCCGTCGAGGATGCGTTCGCCAAGTTCATCGACTGCACGGCCTGCGTCATACGGTGGCGCCAGCGGGTCGGGCCCGTCGTCGTAAGTGCCGTATCGGTATCCGCTCATTCCTTGCCGCCGTAGACACTTCGCTTGCCGCCTGGCACCTCGTCCTTGCTGATTCGTCGAGTCAGGTACAGGCCCTCGAGTGCCGTCTCCAAGCTGGATGCAGCGATACCTGCGGACTCACCAGCGTTCTCACCTTCCAAAGCGGTGACGATGCGGCCCAAGCCGTCGAGCGGGCCCACTTGTTCTAGAACCTCTTCGGCCGTGACTAGATCGCCGACCTCGATCGCTCCGCCTTCGTCAACGCGGGCAATGAGCGCTGTCAGATCGACGCCACCAAGGTGCGCGCGGAAGGTATCGACGATCGCTCGACGCATGAGGTGCGTGAGGACTTCCTCCTCGCGACCCTCCTCGCTGACTTCGAATTCCACTTTGCCTCGGAGCGTGGGTACGACGGAGGGCAGGTCTCCGACTCGAGCGACCGCTGCGCTCTCGCCAGTGATGGCAGCGCGCCGAACCGCAGCAGCGGCAAGGGATTCCGCGGCAGCGACTGCGAATCGTGCCGAGACTCCTGAGCGGGAATCAACAGCAGGAGACTCGCGCACCAACCTGGTGAATCGTGCAACTACTTCCATCAGGTGAATGGGCACCAGCGCTCGCACATCAGCTTCCTGACGTACGAGGGTGATCTCGTCTGCCAGACGTAGGGGGTAGTGAGTGCGGATCTCTGCACCGAACCGGTCCTTGAGCGGCGTGATGATGCGGCCACGGTTGGTGTAGTCCTCGGGGTTGGCGCTCGCCACGAGGAGCAGATCAAGGGGCAGGCGAAGTGCATAGCCACGCACTTGGATGTCGCGCTCCTCGAGCACGTTGAGCAGCGACACCTGGATTCGTTCGGCGAGGTCGGGCAGTTCGTTGATGGCGAAGATGCCGCGGTTGGTCCGCGGCACCAAGCCGTAGTGCACCGTCTCGGGATCACCAAGAGTGCGACCCTCGGCCACCTTCACGGGGTCCACGTCGCCAATGAGGTCGCCAACGCTCGTGTCAGGGGTTGCGAGCTTCTCTCCGTAACGCTTGCTGCGGTGCATCCATGACACAGGTGTCGCATCGCCATGTTCGGCGACGACGCGATTACCCCACACGCTCACTGGTTCGTAGGGATGCTCGTTGATCTCGCTGCCCTCGATCACCGGAGTCCACTCGTCGAGCAAGCCGACGAGGCTGCGCAGCAAGCGGGTCTTGCCTTGCCCTCGCTCGCCGAGCAGTACTAGATCGTGCCCGGCAAGTAGCGCGCGCTCGAGCTGCGGCCGAACGGTGTCCTCGATGCCAACGACACCGGGGAATGGGTCTGCGCCAGCGCGAAGACACGCCACCAAGTTCGCGCGTAACTCGTCCTTCACTGTGCGGTGCTCGTGGCCAGACGCGCGCAATGCGCCCAGGGTGCGAGGAAGATCGGACGGGGTCTCGGGGATCAGGTGCGAAGTCACCCCCTGAACTTACGTCGCTATCGAGATTCGCGCGATCTCTCGCCCATGAGGCAACCGCCACCCGATTGGACCAGCGGGTTGGCCCAACACCATTGGCGTTCACGAATCGCAGGCCCGATTATGGACAAATGACCTCTGGCACGCTCATCGGAGACGGCCTTGCGCTGGACTCCGACCTCTTCGCCGCAGCCGACTCGGCGGTGGAGGCAGCACTCACCGAGTTCGGTGACATAGCGCCCGATCTTGCGTGCATCTTCGTTTCGGGTGGAGCACCCGCCGAGACGGCAGCGGTATTGGCTCATGCGGCTGCTGCGATCGGTGCGCGAAACTCACTCGGGTGCACGGCGCACGGAGTCATTGGCCAAGGCCGCGGCGTCGAATCAGCGCGAGGGGTGAGTGTGTGGGTGGCGCGACTACCCGGAGTCGAAGTTCGGGCCTTTCATCTGGAGGTCATGCGCACCACTGAGTCCATCGCCATTCTCGGGATGCCTGAGCGGCGCGAAGCCGACGTTGTCGGTCTTGTGCTCGCCGACCCTTGGTCGTTTCCGATTGACGGCTTCATCGACCATTCCGACACCGTGCTCAACGGTCTACCACTGGTGGGTGGGCTGGCCAGCGGAGCCAACCAGTCGGGCGAGACCAGGTTGTTGCTCGACGGGCATGTCCACGAACGTGGTGCTGTCGGGGTCTTCCTGGGTGGCGATCTGTCCGTTCATGCCTTGGTATCCCAGGGGTGTCGACCGATCGGTCAACCCATGACTGTGACCGATTCGGAGGATTCGCTCATCTTCGCCCTCGCGGGTCGGCCAGCGCTCGAGCAGGCAATGGCCGTAGTTGATGCACTGCCCGAACTCGATCGCGCGATGGCGATTCGTGGTCTGCAACTCGGCGTAGCCATTGACGAATATCGCGATGACTTCGCGCACGGCGATTTCCTCGTCCGCGGAATTGTCGGCGCTGATCAGGTGGCGGGGAGTCTGACCATTGGGGATGTCATCGGGGTCGGCACAACGGTTCAGTTCCAACTCCGCGATGCCGACGCTGCGCATGAGGATCTCACCGAGGTTCTCTCTGCTTTCCGCAACAGCCGTTCTGCGCAGCCGATCGCGGGCGCGCTGCTGATCACGTGCACGGGTCGAGGGCGCTCATTGTTTGAGTCGGGGGATCACGATATTGACTCCGTGCGCGACACCCTAGGGATCGACAGAGTCGCCGGGTTCTTTGCCGCTGGCGAGATCGGCCCAGTGGCCGGACGCAACCATCTGCACGGATTCACCGCGACTGTTCTCGCATTCTGCGGTTGAGGCTGGTGGGTAGCACCACTGCCGTGGTCTGATGCATCTCGTGACACCTGTGATTCTCGCGATAGACATCGGAGGCACGAAACTCGCCTCGGGTCTCGTTGCGGTCAATGGCGAATTGCTGACTCACCAAACTCGGGCGACGCCGGTTACGAATGATGCTGAGGTGCTCTGGAACTCACTCACGGATCTGGTCGACTCCGTCACTGCCGAAGCACCCGCCTACCTCGGAGTCGGGGTTGGCTGTGGCGGACCGATGCGATGGCCATCGGGTGAAGTGTCACCGGTGAACATCCCTGGTTGGCGCGAGTTCCCACTTCTGAATCGGCTGCGCGCCAGATATGCAGGTGATCGTCCGATCGACATTCACAACGATGCGATTGCCCTTGCCGTGGCGGAGCACCGATGGGGAGCAGGCCGAGGCATACGCAACATGCTGGGGATCGTCGTCTCCACGGGCGTCGGCGGGGGTTTGATCCTGAACGGCCAACGGATCGACGGCGCCAGCGGTAACGCCGGGCACATTGGGCACATGGTTGTTGAACCCGGCGGAGAGCCGTGCGCGTGCGGTGGTCGAGGCTGCCTCGAACAAATCGCTCGCGGACCAGCAATCGCTGCGCATGCGATCAAACTCGGTTGGCTTGGCGACGGCACCGGGATAGGGGTGGCCGCTGGTGCTCGCGACGGCGACCCGGCGGCTTTGGCGGCCTTCACCCGAGCGGGGCGCGCTGTGGGCACCGCGATTGCTTCGGCGGGGGCTCTGTGCGATCTCGAGCTAGTAGTCATCGGAGGAGGAATCGCGCAGAGCGGCTCGATCTTCTGGGATCCGCTTCGCAGCGCATTCTCCGAACATGCCGGCATGGAGTTTGTGCAACGTTGTCGCATCGTGCCAGCTGAACTCGGCTACCTGTCTGGGCTTTCGGGCGCGGCCGCGCTTGTCCTCGATGACGTTCTCTGAGGTGGATTCGCATGACTAAAACCCTGCACAACGATTTCTACTCGACGCAGTCGCAGGGTCACTATCACCTTCACGCCCTGGGCGAGTTCGCACTCGAGGAAGGTGAGGTGACCCCCAATCTTCAACTCGCATATGCGACCTACGGGATGTTGAACGAGTCGCGCGACAACGTGATCCTGATTCCCACTTGGTTTAGCGGAAGTCACCAAACTTGGGAGCTTGCCTACATAGCGCCTGGTCGTGCACTCGACCCCGAGAAGTACTTCATCGTGGCTGTGAGCCAGATCGGTAATGGGCTCTCGTCCTCGCCGCACAACGTAGGCGGCGACATCGCGATGTCGCGCTTCCCTCGGATCACAATCGGTGATGACGTCCGCGCCCAAGAGGCATTGCTGCGCGATGTATTCGAGATCGACACGCTGGCTCTGGTCGTGGGCGGATCCATGGGTGCT
>CAIXFH010000142.1 GCA_903918645.1 uncultured Actinomycetes bacterium | reverse complement strand
CTGGGCTCACCGACCGTGCCGGGAGCTGCGGACAACTCAACCGTGCCGGAATAGTCGAGCCCGCCGCCGGGGGCGCGTGTCTCCATGCCTTCGGTGACCAGGGCCACCCGGGTGCGAAGCGCGATCCGCTCGGCCCCGCGACGTAGCGCAACGGGCGATCCGTCGTTGGGGTCAACCTCTACCACCAGGTCGCCAAACTCACTCGAGAACAGCAGCGGCGTGATGCCTTCGGTCTGCACGACGATTTCCCTTCAATAGGTATGACGTAGTACTGGTCAGACCAGTCATATGTCAGTAGCCTGGTCGACGGGCCTCAAACATGTCAAGGCCTGGTGCGAACCCAACTTTCAGGAGTCGATGTGATCTCAACTGGACGCCGCGTCCTCATGACCGGTGGCGCTGGCGCCATCGGTTCCGTCGCTGCCCGTGCATTGGCCGACGCTGGTGCCCAGGTTGTCGTCAACGACCTGCTAGACCCAGCGGAGGCGGTCGGTCGGCTCGCCGATCCGCGCATCTCCTACGTGCAAGGTGACGGCGGCACCACCAGCGGTTCACGGGCAATCGCGGAAGCAGCCGAAGCGGCCGTGGGCACCCTCACCGACGTCGTCCTGCTGGCTGGCATCGTGCGCACCGGCGGACTTCTAGAACAGACCGAGGACGACGTCGAGGCCACCTTCCAGACCAACGTCGTGACGTCTCTGCTCACCGCGCAGGCGTGCGTCCAGAGGTGGAAGGCGCTTGCCGTTCCCGGGAATCTTGTGTTCATCGGCTCGTGGGTCCAGGACGTCCCTTGGCCGGGCATCGCCCCCTACGCCGCGAGCAAGGCTGCACTCCGGTCGCTGGCCCGCTCGTTTGCACGGGAGTTCGCCGCCGATGGGATCAGGGCCAACGTCCTCGCCCCGGGCATCGTGGGCGTCGGTATGGCCAAGCACCAGTGGGACACCGAGCCCGACTACCGACGTCGAGCGTCGCGCGCGGTCCCCCTCGGGGCACTCCAGACCCCAGAATCCGTTGCGGATGCCCTGATCTTCCTGTGCTCACCGATGTCGTCCTACATGACGGGTTCCACACTCGTCATTGATGGCGGTGCGGGGCTCTACCCCATGGACCCCGAGGAGACCGCCGATGGCGACCGCGACTGAATCCGCGCGCATGTGGACTCGGGACTCGCTCGCCGATCACTTCGAGATCTCCGTCCTGCCACAGTCGAACAGGTCAGGCGAACCGCTGCCCTCAGAGCGAGGGCTGTCCGAGTCCCTTGGCGTATCCCGTTCGCTCGTGCGTGAGGTACTGCGCGGCTTGGAGCAGAGAGGCCTGCTCGAGATTGTGCCGGGCAAGGGCGCGTATGCCCGCACTCCCAGCACCACCGAAGTAGCGCGTGCCATGCGCGCCGCCTACTCAGCCAGCAATGCGACAGCACGTCACCTTGTCGAAGCTCGGATCACCGTCGAAACGCATACCGCGATGCTCGCCGCCAAGCACGCAACACCAAGTGATCTTGCCGCGATCCGCCAGGCACTGGAAGACTTCGACCGGGCAGATGGCCTCGTGGCCAAAGCCATGGCCGACATCGCCTTCCACTCATTGGTCGCGCGAGCCTCGCATAACCCAGTGCTATCAACGTTTTTCGATTCCATCAGCACTCTCGTACTCGAGGCCATGCTGCTCTCGTTGGTCGACACCGCAGCACGGGTTCGGAGCATACCCCTCCACAGCGCTGTACTTACCGCGATCGAGGACGGCGATGCCGAAGCGGCCGGCGACGCCATGTCACGGCACATCCGTCAAACGGAGAGCACGTCTCACGACGACACCCTCGAGCACCTGCGCCGCCTAACGACCGAGGTCCTGCAACGCACGTACGGGCAGACAATGCCACTGGAGCAAATCGTGGCTGACGCCCTAGACCCCTATGCCGGCACATTCACGGCGCGAGAGGACGAACTTCGATGAAGATCGAGCAGATCGAGACCATACGACACAGGGACTTCCCGAACCTGCTGTTTGTACTCGTCTATAGCGATGGGCTGGTGGGTCTGGGCGAGACCTTCTACAGCGCCGAGGCAGTCGAGTCCTACATTCATTCTGTGGCAGCGCCACTCCTGGTCGGTCAGGACCCGAGCCGGATCGTGGCGATAAACCGCTCTCTGGAGGGGTACGTCGGATACGCGGGGAGCGGCGTCGAGACCCGGGCGCGCTCGGCAGTCGACATCGCGTTGTGGGACCTCGCCGGACAACGCGCGGGCCTGCCACTTCATGACCTCATGGGCGGGCGTACCCGCGACTCGATCGGGGTCTACAACACCTGCGCTGGCACCCAGTACGTGCGGCGAGAAGGCCAGGCAACCCAGAACTACGGTCGCGGCGTCGACGGCCGATGGGAGGACCTCGATCGCTTCATGTCCGATGCCGGCAGCCTCGCTGAAGAGCTGTTGTCCGAGGGCATCACGGGCATGAAGATCTGGCCGTTCGACGCCTATGCCGAGATGTCGCACGGTGCCGGCATCACCTCTGAGCAGATGCAAGCGGGCCTTGACCCCATCCGCAAGATCCGGGCCGCAGTCGGCGACCAGATGAGCGTGATGATCGAGCTGCACGCCCTCTGGTCGGTACCTGCTGCGGCATCGATCGTCCGCGCGCTCGAACCCTACTCACCCTTCTGGATCGAGGACCCGGTGCGATCCGATCTGCCCGGAGCGCTCAGGGAGATCCACGAGGTGGCGTCCCGCTGCGGCACCATGATCGCCGCAGGCGAGACGGTAGTTGGGCTCACCGGCTATCTCCCGCTGCTCGGCGAGGGCGCCATCGACGTTGCCACCGTGGACCTAGCTTGGTGCGGAGGCATCACACACGGCCTTCGGATCGCAGCGCTCGCCGAAGCGCATGGTCGGGCCATAGCCCCCCATGACTGCACCGGTCCGGTCACCCTCGCCGCCGCGACCCACCTGTCGGTAGCCGCCCCCAACGCGGTCCTGCAAGAGACAGTCCGCGCCAGCATGCGCACGTGGTATGCCGACT
>CAIXFH010000141.1 GCA_903918645.1 uncultured Actinomycetes bacterium | reverse complement strand
GGCCGTGGATCCAAAGTACAGAACGCCATCCTTCAACGACGCCTCGCCGAATTGTCCAGCGCGCTCTTGGATATCGCGCATCGCCCCGTCGAGCGCATCATTTGTCTCCAGGGTTGCCATACCGACTCCTTGAGTAGCGGTTCACCTTCGAGCGACAGTTCCTGAACATACCGAAGTAACTCCCCCTCGGGCAAGTCTTGGCAAGAACCGTCTTAGTATCCGGGACCAACATGGGAGGGCTGATCGAGTAGGTCAAGCTGTCACCTGATCGCGCGGAAGACAACGGCAACACCTGCGCCGGACAAGGTGGCGGCCTCTAAGCCACACCCGCGCGACGACACGAGACCCCCGACCATTACTAGCTCGGGGGTCTCGTTGCGTTCGGGGGCGTTGCCAGCGACAGGCGCGGACGCACTCCGGTCAGGCCGACATGGTTTCAAATTCGCTACTGGTCTGGACGACCATCTGATCCTTCAGCGTGAGCCAAAGGCGAGCGGAGTTCCGGCGTCATGAACACAGTGAGCATGCAAAACGCGGGCGCCCCAGTGTGGGTGCGCCCGCGTTTTGCGTTGTAGTCGACTACACGGAAGCGAGTGCCGCAGCCTGCTCGCCGAGGTCGCGGCCATGGGTGGCTGCGGCAGCGTGGGCGGTGGCAAGGAACTCCGCAGCCAGTGGCTTGAGATCGGCCATGGCCGGGACGATCTCAGCAAGGGTCAACTCGGCCTCGACGACCCGCAGGTCAAGGCCCCAGACCTCACCAAGAATGAGAGACAGGTAGGCAGTGGCGTGGTCCCAGCCGAACCGGGGGGTGCCTTCGCCGTACGCGCCACCCCGCGCGATTACGAGAAGCCCGGAGCGGCCCTTGAGCGGAGTCTCGGAGCCGGAGCCAAAGCGTGGATCAGTGATGAGCAGATCGATCCAGGCCTTCACGTGCTGGCTGATGCCCCAGTTGTAGAGCGGCACGGCGACGATGATGGAGTCGGCAGCGAGCAGCTCGTCACCGAGACGAGCAGCCAGCGCAACGGCCTCGAGCTGCGCTGCGGTGTGCTGATCGGCCGGCGTCCATGAGGCCAGCACAGCAGTGGGCCAGGAGGTGGAGGGCAGCGGCTCGACGCCGAGGTCGCGACGAATGATCTCGCCGGTTGGGTGCTCAGCGCGCCAGGCGGCCTCAGCGGTATCGGCCACAGCGCGGCTGATTGAGCCCTCGGTGCGGATGCTGGAATCGAGACGGAACAGGGTCATGAGAGTACTCCGGACAAGTAGTTGAAAGAGAAATGGTTGACTTCTCAATCAATTACACCATGGGAACTTAAGTGCCGCTACCAGGGGCATTGGATCAACCCGCGGCTGAGCTGGAAGTGAGCGCAGTTGATCTAGCGGCACACAGTTTTTAGGTCGCCAGATCGAGTAGCGCCTACGCGAGGACGGCCGACCCTTACTGCAACAGGTCCGGAATCTCCTGGGTGGCGAACCACATGAGTTCATGCTCGACCAAAGCCACCTGCGCCAACGCGTCACGGTTACCAGCAATCGCCTCAGCCAACCGAGAGACCGCAATCGACACTTCACCCTCGGCATCTGCTGAATCGACGTGAACGGCCTTGCACCAAGAGATCAGGATGGGAGTGTCGACAACGACAGCGGTCGCTTCAGCCTCGTCGGTGCCGACCACGACCACGTGACTGTCGTCGATATCGACTGCCGCCACAACCCGACGCGGGCTAGCCCCGGATTCCTTGATCGACATGAGCGAGCCAAATGCTGCCGCCATCAGGGCTGCGTACTCGAGTTCCTCGTCATCTGCCTGCTCCCAGGCGGCCCGCAGCGCAGGGGTGACAGCGTGAGCGATGCCAGACTCGACACCAATCCGACCTTGCTTGTGGAGTGTGGCCAGACCAGACACCGTCAACGGAACATAGATGCGCACGAGACCAGCATGCCGTACTGGCGAGAGTGTCGGCGCCGAGGGCGAATCCGGACTAGTCCGAACGCCCATCCGACACGGGCCGGCTTGCCGGGTTGGCGCGTGGCACTAGGCCGCGAGATGCTTCCGAGGACACCTGACGAGGCTTGACCAAGACTCCACCCCGAAGGTCGGCATCGGCTGAAACCTCAACTGGCTCATGCAGGTCGACGACTAACTCCGGTGACTCAGCCAGCGCCGCGGGTGCCGCCTCTGTGGCTTCCGCGGCTTCTCCAGCTGCTTCAGTAACTGCTTCCGTAACTGCTTCAGTAGGCGAAGTTTCAGAGTCCGGCAAAGTTTCGAGCAACTCAAGGATCGCGGTGTCGATGCAATCGGCAAGGACGTCGACATCTGACATCGCCTCGCGATCGGCGTTCAAGCCGAAGTACATGCCACCGTTGTACGACGTGACGCCAAGTGATACCGCCTGGCCCTTCGCCAGTGGTACCACCGGATATGCGCCGAGCATCAATGCGCCATCAGCAAAGAGCGACACCTGCGGCCCGGGCACGTTGGTGACTACCAGGTTGAACATGCGGCGCGAGAGATCGTTGACGGTGCGGGCCCCTAGCGCGTGCAAGGTCGGCGGCGCAAAACCAGCAACCCCGACCAGCGCCTGGGCGCCGACCATCTGGCCGGTGGATTTGAGCTGCTCCATCTCGAACGTCACCCGATGCAAGCGCACCAACGGCCTCGGCTCACCCACTGGAAGGTCGACCAAGAATGCGGCGATGTGGTTACCCGAGCCTTCCTCACCATTGCGCATGCTTGTAGGCACGAGCGCCCGCACTGTCGTACTCGGCGACACCGGCTCGCCGCGAGTCATCATCCACTCGCGTAGCGCGCCCGAAACAACAGTCAGCACAACGTCATTGATGGTTCCGCCATGTGCCCGGCGAATCGCCTTGAAGTCATCAAGACGAGCCTGGGTCATCCCGAATCGTCGAGCCTCGCCGATTGGACGGTTGAGCGGATTCTCCGCTGGAGGTCGCGCAATCGTGAGCGCCGCCGACGCCAATCCGGCCGCGAATCCAGCGGCCCGACGTCCGAATCGTTCAGCTGTTTCGCGCACATCACCAGCAGTACCGCGCACGGCATCGATCGCAGCTGCCGGACTACGCACGATCTCGGACACGGCTTCGGTGACCAGATCGATGTCGCTAGGTTCCTTCCGCGGAATCCACTCTTGAACCTCGGCTCGCCTGGCCTCGGGAGTGAAGTCAAGGATGACCTGACCGATATCCAGCGCGCCCGCGCCATCGACCATCGCGTGATGAGTCTTGGTCAAAATAGCGAATCGGCCGTTCTGCAAACCCTCGACTAGGTACATCTCCCAGAGCGGACGATTGCGGTCGACCGGCCGGGACATAATGCGGCCGACAAGTTCTCGAAGTTGAGTGTCGTCGCCCGGACGGGGAAGCGCGGAACGTCGCACGTGATAGTGGACATCGAATTCGGCATCATCGATCCACACCGGATTAGCCACCCGGCCAGGCACCCATTTGACCTTCTGGCGATAGCGCGGCACCAAGGAGATGCGCTCTTCGATCAGGTGAGTCAATCGGTCGATGTCAAAGCCCTGCTTGGGGGCTTGGAAGACCGCGACACCGCCAATATGCATGGGGGTTGTGGCTTCTTCGAGGTACAGGAATGAGACGTCGAGCGCACTTAGCCTGTCTGACATCGGCTCTCCCGAACTCCTCGCCTTTCCCCCAGTGCTCCCATGGTCGCACGGAGAGGGACCGACCACCGAATCGTCTTTGGCAACTAGGAGAGTGACCGTCCGAACAGAGTTTCAAGTTCGGCCAAAGTGGTCTCGTATTCGACGTGCCGAACACCTATCATTCCGACACCCACCGCGGCCTTGACGTTGTCGCTTAGGTCGTCCACGAAAACGCACTCAGCGGCTGGCAAACCCAGCAGATCCAGGGTGTGGTCATAGATCCGCGGCTCAGGCTTGCGCATCCCAACCTCGCCCGAGATCACGATCACGTCGAACATCTCGTCCCAGCCTTCACGCGGATAGTCGTTGCCCCAGGAGTTCGAGAGCAGCGCCGTCCTGATGCCTAGGCCGCGTGCACGTCGCACCAGACCCGTCATGTCCGGGGCATGTTCGAAGAACTCGAACATGCGCTGCAGCAAGCCCTCCGCGACGTAGACGTTGCCCGTACGAGTGGTGAGTTCAGCCGCGAGTCGATCTTCGTAGTGCGGCAGTTCAATTTCACCCCGTTCGAGCGCATAAATCGGATTCGCGCGAGCGTCGATCTCGGTTGAGTGGCCAAACCAGTCACGCATCACTGATGCGTAAGCATCCAGATCGATGCCGTCTTGCTCAGCCCAGGCTCTGACTACCGAACGGGTGTCACCGGTCAGGACTCCACCCCAGTCGACGATGAGCCCACGCGGCGGCGATTCAGACATCAGCAATCCTCCTGGCGCGGGAAAACAAAGCGGGCACACCGAGTTCGAGTTTGGCAAAGAATGGATCGTCCGCCGTTCCGGCCAGATACCGGTAGTAGCTGGCCTCCAAGAGAATCGCGAGTTTCCATACCGCCATGGCCATGAACCAGCGAGGATCACCAATCCGCCGACCGCTTGACTCCTCCCAGATTTCAATCATCTCCGAACGCAGTGGGAACCCCTCCGCGCTTGTAACGAGGGTGGCGAGGGGCAGTACCTCACCAGGCTCTGGCCAGAACGAAAGGAGGTATCCAAGGTCGGCACGTGGATCTCCGACTGTCGCCATTTCCCAATCGATGACCGCCGAGATCTCAACGCCACCATGGCCTTCGGGTGCGCTGCGAACGATCAAATTGTCGAGCTTGTAGTCGCCATGCACCACAGTTGGCTCGACCTCGGCAGGCATCTGCGCCACGAGCCAATCACGCAGGACGTCGTAGTCAGGCAAATCACGAGCGCGCCCCCCTGACTCAGCCACAGCCGCTCTAACGCCCTCGCGCTGCCCACTCCATCGCCGGAGTTGTCGCTCAAGGTAGCCGGACTCTTTCCCGTAACCGGCTGCGACAAATGGCTTCCACGGCACTCGATGGATCTGGCCAAGGACACGGGCCACGTCGATACCGAGTGATGTGCGGGACTTGCTGGAAGCCGCGCCGCCTAGGAAGTCGGGCAATCGATCACGAACCACAACACCGTCAACTGATTGCATGAGATAAAACGGGGCGCCTATGACGTCAGGCGTGTCGCAGACTCCAGCCACTTGCGGCACGGGAACTTGCCCATCGAGCAACTGCATGATCGCGGCCTCGCGGATGACGTCATGCGCGGTAGGGAGCAAAGGGCCACGTGGGGGGCGACGCAGTATCAGGGATGTATCGCCGCGGCTGAGGGTGTAGGTGAGATTGCTATGCCCTTCACCAAGGGGCGCTGCTGCCAACGGCTCTGGGCCGACAAGGATGCCGCGTTCGACCAGCCACGGCTCGAGCCGATCGAGGTCGACGAGGTCAGTGGCGGCGCTCACCTGTCGACCTTATCGAGCAATCCGCAGCGTCCTTACTCCCCGTGGCCAGTGGTCATCGCCAATCGTCCGCGCTAGCCCTCTTACGACTTGCCGCGCCGGCGACTTCGGGGCGACATCAGCGAGGGTGCGACCTTCACGTAGAGCCATGTCGTAACCGATCGGGTCGTCGGGCACACACCAGACGGAATCAACGCCGGCATGGCGGTAGAGCAACTCGGAGATGGCAGCGTCTGGCCTTCGACCCAGTGTTGAGTTGCGCGCACGAGTGACAACTACGTGCCGGTGCGAGACTGCCGCGGCGTCGGAGAGGTCGGACAGCCCGGTCACCAGTCGCACCAAGCCCACGGGGTCGCCCGCGCCGACAACAACAACCTCGTCGGCTTGCTCAAGGGCGACGAAGGTTGCGGCGTTGCGCCGCGGTGCAGCCGTGTCGAAGACGAGGTCCTCATCGGCCTCAAGCGAGAAGCCACAGTCGATAACGACAGCCTCGACCCAAGATCGCGCGACGTTGAGCACGGTTGTCATTGCGGCCGACCGAACCTCCGCCCATCGGCCCGATCGGGATAGTCCGGAGAGCACCGCGAAATTCTTACTCGGCGATCGAGTAAGCGCTGCAAGGGATTCCACATCGAGCGTTCCAGAAAGAGCACGTCGACAGGCAGACGCCAGGCCCGCGCCATCGTCGACCATGCCGAGCATCAGGGACACCGATGGGCTCCAAGTGTCTGCATCGACAAGAAGGACCCTGCGTCCCGCTCGTGATAACTCGTCGGCGAGTCCAATCGCGACGGACGTGCGCCCAGGAGCGCCGGCTGGCCCCCAGACGGCGATCGCAAGCGCGCGAGTTCCTGGAGCGATCGACGCTATTTCACCAGCAGTGGCTGACCCATCACGAACGAGGTCAAACCGGTCACGGTCGTCGAGTCGCACCGCCTCAGCAATGGCGAACACTGCTGGGCCGATCTCGGAAACGTCAACAACAACAATTGATTCCACGCCCCATCGCTGCAGCCGGGCAGGTGAATCGTGATCATCCGCCGAGACCAGTCCAACGATTCGTACATCGCAGTCGATCAGCCGCTGGATTACGTCTGCATCGAGCCGAGGGGCATCCGCGCCGACCAATGCCACCTCACCGCGACCTGCTTCCGCAGATGCAAGGAGGTCGGCAGTATCCAGGCATCGCCGTGCGATGGTCATCCGACTCGCGGGATGAGCCAGGCCCGCCACTAGCGGTCCCTCCCATGGCGTTTTCCCCAGCAGTACCAACAGTTCGTGGGCCATCAGGAACCACCACCGCCCACTCGCACCAGATCGACGTCACCGCCGCGGGCAGCCGCAACCGCCTGCCCCGCATCGGAATCCGCGACATCGAGAACGACACCAATCTGGCTATTGGCACCTGAGGCATCTGCACTGCCTGGGTCGGCGACCAACGCTCCAGCGAGTACCAACGTCGGCAGTACCGTGACCGAGCCACCACCAACTGAAGTTCCGTCTTTGGGTGATACGTAGACATCGACTCGCTCACCCCTTGCCAGAGCGGGCGGCGCGTGAAGCGGATCAACAGGCACCGTGACGAATCGTCGATCTGTCCGCACCGAGTCGCCGAGCGCGGACGCCGCAATGAGTTCCCCTGCGCCTACGTCCCGGGTCAGAACGCGACCGTCAATGCCCGCCGAGGGATCGAGATAGCTCGACGCGGAATCCACTGCCACATCGACTACGACAACATCGGCTTCGGTCAACGTGGTGCCGGCCGCTAAGGAATCGCGCGCCGATAACAGTTGCACGCGATGATCGGCCGCAGCAAACACGCGGCTGCCAAGAAGCACCGATCCGATGACTAGCGCTACACCGATAGCCAGCCGTACGTCGCGACGATCGGTGCCGAGCCGGTGCGCACGGGGACTCACTGGTACTGACATGGTTCGAGCCTTACAAGCAGATAGTCCACACGCGCGATGTCGCTCGTCCGTGTGGGTGTCCGAGATGCCAAGATGACGCTGTGGCCTCACGTTTTCTCACCCTTGCGGACGTAGCCGAGACTCTCAACATCTCGGCCTCACAGGCATATGCGCTCGTGCGCAATGGGGATCTGCCCGCGATCAAGGTGGGCGGGCGAGGGCAATGGCGGGTCGAGGCCACCGAACTTGAGAACTACATCGGCCGTATGTACTCAGCAACCGCTGACTTCGTACGTACTCACCCGCTGGGTCGCGACGACACAGAACCCACCTTCGACTAGGCGGCGTCGCCGACTCCCGCTAGTGATCGATGTGGGTACGGGACATCGCGGCGATCGCCGCACTCGAAATGGCAACCATGCCACCACGATCGTCGAGCACCTCCACGTGATCGGCGTACGCTGCGTGCCCCATCCCGACAACTCGTGACCCATCAAAGAGATAGACCATCACCTGCGAACGGTCACGACACCACTCGCGCAGCACCGATGCCAGCGATCTCGTCGAAGGCTTCCGCGCAGACATGCCTCGCCCCAGCCCGCGAGCCGTCACCACCGACGCTGAGACGACCAGGCATTCGACGGTTGACGCCGTCTCACTCACGACACACCACGACTGCCCCGAGTCGGTGACCACCCCGGTAATCCGCTGGCCCCCAGCGACCGTTAGATCAACAGGCTCAACAGATCTCACCAGCCGATCATGCAACCCAACGGAGGAACGCTCGATCCGGACTCGCTCCGCAACTTCACCATCTCGGTCAAGGTCAGAGTCGGCCGCAGCCTGAACTGCGAAGTCCGCCTCAAGCGCGGAGATTGGATCGAAATCACGCCCGTCCACAGTGTCCCTGCCCCTGCCCCTGCCCCTGCCCCTGACCCTGCCCCCGATGACGCGCGCCCGAGTTCACTCCGAGCAGCACACCAAATCAGCGTACGTCGGGCCGGCCAGCGGCGGCTCGTCGTCTCACCCGGTCGGAAGCAGCACGATCTAGCCGGCCAGCCCTGATGTGCTCGCTAACACTGCCGTCTCTCACGGATAACTCTCGTTTTCCCCAGCCAAGCATCGTGGCTATTGACGCATCCTCTAATGCAGGTTGTCATAGGCAAACACAAGCAAACGGCATCAAATCGATCTCGGAGTACTCCATGACCGGCTCGCTAAGCATCGACCTCGATCAGCTCATCCCGTGGGCACTGGCCGCCACCGGAACATGCATCGTCGGCCGAGCAGCGCTGCTCGCCGCGTTGATCCAGGCCGCGCGCTTCCCCGGCGCACTTGGCGCTCGATGCGCACGTCTGGCCGGCGCCCTCGCCCCCGGTATTGCTCGCCGCATGGTGGCCGCCGCCCTCGGCCTCGCTGCTCCAGCCCTCTCGCTCGCCCCATCAGCCATGGCTAGCCCCACCCCGCCCGCGCCAGTTCTCGCCGCCACCCCCGCCCCCGCACCACCGCCAAACACATGGCAACCAACTCGCGGCCAGTACGGCATTGCCCCCGGCCAGTACGGCATTGCCCCCGGCCAGTACGGCATTGCCCCCGACCAGTACATCGTCGCCCGCGGCGACACCCTGTGGGGTATCGCTCGAGATCACCTGCCAGCGCTGGCAACCGACTCGCAGATCGCACGGGCATGGCCTCGCTGGTATCAGCTCAACCGGGCCGCGATCGGTCCCGATCCCAACCACATTCGTCCAGGTCTGGCACTGCGCATTCCTGACGGTCGACCGACAGGGACGTCGGCGTCGAACCCTCGGCCCCCCTCCCACACGATCGACGCCCTAGCGGCGTCGCTCGACCCTGATCGGCGGTGAACCATGCCAACGTCGCCCACTACGACGTCGACCCAAGCCCTACCCAACGACCCCAACCCGCAGCCCCACCAAACTGCACCTCCAATTACCACCAGCACTACTCGAGCGCTGCTTCGCCCAGTGCCGGTCGTCAGCCGCAGGATTCCCCAGCCCGCATCACGCGCCGTGGATTCAGCCCGCGGGGTGCCTGCCCTTGGCGTGATCCAGGGCACCCTTGCCCTGCAGTGGAGCCGCACCGGTGACGACAGCGCAGCCCCAGGGCCGGCACCAGATCTTCGGCTTGTGCCGCGTGTTCCGGCAATGGATCGCGATACCGATCCGGCAGTGGCGGTCGTGGCAACATCGCGCGACGAACTCCCCGATCCAGGACGCTGGACTGCCCAACTCGTCCAAGCAGTTGTCGAAGTCCTCGCCCATGAACGACCGCGCCAGCAGTTGGTCCGCTGGCTAACCCCCGACGTGTACGCCGATCTCAGCGCACATGTCATGGGGTCAACTCCCCCATCTACTAGGGCCCAAAATCCTTCTGGCACAAGGGCTCGACGTAACGTAAGCAGCATCCACGTGTTCGAGCCAGCCGACGGAATAGTCGAGGCGAACGCAGTCGTGGTCGGCGGTCGGCGCGCTAGGGCTGTGGCCCTGCGGCTCGAAGGTTGGGATGGACGTTGGCGCTGCACACATCTGGCCGTGCTGTAAGCAGCACGGCCAGATGTGTGTAAGGAAACTCTTAGCGCCAGCGCTAGTTCTTGCTGTCGCGCTTGCGCATCGCTCGCTCAACCCTGCGACGCTCAGCACGGCTAGCGTCGGCACCTAGTTCAGGGATGTCGTCGAGATCCTCCGAGCTACGCCCCACTCCGGCTTCACCGTCGAGCACCGGCGAGCTGTAGTCGAGGTGAGTCGGACGCTGCGGGGTGAGCCCCTTAGCGCTGATCTCGGGCACGGCGGCCGCGGCGACAGGCACTGAACCGGGCTCAACGTCCGCGGCCTCGTCACCTTCGACGAGTTCAGGCAGCTCGACAATTCCTTGGTCAGGCCCAACCTGCACCTCGACGTTGAACAAGTATCCGACCGACTCTTCCTTGATCGAGTCCATCATCGCGTTGAACAACTCATAACCCTCACGCTGATACTCAATCAGCGGATCCTTCTGCGCCATCGCGCGAAGCCCAATGCCCTCTTGCAGGTAGTCCATCTCGTAGAGGTGCTCGCGCCACTTGCGGTCGAGAACCGAGAGCACCACTCGACGTTCGAGTTCGCGTACGACCTCAGGGCCGAGTTCGCGCTCGCGCTGGTCATAGGCCAACTGAGCATCAGACTGAAGTTCAGCCGAGAGGAACTCGTCAGTAAGGCCGTTGACCCCGCCGCCCGAGGAAGCGGCCAACTCATCGACACTGACACTGACCGGGTACAGAGTTCGCAGCGCAGTCCAGAGCCGGTCGAAGTCCCAATCCTCGGGGTAGCCGTCTTTGGTCTCAGCGCTGACGTAACCGCTGATCGTGTCGTCGAGGAACTCGCGGATCTGCTCGTGGAGATCCTCGCCCTCGAGCACGCGCCGACGCTCTTCGTAAATGACCTTGCGCTGACGGTTCATGACCTCGTCGTACTTGAGGACGTTCTTACGGATCTCGAAGTTTTGTCCCTCGACCTGAGTCTGCGCAGATCGGATCGCGTTACTGACCATCTTCGCTTCAATCGGAACGTCATCGGGCACATTGAAGCGACGAAGGAACGAGTCGACGATGTCGGCCTTGAACAGGCGCATGAGGTCGTCTTCGAGTGAGAGGTAGAAGCGGGTCTCGCCTGGGTCACCCTGCCGGCCGGAACGACCACGCAACTGGTTATCGATACGCCTGGACTCATGCCGCTCAGTGCCAAGGACATACAGACCACCAAGGCCGGTGACCTCGTCGTGCTCTGCAGCGACCGCCTTCTTAGCGCGCTCAAGGGCAGCCGGCCAAGCCGCTTCGTACTCCTCCGGGGTGTCAACCGGGCTGAGTTCCTGCTGGGCAAGCTCTGCCGCAGCCATGAACTCGGAGTTACCGCCGAGCATGATGTCGGTGCCTCGTCCAGCCATGTTGGTGGCTACCGTGACTGCGCCCCTGCGCCCGGCCTGAGCCACGATCGAGGCCTCACGCTCGTGGTACTTCGCGTTGAGCACCTCATGGGGCACCCCACGCTTACGCAACAGGTTCGACAAGTGCTCGGACTTCTCGACACTGGTGGTTCCAACCAGCACCGGCTGCCCCTTGGCGTGCCGTTCCTCGAGGTCATCGACAACGGCGTTGAATTTGGCGCCTTCAGTGCGGTAGACCAAGTCGGGCTCGTCCGCGCGCTTCACCGACTGGTTCGTAGGGATCGGGATGACACCGAGCTTGTAGATCTGGTCGAACTCAGCGGCCTCGGTCATAGCGGTACCGGTCATGCCGGACAGTTTGTTGTAGAGGCGGAAGTAGTTCTGCAGCGTAATCGTGGCCAGGGTTTGGTTCTCCTGCTTGATCTCAACGCCTTCTTTGGCCTCGATCGCCTGATGCATGCCCTCGTTGTACCGACGACCAGACAGGATTCGCCCCGTGTGCTCGTCGACGATGAGAACCTCACCGTTCATCACCACGTAGTCCTTGTCGCGACGGAACAACTCCTTGGCCTTCAGCGAGTTGTTCAGATAGCCGACAAGCGGGGTGTTAACCGATTCATAGAGATTGTGGATGCCTAGCCAATCCTCAACCTTTGCGACTCCAGATTCCAAGATACCGACGGTGCGCTTCTTCTCGTCGACCTCATAGTCACCTGGGATTCCCTTGGACTCATCACCCTTGATCAGCCGAGGCGCCAGACGGGCAAACTCGTTGTACCACTTGGTCGGAGCGTCGGCTGGGCCGCTGATGATGAGCGGCGTGCGGGCTTCGTCGATGAGGATCGAGTCGGTTTCGTCGACGACCGCGAAGTTGTGTCCACGTTGCACACGCTCTTCGATCGACCAAGCCATGTTGTCGCGCAGATAGTCGAATCCGAACTCGTTGTTGGTGCCGTACGTGATGTCGCAGCCATAGGCAACGCGACGTGCATCGGGCTGCATGTTCGCCAAGATCACTCCGACGGACAAGCCGAGGAACCGGTGAACACGACCCATCCACTCAGAGTCACGCTCGGCGAGATAGTCGTTGACCGTGACCACGTGGACACCGTCACCGGAAATCGCATTGAGATACGCAGGCAGCGTGGCGACCAGGGTCTTGCCCTCACCGGTCTTCATCTCGGCGATGTTGCCCAAGTGCAGTGCGGCTCCACCCATGATCTGAACGTCATAGTGACGCTGGCCAAGAGTGCGCTTCGCTGCTTCGCGAACCGTCGCGAATGCCTCAGGTAGCAACGAGTCGAGAGTCTCGCCCTCGGCGTATCGCTCCTGATATTCAGCAGTCTTCGCGCGCAGTTCATCATCGGTCAGATCGACGAAGTCGTCTTCGAGCGCGTTGACTTGGTGCGCGATCGAGTCGAGCTTCTTGAGAAGGCGACCTTCACCGGCTCGGAGGAGCTTGTCGAGAAGCGACACCAGATACGTCCTTGTCACGGGGCTACGCACCGGCCCGGATCCGGGCTCGACGCAGTGCACGGGGAAACCGGCACCGGCCTTATCGTAACCATTTGGTCACGAATGCCGTAACCCGAACTGTGATGTCCAGACCAGTTTCGCGGGGTGGATTGCGCCAGACGGCACAAGTAGGTCGACATCGCAGCCGCACATGCGATGAGATGTTGGCATGGCAGCTGCGCAGAGCGACAAGATGTCGCTGCCAACGCGCAGTGATCTGACCGACGGTGTCGTGCTTCTACGTCAACCCAGAGAAGCCGACATCGAGGCCATCGCGCTGGGTGCGGGTGACCCATTGGTTGCCAAATACACCGTGGTGCCAAGCCCTTACACCGAGCAGGATGCCCGCGACTTCGTCAGCAAGATCGAACAACACTGGGACGAAGCAACCGCCGCTGTCTTCGGGATATTTGAAGCAGAGGCGCCAGCTGACTTCCTTGGAATGATCGGCTTGCACGATCTGGTTCTCGAAGGCACACCCGGCGGGTCGGCCGAGATCGGATATTGGATGAGCCCCGGTGCGCGCCGACGCGGGTTGGCCACGCGCGCAGTTCGGCTGGTCAGTACTTGGGCAATCGACGAGTTGGGTCTAGCCAGGATCCAGTGGTGCGCACTGCCCGACAACGACGCATCGCGAATCGTCGCCGAGTCGGTGGGCTACCGCGTAGAGGGCACGCTCCGCCTAGGGATGCTCCAGCGTGGTCTTCGACACGACCAGCTGCTCGGGTCGCTGCTGCCTGCAGATCTGATTCGCTGACCCATCTCACCTAAATCGTAAGGGGGGCCCGGCTCAGCAGCCCGCTACAAGAGCGCACCTCGAAGTGCAGCAGCCGCGGATTCAGGCACAGTGCGATCGATCACGACATCAGTGGCGCCGACCCACGCAGCTGCCTCCCGCAGAGCAGCTGCCACGCCATTGATTGACGAAGTTGGGATCGCACCACGTGGCCCGGCTTCGAACGTGACCTGCCGCGCATGCAGATTGCTACCAATTCGCTTGGGATCAACCCGCGCAACGAGTTTGCCACCATGTAAGACGGGCATCGTGAAGTAGCCATGCACCCGCTTGTGCGAGGGCACATATGCCTCGAGTTGGTAATCAAATCCGAACAGCCGCGACGTACGGCCTCGATGCCAGACCAGAGAATCAAACGGCGACAGCAACGTAGTTCGAGAGCGAGAGACCGTGCCAAAGCCGAGCGCCAACGGGTCGGCGTACGCGGCAGCCGACCAACCCTCGACGCGTACCTTGGCGATCGAGCCGTCGTCGACGAGTTCGTTGAGCACCTGTTCGACGAACGACCGAGCCATGTGCCGACCTGTGAGGCGATGAACATCGATCAGTTCGATAAGGCTGCCAACGCCAAGAACCCGGGCGGATCGAATCAGGAGCTCACGCACGCAGTCAGCATCGGAAGGGCCGTAGACCCCGTCCACGTCAACCCAGCCGGGCGATGGGGTGCGATGCTCACCAGGCACTGCTCGTTCGGCCAGGTCATACACGCGCCGCCAACCAGTGCGACGAACGCACACGACGTCGCCGATATCGAGCAGCCATTCGACTGCCACCTTGGTCTCCGACCAGTCCCACCACTCGCCGCCCTTTTTCGCACCCCCAAGGTCGGTGCTGGTCAGCGGTCCCTCAGTGCGCAGGCGATCGCGAATTCCCTCGAGAGCGGCCGTGGGTACGTCGTGCCAGCGAATGCCCAGTCGTCGATAAGAGCGGCGACGGTAGGCAAACGACGACCACTCCTCGATCGGCAGGACGCAGGCAGCGTGCGACCAGTACTCAAAAGCGCTTGCTACTCCTGGATGCGCATTACCGACGCCACCACCCCAATAGGCCTGTTCGATCGCGTCACGACCAACCGGCCCCAACCGCGCGTACTGGACAAGTTCATGGCTCCTGGCAAGAACGCTAATCGTGTCGAGCTGCACCGCGCCAAGGAGACGAAGGGTGTCGCCGACGGCTGCGACTCGTCGAGTGAGCGATGCTCGCGCCGACTGGCTCGGTCGCAATGGCAGGACCCCCGACGAAAGCCCTTGTGCTCGAACAGCAATGGCCCGTGCGTCCGCAACAGAGATTTCGGTGGCAGGGAGGTCAACTGGTCGACGCACGGCAGAGGCTGCTGTCACGACTCGGGGACCCAACTCTCATTCCTGCTGACGGTCACGTGATGTGCAGCAACCCCTCACGGACGGCACGGACAACCGCTTCCATCCGCGAATGCACCTGAAGCTTTTCGTGGATGCTGCGAATGTGATTCTTTACCGTGTTCTCGCTGATAAACAACTTCTCGGCAATGACCCGATTGTTCAAGCCCTGCGCCATGAGGTTGAGCACCTCAACTTCGCGCGGCGACAACGTGCCCGCCCCGTCAGTGACGCCATCGTGTCGACGAACCAGTACCGCAAACTCGTCAAGCAGACGCGAAGCCATGGCCGGCGAGAGCAACGACGAACCAGCCGCAACTGCGCGGACGGCAGCCAACAATTCCTGCGGCGATGTCTCCTTGAGCAGATACCCGCGAGCACCTGCCCGAACAGCCCCCGCCAGCTCAGAGTCGTGATCGGCGCGAGCCAGCACTACAACCTTGGCCTCAGGACGCGCCTGCCGAATGGCGGCGCACACGTCGATACCGTCGAAGTGCACTGCAAGATCCACCAGCACGACATCTGCCTTCGTGGAGACCACGAGGTCGATCAGGGCCAGCGCATCGTCGGTATCGCCGACTACTTGTAGATCCGGCTCATCGCAGAGAACTTCGACAAGGCCTCGACGAAAGATCGGCTGACGGTCAGCCACGACCACCCGAACGACAGGCGGAACCTCGGAAGTCACCTTTGAATCATGACACGCACGAACGGGGCGCGGGACGCCACCAGTGAAACCGGCAGCGACCCGCGCCCCATTAAAGCTGGATTCTCCGGGATTGCTAAGACGCAGCCTCAGCCTGACCCGCGTCGGCCACCTGCAGCCGCAAGAGCCCGTAGTCGTAGCCGCGTCGCTTGTACACAACGGTCGGCGAGTTGGTCTCCGAATCAAGGAACAAGAAGAAATCGTGGCCAACAAGTTCGAGGGAGTGCAGCGCCTCTGACACGGTCATTGGGGCACTGGGGTGCGTCTTATCGCGCACCACGATCGGCCCATCCTCATAGACGACGTCCGGCTCAGAGAATGTTGCTTCCACTGGCTCAGCCGGCTCTGGACGTGCCGTCGGGACAAGCGCGGGAGGAAGCAACTCGCCGGAGAGTCCATTCGAATGAGTCGCGTGTCGACGGTGCTTGGACTGCCGACGCTCAGCGGCCCTGCGCAGTCGCTCCTCGAGCCTGGCGTACGCCACATCCAGTGCTGCGTACTTGTCGTCCGCAGCCGCTTCGGCTCTGATCACCGGGCCGCGTCCAACGCAGGTGAGCTCAACCTCGAACGCTCGCTCGCTCTGCCGTGGGTTAGCTTCCTTGGTGACCTCGACATCGATGCGAGTGAGCGTGATGCCGAACCGATCTACGCGCGCCAATTTTGTGGCAACGTGATCTCGGAATCGCTGCGAAACCTCGAAATGACGGCCGTGGACAACGATCTCAGCCGGCACATGCAGTGTGGTCATAGTGCGACACCTTCTTTCACGAGGTACCTGTCGCCTTCGTTAGACCGGGGTTGGTCTAAGTGGGATATCGACAGTGAAACGCTGGAACCGACGATGTGGCACCCGTCCGGCCGACCTGGTTTTCGACCCCACATTCGCCTGCTGAAGGTCTCGCCGCGCCCGGATGGGCGTAATGCGACTACTCCCCTTCTCCCGGATCGGTAGGCACATTGGCCTTCCGGCGGGGCAGGACTTACTTCTAAACCGCACCGTGATCGAACGACGAAGAGTCGCCTTACGTGGACCGCTTAGCCTGCGGCTGGCATCGGCTTGCTCTCGATGAGATCCCAGCAAAGGGATCTTGTCGAGAACGCAACCACGGGCCCGGACGGGTGTCACAAGACCAACGTAGACCCGTCTGCGCAGTCTTGGCGGTCACAACTGAAAAACGCTCGGCCAGTCGTGTTCGGATGCCTGCTCGTTGTCAACGATTACCCGCTCTCACCCCATGACGATCCGGTGTTGCGGCGACAACGCACGCCCCGAGAGGTAACACGCCCACCGCCGACAGGGCCCGCAACATCTCAGCCAGGGTTGCCCCGCTGGTGAGGATGTCGTCAACCACGACGGTGTTGCACAAACTGGGTACATCCACTCTTGCAGCCATCGAGCCGGACATATTGACGAGCCGTTCCGTGCGGTTGAGCCCGCGCTGATCCTGACGACGACGGATCGAGTGGACCGCAGGAACTACCCGAGCATCGACGCCCAGCCGGCGAAGCGTCGAAGTGGCCACGCGAGCAAGTTCTCGCACGTGGTCACCGTCTCGCTGACGACGAGCTGCGGACGTACTCGGCGCCGGCACGAGACACACTCGCGTTGGATCAGCAGCCGCGGTGAGCAAGTCGGCCACGGCCCGCGCGAGGCCGACTCCGAGTGGCTCACGTAGCGACCACCGGCCATGCTCCTTGAACGCGACCAGCGCCTCACGCACCGGCCCGTCGTATGGCGCGGTTGCATGAACGGTTAGGGCAGCGCTTTCGCCTACTCCAGCAACGGTTATGCGCTCGACTCTCGCGCGCAGATACTGGGAACACAGGTCGCAGAGCGCACCGGGCCGAGCCCGACAGCCCGCGCAAACATCGCTGACCAGATGCTCTCGAACTCCCCGCAACAGACTCCGGCCCGCGCCGCTACTGAGTTCGGGGAAACTGTGTTGCGCCACGTGAGCATCGTCGATGCGACGAAAGGTTCCGACGGCACGCAGGCCCAGGTCCTGTGCACAAAGTCATGCGCTCAGCGAGGACACCCCGCCACCCCAATCGTGCAGCTGCTCAGCCCGGATAAACCGGGTCAGTGCCCGGGCCGAGCTTGGTCCAACTGTTCGCACTGGCCCGATAGATATCCGCGCCGGTGCCGACAAGGGTGGGCCGATCTGGCTGCGCGGCCAACGTCGTTGAGCCTTCAGGAGCACGAGTGGGAATAACTCGGGACGTACCGACCCCGACGTCGAATACTGCGAGCGATGATGCTCCCGAAGTGCCCAGGATCGAGAGCGTCGCGGAATCATGCCACGCGAGGTCCAACGCATCGGTGATCGAGGCCTCGATTCGTCGAGGATCAGCTACGCGCACCGTGCCGCCTGTCCGTTCGACTCGAGCGACGATCGGCTCGACCCGAGTGCCACGACGGATCAGCAACGCGATCCGGGTCCCATCACGCGCCACTGCGACGTCGAGGATGTCCGAGTCAGCCACGCCATCCGGCAGCCCCGTCACAGCAATCTGAGTCGCTACCGTGTCGCGGACATTTAGGAGCCCGAGTCCGCGGTCGACCACCCACAGCGAGCCGTCGCGATCCCACGAAGGGCGAGACAGCTCGCTACCCACGTAGCGGCGGACGAGGGTCGCTTGATCAGCGAGGAGTCCAACCCACAGTGACTTTCGATCCTTGGACAGCGCCGCGAAATTAGCGGACTGAAGATCAACCGCTAGCGATGTGAGTTCGCGCTTCAACCCACTCACGCGGGAGAACTGACCGGAGCTGTCAAAGGACATGACGTTCTTGCCATTCAGCGCATAGCCCAGGGCAGGCGCAGGCGAAGCGTTTGGGTCGAACTGCTGCCAGGCCGATACCGGCTGCACGAGCCCGACTCCAGGAACCACCACTCGTTGTCCGGAGACCGTAAGCCGGATAGAAGTAATTGATGGGAGTTGCCGAAGGGTCCAGGCTAACTGGGCGGAGAGCGCCTGCCGAGTCGCATCATCGGCCTGCAGGACCTCGGCCGTCAGCGCGACATCAGCGACACCATCAACCACTGGAACCGAGTCGAACGCAAGACGGGTCCCCTCTGGGAATCCAGTGCGTACCGAAGGTGCAATCCAGGTAGGTGGGCCGACGAGAAGTTCACGCACGAGTTGGGTAGCAACTCCGGCTTCGGATACCGGAATGACCACCGGCGTGGGCACGAGCGTTCCAAAGTCACGGGTGAAGAAGTACATGTTGAAGGAGCGGAAGCCACGGTCGATGTCGCCAGGCCCAAGTATGAGACCGATCGGCGGTTGCGAAATTCGCCATTCTCCGAAAGCGCGAGTAAGCAGGTACTTCGCGGAGAGGCGAGCATCGGGCGCAGCTACCGAGTACTCGCCGGACCCATCGATGGAGCCCGCAAGCCCGCCCTCAGCTGCCACTGTGCCGCCAGCACCCACGAAGGTGAGCCCGGCATTGTCGTAGATCGCAACGCCCGCCCCCGGATCCCAAGTCGAGGCTGCGATTCCGGTGAGGTACTGACGTGCGACGGTGTAGCCGGCATCCGCCGACGCAGTCGCCTCCTGGAAGCCGCGCACGACCTCCTCGGCTGACATGCCTGGTTGCGGTGGCCGAGCGATGACTCGAATGAACTGGTCCTGGGGGCCAACCGCCAACGCGACGCCCTGCTCGATCGGACCCGAAATCGGGACAACCGCACATCCCGAGAGCAACGCGACCGCCGCGAGTACCGACACGCCCACAGCAGTCCGACGGTGCGCCCAGAAACTTCTCATCGCGGCACCTCTTCCCGTCGCGGAGTGCGATACGGCGATGCCAACGCAGCAGTGACACGTGGTCCTGCGTCCACTGGCTCAAGTGGCAATGGCGATTCAAGTACGGCGGCGCCGCGCATGGTGGGAACGGTCATCCGAAAACAAGAGCCGTCGCCCGGTGCACCCCACGCCTCGAGCCAGCCGTCATGCAGCCGCACATCCTCCAGCGCGATAGATAACCCGAGCCCCGTGCCCCCGATCGTTCGAGCACGCGCCGGGTCGGCACGCCAGAACCGGTTGAAGACCAGCGACGACTCGCCGGGCCGAAGGCCACCGCCGTGATCTCGCACAGTGACGGCCACGGCGTCACCGGCGGAACGAACCGTTATCTCGATGGGCCGACCCTCACCATGCTCGATCGCGTTGATCACCAGATTCCGCAACACACGATCGATCCGTCGCACGTCAACCTCGGCACGCGCGGGCTCCTCGGGCAGGTCAAGAACAATCTGGGAGCCCTTGCGTTCAGCGAACGGTGCGGACGAATCCACCACTCGCTCAACGATCATCCGCATGTCGATCAGGTCGGGGTCGAGCACTGCGGCACCAGCATCGAACCTGCTGATCTCGAGCAGATCGGCAAGCAACTCTTCGAACCGATCGAGTTGGGTCTGCATGATCTCGGCACTACGGGAGGTTGACTCATCGAACTCATCGCGCGACTCAAAGATGACATCCGCTGCCATCCGAACGGTCGTTAACGGCGTGCGCAGTTCATGTGACACGTCGGACACAAACCGCTGCTGGAGTCGAGACAGCGATTCGAGCCGGGTGATCTGTTCCTGCAGGCTCGCGGCCATCGCGTTGAACGAGCGGGCAAGTAACGCGAGATCGTCCTCGCCTCGAACACTCATCCGCTCGGTGAGGTGGCCTGCCGACAACTTCTCTGCCGTGCGAGCTGCCAGCCGAACTGGCGAAACCACCTGGCGGGTCACGACATAGGCGATCCCACCCAGCATGAGTACGAGCAGAATTCCCACGAGCAAGACCGTGCGCTGCACGAGATCCAAAGTCGCCTGTTCCTGAGCGAGGGGAAACAGGTAATACAGCTCGTAATTGCCGACACCAGGCACCACCAGCGGTGCACCAACTGCAAGACCCGGCACGACATGGCTATCCAAATACCTGATCTCGGTATAGGTCCACGACTGTCGTTGATTGTCTTGAACTGCCAGCCGAAGTTCAGGAACGACGCTGAGTTCGGACACGAGGTTGGTGCCACGCTCAGGGGCATCTCCACGCTTAGGCGGGGAAGCGAGCAGCAGGACCTCGTATAGGCCAGGCGTTCCCGCCCGCTGAGCCAAGGTCGAGGTGACAGTGTCGACCAAGCGCGCGGCCGAGGGGGTTGTTGGGCCGGTATCCGCGGCATCGAGCAATCGCTGAGTCTCGGACACTCCGCTGCCGGCCTCCACGACAGAAGCTCGCACTTTGGCGTCAAGCACACCGGACGTGATGCGCTTGACCAGCAGAACTCCGACGAGTCCGACCACTACGAGTGAAAGCGCCAAAGTCGAGGCCACCACTCGCAGCGAGACCGACGTGCGCCAAAGGCGACGAACGGGTCGGACGAGGGAGACCAACGTGCGACCTGCCTGCGACCAGAACCTCATGTGCTGACGGACCGCGCTGTCACGGAGGGCCTGCCTTGTAGCCGACACCGCGCACCGTAACGACGATCTGAGGGTTCTCGGCATCGTGCTCGATCTTTGACCTCAGCCGCTGCACGTGGACGTTCACTAGGCGCGTATCGGCCGCGTGCCGATAGCCCCACACTTCCTGCAACAAGATCTCGCGGGTGAAGACCTGCCATGGCTTGCGCGCCAAGGCGGCAAGCAGGTCAAACTCCAGCGGGGTCAAGGAGATTGGAGCCCCATCACGCCGAACTGAGTGCCCCACAACATCAATCTGCAGATCGCCGATAGACAGGTTCTCCTGGGCAGGTTCGTCAGTGCGCCGAAGGCGGGTACGGATTCGCGCCACCAACTCCTTGGGCTTGAACGGCTTGACCACATAGTCATCGGCGCCCGACTCGAGACCTAGGACGACGTCGATGGTGTCGGTCTTGGCGGTGAGCATCACGATCGGGACAGCGGATTCAGCCCGAATCAGACGACACACATCGACACCGTCGCGACCCGGGAGCATGAGGTCGAGGAGTACGAGGTCTGGCTTCGTCTCACGGAAAACCGTCAACGCGCGCATACCATCGGAACAGAACACTGGCTCGAATCCCTCGGTGCGAAGCACGATCCCGAGCATTTCCGCCAGTGCAGTGTCATCGTCTACTACGAGCACTCGACCCTTCATGCAGAGCATCGTCCCACCCACTCGGCCCCGGCGTCACTCCCGAGGCGAATATGTTTGCGTATCAGCGCCCCGCCGAGCGGTTCTGCCCAGTACCCCTATGACGTTTACCGGGTCGGCTGTGTTCCCGTTCGAGCAGCTTGTGGCAGACCTTTCGCCGCTCTGAGCCCATCCCAATCCGCCTTCTGGGCCGCGGCTAGACCATCGATATCTAGCGACGGCGAGCCGAACTACTTCTCCGACAGGACTCGGCGCAACAGAGCCGCATACTGCTTGGCCCCCTCGGCGCGCATGTGGATACCGTCCGAGAAGAGCCAGCTGCGATGTCCGGTGGCTAGCGCATTCCAGTCGGCGAGCCGCACATTCCCGTTCTTGAACTGGGCAGCCGCGGCTCGGATGGCCGCATTAGAACTTGCCACCCAGGGCCTATTGGCATGGACGGTCACCAAGATCACACGCGCGCGATCCTTGAGTTGCTGAAGCAGGCGGACTAAGTGCCCACGGTCTATCACCCCGTTGGTGCCCGTGTGAATGACCACGACTTTGCCAATGCGTTTCACCGCGATGCGCGCCAGGATGCGATCAAAGACCGCCTCGCTTTGCCTGCTGACGGCTGCATCCACGCGGGCTTGCGGGAACATCGCCTGCACGGCACCGCGTGCACCCAACAACACCGAATCGCCCACCAAGATCATCGATGTCTTGGTGAGATCGAGCGGAACCTTGGCAACTGTCGCGGTAGGGCTAGGAGTACTGGACGTGATCGCCGACGGCTGTGGGCTCGGGGTCAGCACCGGGGACGGCATGGCCGAGGCACTCGGCAATGGAGTCAGCTCACCGTCGCCGACCCCTTCGACCCCGCCTAAACTTTCGGCGAAAGTTTCCTCGTGAGTGCGGCTCAGCCCAATGCCTACCGTGGTGATCAATCCAAGGGCGACTACCAACGCGATGGTGCCGCGCGTGATCGTCGTCGCCGTTCCGGCTGCCCGCCAGCCCGACCACATGCGTCCGATGGCTCCGCCGCGAATCGGCATCTCCAGGAAGCGATAGGAAAGCTCAGCGACAGCGAAGGTCAGGGCGAATCGAATCACCTGCACCCCAGGACCATCAGCATCAAGGTCGACCCCAGGCCGCAGGACCATGAAGATCGGCCAGTGCCACAGGTAGAGCCCATAGGAACGCTCGCCCAGATACTTGAGCGGCTGGTTGGCCAGTGCCCGCGAGAACCAAGTGCCCGTAGTCGCCGCGCCAGCCACCAGTGCGACGCTCGCTAACCCAACAACGGCAAAGCCACCCCGAAACAGTGCCGAGGAATCCGGACTAACGAAAGCGAAGATCCCGATGAGCAGCACTAGGCCGGCAAAACCTATGGCACTCATGGCCCGGAGGCCGGAAGCAGTGAGTCGGCTCCGACGTGAGAAGGGGAGCCACACGGTTGCCAGGACCGCGCCCAAGAGCAGAGTCATCGCGTGAGTATCAGTGCCGAAGTACACACGACCCGAGTCGGTGACGCTGGGAATGTCGCGGCTGACTGAGATGGCAATCATTGCGGCAGTTGAGGCCACGGCGCCGACCAATGCGCCCCAGCGAACTGCAGATCGGCGACCCCAGCGCCACAACCCGTAGAGCAAGATCGGCCAGATGAAGTAGAACTGCTCCTCGACTGCGAGTGACCACAAGTGTTGGAGCAACGGCGGGCGCTCGGTGGAGTCGAAGTAAGACGTTCCATGGACGATGTACCACCAGTTCGTCACGTAGAAAAACGCCGCGATGGAGTCCTGACGAACTCGCTCAGCAGCATCTTGTGCCACCGTCATCGCGAGCACGGCTGTCACCACCAGCACTGCGAAAAGCGCTGGCAGCAGGCGTCGCGCGCGGCGCACGTAGAAACGGCGGAAGTTCACCTCGCCGCTCACGCTGAGCTCGGCCAACAACAGCGAGGTGATCAAGAAACCGGACAGGGCGAAGAAGACATCAACCCCGAGGAAGCCACCAGGAAGCCAAGTGGGATCCGCGTGGAAGATCAGCACTGCCATGACGGCTATCGCCCGGACTCCGTCGAGTCCAGGCAGGTGCGCCCAGGACTGAACCCGCGAACGAGTCGCAGGAGTTACATCGACAGTGGCGGTCACGAACATTCCTCACGAAGGAATCGGCACACGAGGTGACATGCAGAAGCGATCAGGCTACGACACAGTTGCAAATCGGGTACGTGCATCGGGTTTTCGGTGGCGGCGAATCCGCGCTCAGATCGGGTCCGCTGCAGCCAGCGGGGGCAGCCAGCGGGGGCAGCCAGCGGGGGCAGCCAGCGGGGGCAGCCAGCGGGGGCAGCCACGACCACCGGTCAGGAGGCCGCCGACCAGGCCGCCGTGACGATACCGATCGCCGGAATTATGTTGTTGAGTGAATGCGCGATCACGCTCGCGCCTATTCGTCCGGTTCGCGCCCGAAGCAGCGAGAAGACCAAACCCAGAACAAGGAGCACCGGGATCCGCACTGGCTCCATATGTATGGACGCAAACAGCACGGCCGAGCAGATGGTCGCCCAGGGCACAGCCGCAAGACTGCGGTGATCAGCCCAGCGCGCGATCAGGGCGAAAGCAAACCCCCGAAAGCAGATCTCCTCGCACAACGGCGCGCCAATCACTGCAGCTATGGCAAAGACCACGATCACCCAGCGTGGGACGTTGGCGGCCAGAGCAGCCTGGCCAGCTGCAGAGTCGTACTCACCAAAGATCTTGGTGGTGATCCAGATGACGAGGGAGCCAACCGCGATGCTCACTGCCGCGCCGCCGACACCCCAGACGACGTCCGACCGATGCCACTCGAATCCTAGATCGATTCGAATGCCGTTACCTCGATGACGAGTGACATACCAAGGCCAGACCCCAAGGCCCACCCATGGCAGCATCAGGCTCCCTAGCAGGAACACTGTGCCGTTGGTCGGTGCACCAGCGAGTTGGGCAACGCCGAGAACAGCGATCGGCACGATGACTGCAAGGACTAAGCCGATGACGAAATCGCTTGCAGCCCAACGCTGTGCACGAAGTGGGAGACCAGCAGCGAAAGCCTCAACATAGGTTGTGGGGGCACCCTGATAGGGCACCCCCACAACATCTTGAAACTCCGGTCTCCCGTGGGCCACAGATGACTCAGTACCTGTAGTGGTCGGACTTGTACGGCCCAGCCACATCGACACCGAGGTACTCGGCCTGCTTCTTGGTGAGTTCAGTGAGGCCAACACCCAACGCGTCGAGGTGCAAACGCGCGACCATCTCGTCAAGATGCTTGGGCAGTGTGTGCACGCCCAGTGGGTAGAGGTCGGGCTTGGTGAACAACTCGATTTGGGCGAGCACCTGGTTGGTGAACGAGTTGCTCATCACGAACGACGGGTGTCCGGTGGCATTTCCGAGGTTGAGCAAACGACCCTCCGAAAGCACGATCACTGAATGACCGTCGGGGAACACCCACTCGTCGACCTGCGGCTTGATCTCGATCCGCTCGACGCCCGGCACCGACGCGAGCCCGGCCATGTCGATCTCGTTGTCGAAGTGACCGATGTTGCCCAAGATCGCCTGGTGCTTCATCTTCTGCATGTGCTCAGTGGTGATGACGTCGTAGCAACCCGTGGCCGTGATGATGAGGTCAGCCCGGCCGATCACATCGTCGAGGCGCGAGACCTCATAGCCATCCATCGCCGCCTGAAGGGCACAGATGGGATCGATCTCGGTGACGATGACTCGTGCGCCCTGGCCGCGCAGTGATTCTGCCGACCCTTTGCCGACATCGCCATAACCACAGACGACCGCAACCTTGCCGCCGATGAGGACATCGGTTGCTCGGTTGATGCCATCGATGAGCGAGTGCCGACAGCCGTACTTGTTGTCGAACTTGCTCTTGGTGACCGAGTCGTTGACGTTGATCGCGGGGAAGCGCAGCGATCCAGCCTTGAACATCTCGTAGAGGCGGCGCACGCCGGTCGTGGTTTCCTCGGTGACGCCGAGGATGCCATCAGCGATCGTGGTCCAACGGCTCGAATCCTGTGCGAGGGAGACAGCAAGGACACCCAGGATTACCGCGTACTCCTCGGAATCGGTCGGGTCTACCGATGGCACGACGCCAGCAAGTTCGAATTCGCGGCCCTTGTGCACGAGCAGGGTGGCGTCGCCACCGTCGTCGAGGATCATGTTGGGGCCACCACCACCGGGCCACTGAAGCACCTGCTCAGTGCACCACCAGTACTCCTCGAGGCTCTCGCCCTTCCATGCGTAGACCGGTACGCCAGCCGGAGCATCGACTGTCCCATTGGGGCCAACGACAACTGCAGCGGCCGCGTGATCTTGGGTGGAGAAGATATTGCATGAGGCCCAACGAACTTGGGCACCGAGCTCGACCAAAGTCTCGATGAGCACCGCGGTCTGCACGGTCATGTGCAGCGATCCCGTGATGCGTGCGCCAGTCAGTGGCTTGCTCGTTCCGTGCTGAGCACGCATCGCCATGAGACCGGGCATCTCGTGCTCTGCCAAGCGAATCTCATTGCGGCCGAACTCAGCCAGAGCGAGGTCGGCAACCTTGAAGTCGGGGTATTCGGGCGTGGACATGGATCTCCGATCATGTTGCCCATCAGGGCGTTTACGCGACGAACGGCGCGAGGCCTCGCTGGCTCGTCTGCTGCTCACGCGGGGTAAGGCACCGCAGGGCGACACCATTGTGACACTAGGCGCCGGGTTTCGGCGACCGCGGGGCGCGCCCACCGGCCCGACAGATCAAACGATTCGGGCTTTGAGTTCCCTGATCGGTCCGATCGGTGACGGGTCGAGGCCCTGGGCAAGCGCTGCGTAAACGCTGGCCCAATCGACAACCCCAACCAGTGAGGCAAGCCGTACGAGGGCGTGTCCGTCAACAGCACGCAACGTGTCGACCGGGATATCGCGACTCACTGCGATGTCGGTCGAGACGTCGGCTCGGCGAGCATCCTGAGGGTGCTCTTCACTGTCACGGAGCAAGACCAGCCGGAGTCGCGCGGGAGCCGCACCGTCTTCGAACGGGTCACGGAAGACGTCCTCATTGCGCCCTGCGAATCCACCATCGAATGCGACGACCTGATTGTGATTGACCTCGGGGAGCGCGCCCTGCACCACCGGCATCTTGGCATTCTCATTGAGTTGGCACGCCAGCCGATAGGACGCGACTCCACCAATCGGTGACGTGCCCCATGTCATGGGCAGCGACGTGGAAATCGCCGCGCCGAGCAGCTTGGCTCTGTTGTCGTCAAGGGGCACCGACGGGCCGCATTCGACTGCGATCTCGTCAAGAAGATCAGCGGCTCGATCAAACTCAGATAGCGAGATGTTGACGATGCCTATCGCGTCGGCCAGAAGCAACAGTGGCGTGGCGAGCAACCAGAGCGAGGCACGCGGCATCAATCCACCCGCGTCGACCGGAATGAAGAACGCACCCGAGGTCGCGAGCACCAACTCGTGCAGCGCAGAGCCGACTGCTCCTACTCCAACGAGTCGCGAACCTCGTTTAGCAGCTTCCTGCGCGACGGCCAGCGTTTCCTCGGTTTCGCCCGAGCACGACACGGCGATGACAAGATCAAGCGGACCAACCCAACCAGGCAACACATAGCCACGCACCGTGGAGACGGGCAGCGAGCAGCCTGGTCCGCAGACGGCAGCAAGGACGTCTCCGCTGATGCCTGAACCGCCCATACCGGCGACAAGCAGCGCGCGCGGACGTCCATCGGCTGCGATAACTGCGAGCGAAGCTAAGTCGATGTTCGCAACGGAACGACGGATCTGGGCACCCGCATCAGCAGTGGCACGCAACATGTCGCCGGGGTCAGCTGCGGCGAGAGCAGCAGGCTCGTCGAGGAGCCCGTCATAGGCGAAACTCATCGGCGCTCGCCTAGATCAGCGCCGATGCCCTCAGGGCCCGGGGTGGCGTCATCGAGCAGGAGCACGGGAATGCCGTGGCGCACTGGAAACGTGGTCAGACACCGTTGGCAGACGAGTGAGTTAGCTGGCTCACGATCGACGTGCAGGCTTGCATGGTGCTCGCAAGGGCAGGCCAAGATCGCCAACAGGCTCGGGTCAAGACTCATGTGCGAGAACCTCGGATCAGCGCAAGGGCTTGGTCGCGAACGCGCTCCATGATTGCCGAAGTCGCGCCCTCAACATTGAGACGAAGCAGTGGCTCGGTGTTGCTTGGCCGTACGTTAAACCACCATGCGGAGCCATCTGGGTCGTGCCCGGAGACCGTGAGACCATCGAGTTCGTCCAAAGCGACACCGGGCTGCACGGAATACGTTGACGCGATGTGAGCGATGACAGCAGTCTGGTCGTTGACGGTGGTGTTGATCTCACCTGAGGACACGTAGCGATCGAACTCGGACAGTAAACTCGACAACGTGGTACCAGCGGGTGTTTCACCCAGTGCCGCAAGCGCATGCAGCGCTGCGAGCATGCCAGAGTCGGCTCGCCAGAAGTCTCGGAAGTAGAAGTGGCCCGAGTGCTCGCCACCGAAGATGGCACCTGTCTCGGCCATGCGTGCCTTGATGAAGGAATGACCTACGCGAGTGCGCACCGGTATGCCACCGCGTTCGCGGACGATCTCAGGCACGGCGGCACTGGTGATCAAGTTATGAATGATGGTCGAGCCAGGCTCACGAGCCAGCTCTCGAGCCGCGATCAAACCAGTGAGCGTGGATGGGTCGACGATCTCCCCACGTTCGTCAACCAAGAAGCACCTGTCGGCATCACCGTCGAAGGCCAAGCCGATGTCGGCGCGATGTTTGACAACGGCCGCCTGCAAATCGCGCATGTTGTCGGGCTCGATGGGATTGGCTTCGTGATTGGGGAAGTTGCCGTCGAGCTCGAAGAACAATGGGATAACGGTCAACGGCAAGTCAGATAACACCGCTGGCACCGTGTGCCCACCCATACCGTTACCGGCATCGACAACAACTGTGAGCGGACGGATCCCCGACACATCGACTAGGCCATGCAGGAACTTCGCATACTCACCGAGTACATCGCGATAACTGAGTAGGCCGGGCGTGACATCGGACGCAGGGATGCCCGAATCAGACCACAGCTCTACCAGCTCGCGGATGGCGGCGAGCCCGGTGTCCTGGCCCACCGGCGAAGCGCCAACCTTGCAAAGTTTGATGCCGTTGTACTTCGCTGGGTTGTGACTTGCCGTGAACATCGCGCCCGGCAATCCCATTGATCCGGCGGCGTAATAGAGCTCGTCGGTCGAGGCAAGCCCGATGTCGATGACGTCGATTCCAGCAGCTAGGACACCAGCGGCAAACGCGTCCACCAACTCTGGCCCGGATGGGCGCATGTCGCGAGCGACTACGACCGCACCAGGGCCACCCGCTGAACGTGCAGCACCCACGACGCTGACGAACGCAGCCCCGACCAAGGTGGCAACTTCGGCATCAAGATCGTCAGGGAACACGCCACGAACGTCATATGCCTTGATCAATCGGTCAAGGCGCGCGGAATCAAGCACGGGCTGACCCTACCGGTCGGATCGAATCGTGCGGCGCACGAGTGATCGAAACATCACCTGTTCGGTCAGCCGAAAGTGGCTTTGCGGCTGGACATTTCGCGGCCGCGAACAGGAGCTCAGTCTTCGTACTCGGACCGAAGCACCCTCAAGTGACCACGTCGACCAACCTCGACCATGCCTGGGGCGCCCACGGTTTCGCGCACTCGCGGACGAGCTGCTTCGCGCACAGCATCGGCAAGCGCCTCAAGATCATCACTGGATGGTCGTAACGCATCTGGGTCGGGCTGCAAGCGAACGACTTCCCAGCCACGTGGGGCAGTCATGCGCTCAGAGTGCGGTGCGCACAAGTCGTAGCAGTGAGGTTCGGCATAGGTGGCCAGTGGGCCGAGCACGGCGGTCTGGTCGGCATAGACGTAAGTGAGCGTGGCAACGGCAGCGCGCGTACACGACGGCTTGGAACAACGGCGGACTGGGCTCACGGCAGTGACACTACGGGCGCGGACTGCCATGAGCCCGCATCGGCACGCCGCAGACTCTGGCGGGTTAGCCTAACTTCCATGGCCACCACACCTGAGGCGTCGCGACCACGTGACCGCCATGGTCGCGGCCTGCGAGGCGCCTTGGCTCCAGCGGGTTCGCCAACACGCGTCACTCGCACGGGCCGCTTCGCACGGGTTGTGGTCGACGCGGTCGATCGACTCGAGCCCAACTGGAGCCGCTATCTGACCGCAGTCGACATCAACATCGTCGACACTCCGCCACTGCTCGCTGGCACCGGCAACATCCCACTCGCCGGTCATCAGCGATCGCTGGACGGCCGCACAGTCACGGTAGTGATCTACCGACGTCCGGTGGAATTGCGTGCGCGCGACTATGTGGCGAGGCTCGATCTCGTGCGCGACCTAGTGGTCGAAGAACTCGCGCTCGCACTTGACCTTGAGCCCGGTGACCTCGATCCCGGATACGTACCCGGCGACTAAGGCTGAGCGAAAGTTCGTCGAGTGAAAGTTCGTCGAACTTAAGCGGGCCAAGCCAATGTCACCCGCGTCAGCGCAGTGACGAGCCGGGCACCGACACAACTGCTGGTACGAGAGCAGTCGGACGGGTCGGCAGAACCGGTGCCACAGCGAGCATTGCGCCGTTCGGCCCAGGCTCGACCACGTTATAGACCACGTGCACTGGGCCGCCCGAGAGCGGCGTAACGACCAGAGTCGACGTGGCAGCAACAGTGCTAACGGGCACCTTCACTGAGATGGTCGAACCGGCGCCGATATCGACTGTGGTTTGCCACTGCGGAGAAGTGCCGCCAGGTACGTAAAGGGCCACGTTGACGCGCGCGCCAGTATCCGGAGCAGCAATCGACACCATGTGCTTCAACGTCCCCTTCGCGAGGCCGACGATCAAGCCAGGTGTCGTGAGAGCAGGGGTGGCCGCCGTGGCATCGCGTTCGACCAGGGGCTTGTTCACTCCGACGACGAATTCAGCGCCCGCAGCGATATCGGCTGACGACTCAATCAAAAGCCCCGCAGAGCCGTCGGCCAGCGCCGGGCCCAGGTCGATCGAGGTGAGCTTCCCAGCAGTGAGGCTCACCTCATCGAGACCAACCGGAGCGATAGGACCATCGGCTGTCAGCAGGTGGATACGCACTGTGGCATCAGAGTCGGGCGAGATCAGCAACAACCGGGCGCTCACCATCCCTGATGGAACCCACGGGATCACTAGACGTTGGCCAGCCGTAGTCGCCGACAGCAGTGACATACCCAAGGGAATGAGGCCCTTGGCAGCGCGGTCCAGTGCGACAACACTCACGCGCCCAGTGCGGGCCACGACGTGGATCGCGGTGACTCGCTGAGCGGGCGCAAGAGACTCGAGGCGAACCTCACGGCGGCTAGATGCGGACACGAGAATGCCTGAACCTGCCGGCGCGATCACCTGGCCGTCTGGGCCGTAGACCAACAGATCGACCTGCGCCGCACGATCGTCATCGTTGACCAAGATGATCGTGGTGACGCGCCCAATGGTCGACGCGCCGCCCATCAACCACGCATCAGTGATAGGGCGCGTGCAGGGCGCAATCGCCAGACCTCGGGTTGAGCCCGCACCCGAACGAATCCGCTGATCGGCCCCGAAGCCGGCAACGAACGTGCCCGTGGACCGGGCCAGAACCGCCGGGCCGGTCTTGACCTTGATATCTCGGCTCACCGTGACACCGGGCTTGGTGATGACCAACGATTTGGTTTGCTTGCCGGCACGGGTGATATCGGCCAAGGTCGCAAGCCCAGCCTCGACCCCGGGAAGGGGAGCCACCGCCGCACTGACCTTCGAACTCAGCGCCGAGGTAGCAGTGGTGACCGGGCACAGCAGATCGACAGATGCAACGTGCTCCTCGATCGGCTGAGACGACGCGACGATAGGCCCGGGGGCGAGCAGTATGCCCGTTGCCATCAGCGCGCAGAGCGCAGCGACAGCGACCAAGGCCGCTACTCGAGGTTGGCGCCAAGAAGGGGTCGGGACCACAGGGTCGAGAGCAGAGTTGTCGCTCATGCGAGGCCGACCTCTCCGGCGATTACAACCGCATTGCCGGCACCTAGCGGATCAACTGCGACATCGGACTCATCGTCAGCACCGAAGGTGTCGGCATCGTCGTCGACATCAGAGCGACGCGAGGGCAACGCAAGGAGCACAACGATGGCACACACGATTGCCTGCAAGGTCAGCCATCCACTTCGCGACGAACCGTCGAAGGCGACCTCGGTTGACACTGCGCCAGCGGGCAGCGGTGCGAGTTGAATGCTGGGGTCAGTCTCGTCGGTGGTGCCTGCGATGAGGGCTGGCTGCGGCACAACCGCAACCCCACCGAGAGTCCAACGCCAACGGTTGTCGATGGACTCAGCAAGGAGTAACTGGCGGCCCGCCGGTCCGGTCTTGGTCTTGGTCGACAACTCGGTCGGGGTGCGTGGATCACCACCGAGGGTCGGCAACGAGGTCGCTACGTGGGCATCGGCTCGGCCAGCTTGTGCGGCGTCGACAGGTGCTAGTACTTGAGCCCGAGAAGATGTCGGCACCACCTGCCACAGTGCCTCACCGTCGCGAGCTGACAGTCGCCGCAGGCCACGCTCGCTGTCGAGCGTGTCGACAAGCGCATCATGGCGGGAGGCATCTGACACCACGACGTACCGAATACCGTGAGTGGCCAAGTCGTCGACTTCATTGGCGCCAACACCAGCGGCAAGCCGAGCGATTATTCGAGTAATTTCACGCGAGTCCGCAACCGGTGGCGCAACGTCGATATCGCCGAGTTGCGGGGCAGGGGCGGCCAGCAGGTCGTAGACCACGACATCTCGCTCGCGCTTGAGCACCACCGCCCGCGGTCGGCTATCGGTGAGAATATCGGCGGCGACAAAGGCAGGTAGGACCTCGCGCGAACCGCGAGACAGGGGGCCGTCAGCCCCGATCGCAAGCAGGGCCAAGGAGAACCCAGGCGCCAGAAGCAGCAGCGCCGCTAGCAATGCCACAACTGGCTGCCGCCAACCAAAGTTCGCGCCGGCCAGAAGGGCCGGAACTCGTTCTGCCGCCATCGCTCCCGCAACGATCAGGGCGCCACCCCACAGAGCAGTGGTAGGACCGGGCCACGGGGCGAGAGGTGTCGCCAGAGAATCGGGCGAGACTCTGAGCACTAACTGCGCGATAGCAAAGGTGAGACCGCTCAGCGCGACGAGCCACAGGGCCACAATCCCTCGACGCGGGCCCGGGATGACCAGCGCGGCCAAGGCAGTCACGACGATCCCGAGGGCAAGCCAGATCGGGGAGGAGCCCGGCCCTCCTGGTCGCAGGAGCACGACGTCAAGTGCAGTGAGGTGAGAGTCGGTAGGGCCGGTGAGCCCGGGCTCGAGCCACAGCAGCGCTGGATTGCGCACCAACCGCAGACTCCACGGGACAGCCAGTGCGATCGGCAGGAGCACCACAAGGAGAAGGCGCCCACGAGCCCGAAACTCCCGCACCGTCACCACCGAAGCAACGACAGCGAGTGCGGCAACAACGAGCCAGAGAACAGGGGTAAAGGAAGCCACGACCGCAAGCAGAAGTGCACTGGCGAAGACTCGCCGCCAAGAAGCTGGCCGCCCCCAGCCCAAGACCGGGGCCAGTACCCGAGCCAGCCAAGGAAGCAGGGCGATCGCGACCGCCGAGCCGATGCGGCCACCAGACAGTGCCCCGGTTACAGCTGGCAGCGAGGCGTAAGCGACGGCCGCCCATACTCGCGCCCAGGTGGTTGACGTGACACCTCGCAAAGCGGTGTAGGCCGATAGCCCGGTGAGCGGAACCGCCAGCATCAAGATGACATCGACCGCGGCCGAGGCGGAACCGCGCAACAACGCCGACAGGCCCATGAGTGGTATCAGCCACGCAGGAGCGTCGACCGAGGATCCAGTGCCGACTTCATGCCAAGGCGCCAAGTAGGCAGACCACAAGTCGCCGAATCCATCAGGCGCAGGAACAAGTGCGCCGCCCACGAGCACTCCATCGCCAAACAACGCACGTTCGCCGATCAAAGCAATGAGCAGGAGAACCAGGGTCAACAGGGTGGCTGGGCGAGCCATGAAGCGGCGCAATCGTGAGGGCCGGCGGTCGTCGGCATACCAACCGTCGGGGTCATCGGGCGTGGAATCGAGAACGGACCGACTCACGTCATCGGTGCCACGGCCGGCAACTGCGTCGACGAATCCCTCCCACGCATGCCGTGCCTGTACTCGCTGGGAGGCCAGCAGATAATTCAGGTCAGCGGCTGGCACGCCGCCGGGTAGGGCCGCCGCAGCGTCGATTCGTCCGCGCGAGGCGATCAAAGCCGACCGATCGCGCACGGCATCACGGAACGCACCCCACTCATCGCGCGCCTGGTCGGGGGCCTTGCCAAGCAGCAGCACGAGAGCACGCACGAGCGACCCGATGAGGAGTCGGCCCGTGACGAATGGCCGAGCCCTACCTGCGGAGTGTGCGCGAAGTAAGTGGATAGCCGCAGTTCGATCGATGCGTCCGGGCCGCTCAGGATGCTTGGGGTTACCGGCCTCCACCGTGCGCCGACCATGCGTGGCAGCCTCGCGGTGGTGGATCACGGAGTCGGAAGTGACGATTACGCCATAGCCCGCGCGATGCGCTCGCCAGCAGAAGTCGATGTCGTCACGAAAGAACGGCAATGCCGGATCGAAACCATCGAGGGCATTCCAGACCGAACGCTGCACGAGCATCCCCGCGCTGCTTACGGCAAGCACATCGCGGGTTCCATCATGTTGACCCTGATCGAGTTCGCGGCGTTCAAGACCGGTGACCAAACTCCCAGATCTTGCGATCGTGAGGCCGGCGGCGACGAGTTGGTCCTGGTTATGCCAGCCCCGCAACTTGGGGCCGATGATCTGCGCGGACAACGTGATGTCTGAGGCGAGCAGTAGCGCCGCCAGCGCACCGCGGGTGGGCGCTGAGTCATCGTGCAGCAGCCAGACCCAATCGACGACCTCGGGCTGTTCGGACCCCGCATCTGACTCGTCAGGCAGATCTACCTGGCCCGAAGTTATGGACTCGTCAGCAGGGCCATCGGTGCTATCGACGGCAGCGGGTAGAGCACTCGATCCCCTACCTCCGTTCGATCCGCTCCAGCTCGCGCTGCCTGCCGGTGCAGCCCCAGCGATACCAGCGGCTACGGCAGCACCGAACGCCGCGGCGCGGGGTACCTCGACGATGTGGTCGAGCAAACCTGCGTCGAGCGCTGATGCGAGCAACTCTGCGGTGCCGTCGGTGCTACCGGAATCGACGGCGATGATCTGCTCGGGTCGACGAGTCGAACGCGCCAACGCGGTGAGCACAGCGGGAAGCCATCGAGCACCGTCGTGACAGACGAGCACTGCGGTGACCCGATGCTCGCGTCGCTCGATAAGGGCTTCGTCGAACTCGGGTTCACCATCGAGGTAGGCAGCAAACTCCGACTCGACCGATTCCACCGGAGCGGCCGCAGGCGGTGCCTCGATGGGGACGATTACCTCGGGCAACTCACCAGGGAACTCGTCATCGCCCGCAGGGATGCCGAGTTCGATATGCGAGTTATCGGAAGTCATGACGCTCCGCAGCCTATGCGACGGACCTCGAGGTCAGATCGAGCGAACCACTAGCCCCCGCGCTGCGCTGCCGACAAGTCCGGTCTACCGCGATTTTGCATCGTGCCTACGCACGTGACCCCCGGGTGACTTGCATGGTGCCTAGGCGCGGGCACCTGGTGACTTGCATGGTGCCTAAGCGCGGGCACCTGGTGACTTGCATGGTGCCTAGGAACGCGCACCGGGTGACACTGACGAGCTAGACGGCGGCCTTCTTGAGGCGACGTCGCTCACGCTCGGAAAGGCCACCCCAGATACCAAAACGTTCGTCGTTTTCAAGGGCGTATTCAAGACAGTCGACGCGGACTTCACACGTCGTGCAGACCCTCTTAGCCTCGCGGGTAGAGCCGCCCTTCTCAGGGAAGAACGCCTCCGGATCGGTTTGCGCACATAGTGCTCGTTCCTGCCAGCCAAGTTCTTCAGCTTCAGCCAGTGGCAGGACGGTGACTTGGCTCACGCAAGTACCTCCTCGACCATCGGTTCGCACGCTTACCGCGCGCACAACCTAACCCCTCGTCCCGGCCACACGATGTTGCCGGTCGAACAGAATTACATCGGTGTAAGCAGCCTGAGTCAACCCCGTTGCAGGAATTGACTCCTGCCGTGGGTGACCAGAACATTACCTAAGGTGACATATGCCCTCCAGACGACGTACTGGCAGGATCTGGGGCGTGCAGACTCCTGATCTCTCCCCCGACCCAAGTAACCCCACCCCCCGATCGGTGGCGGTGCTCGCTGGCGGCATTGGCGGGGCTCGATTCATCCGCGGATTGCTTCACTATCTCGCGGTGTCCGAGCCGGGTACCGAAGTGACCGTCATCGCAAACACTGGTGATGACATTCGCCTCTTCGGCTTGCAGATCTGTCCGGACCTCGACTCGATCATGTACACACTCGGCGGCGGCATCAGCGAAGAGCGCGGCTGGGGTCGCGAGGGCGAGACCTTCACGATCAAGGACGAACTGGCCGCATACGGAGCCCCTCCCACCTGGTTCGGCCTCGGGGATCGTGACACCGCAACACACTTGGTGCGCACCCAGATGCTCAGCGCCGGCTATCCCCTATCAGCAGTCACCGAGGCGCTCTGCGCACGTTGGCAGCCTGGGGTTCGCCTGATCCCGATGTCTGATGACCGCGTCGAGACACACGTGGTCATCGATGCGGACGAGCCCGGCACTAAGCAAGCAATTCACTTCCAAGAGTGGTGGATTCGACACCGAGCTGCCGTACACGCTCATGAGTTCGTACTCATCGGCGCTGAGGATGCAAAGCCCGCCCCGGGTGTCATCGATGCAATCCGCAACGCCGACATCGTGCTGTTGCCACCGTCCAACCCTGTCGTGTCCATCGGCACGATCCTGCAGATTCCGGGTATCCGCGAAGCCCTGCGCCAGACTTCGGCACCCGTAGTCGGACTCTCGCCCATCGTCGGGGGGGCACCCGTCCGAGGTATGGCAGACGCCTGCCTCGAGGCGATCGGTGTAGCAACATCGGCCGAAGCCGTGGCCCGCCATTACGGCGCGAGGGTGGCCTCAGTACCTGCGGGCGCAGATGGTGGTGGAATCCTGGATGGCTGGCTCGTTCACGACGACACCGACTCGGCCGCGATAGCAAACCTGACCCCATTGGGCATCACCACCCGAGCAGTTCCACTGCTTATGACCGATGTCGATGCCACCGCCCAAATGGCAAGTGCAGCAATGGATCTCGCGCGCGAGATCATGGCGGCCCGAACGTGACCGCACTGACAGTCATCGGCATCGACGGTCTTCCCGAGATCTCGTCAGGCCACGATCTCGCAGCCATGATCATCGAAACACTCGCTGCTGCTAAGTGGCCCGACGGATCTGCCAGCGTGACCGACGGCGACATCGTGGTTGTCACCAGCAAGATCGTCAGTAAGGCCGAGGGCAGGGTCATCAACGCTGATTCGCGCGATGACGCGATCACTGCCGAAACAGTGCGAGTAGTCGCCACCAAGACCACCCCACGCGGCGTGACACGTATCGTCGAGACCTCACACGGCCTGATCATGGCGGCCGCGGGTGTCGACGCATCGAACACTCCAGCAGGCACTGTGCTGCTATTGCCGATCGATCCCGACGCCAGCGCGCGCATACTCTGCGCCAAGATTCGCGAAGCAACCGGAAAGCGCATCGGCGTCGTCATCACCGACACGATGGGCAGAGCCTGGCGCGACGGCCTCACTGACGCAGCGATCGGTGCTGCAGGGGTGCAAGTTCTCGATGACTACCGAGGCCGAGTCGACACCCAAGGTCGCCCCCTTGAGATGACAGTCACCGCTATCGCCGACGAAATCGCTGCGGCCGCAGATCTTGTTACTGGCAAGGTTTCTGGGCAGCCCGTGGCTGTCGTACGCGGCCTTGCTGCCTACGTCGTCGATGACGACGGCCCAGGGGCGCGGGCCCTTGTCCGGCCAGGTACCGACGATCTGTTCTGGCTCGGCACGGCCGAGGCGATGCAGATGGGGCGTGAGGCCGGCCACCGCGAAGCCGTCGCCATGCGGCGCACGGTGCGCCAGTTCACCGACCAAGCAGTCGATCACGAGGTGCTCCGTCGAGCCGTGGCCGCCGCCGCCACGGCGCCGAGCCCACACCACACCACTCCATGGCGCTTCGTGATCGTCGACGACGTCACCACTCGAGCTCGTCTATTCGCTGCGATGTCCAGACAGTGGGAGCACGATCTAAGAGCGCAGGACAACTATGACGACGAGTCGGTCGGCAAGCGGCTGCGGCGCGGCAATGTGCTGAAGGACGCTCCAGTCGTCGTGCTGCCATTCCTTGCGTTGGAGGGTGCCGCACACACTTATCCCGACTCAGAGCGCCGCAGTTACGAACGTGACCTGTTCCTCGTTGCAGGCGGAGCAGCGGTGCAGAACTTCCTGGTTTCCCTTGCTGCAGAAGGTATTGGGTCGGCCTGGATCTCGTCGACGATCTTCTGCCCGGACGTCGTACGCGCCGAACTCGACCTCCCAGATCACTGGCAGCCTCTTGGTGGAATCGCGGTTGGTCATGCTGCAGAGTCGGCCCCGGCAAGACCTCCCCGTGGCGCCGACGACTTCTACGTGCAACGCTGACACCCGTGTCCGAACTCTCCAGCGCCCTCACCTCACTCGGCGCACGGCTCGACCACACCGCAGTCGCTGGCCCATCGCTCGCGCCCCTAGTCGAGTTCTACGTCGGCACACTCGGCGGGGTGTTCTCGCACGGCGAAGTGCTACCGATCGGTGCGGTAGTCGTCAATCTGAGCTTCGGTGAGAGCCACATCGAATTGATGGCCCCCACCCCTGGATCCACCTTCTTCGACCGCTTCTTCGATTCAACCGGCGGACGAGGAGGCGTGCACCACCTCACGTTCGAAGTTCCCGACATCGATGCCGCAGTCGAATTGCTCAGTGAGCGCGGGGTCGCGACCTTCGGGCTCGTGCACGATCCCATCTGGTCAGAGGTTTTCGTGCATCCAAAAACTAACGGCGGCGTGCTAGTGCAACTGGCGCAGATTGGCGACCTGTACAGCGTCGTCAGTTTCGACCTTGACGCATTGATGGCTGCCGCCCTCTAACTCATTGGCATCATTGTTGCCATGCCAGCACCGATGAGTGTCGAGAGTTACCTCGACAGCAAGCCTGACCAAGTGCAGATCATCCTTAGCCGCATGCGTGCCCAGATCAACGCCGTGCGTGCCGGAATCGGTGAAACGATCAGCTACGGGATACCGGCGTTCACTTACAACGGCAGGGTTTTTGCCTACATTGCCGCGTGGCGTCACCACGTCAGCATGTACCCAATTCCTGACCTCGACGACTCACTAGAACTACGAGTGGCTCCCTACCGAGCTGGTAACGGAACTCTGCACTTCGCGCTGGACGAAGAGATTCCGTATGACCTAGTGGCAGCACTTGCAGCGCTGCTACTAGCCCAGCGGACACAGGGGTCGAACTGGCCCAACGGACCGAATGATCAACGGTCAGAAGAAAAACGCACAGCGGTGTCGCCCAGCGTGACGCCCGGCCACACACGTGCGCCAGAGGTGAGTTCGTTCCCCGATCCGATCACCGCATGGTCTCCGACAATCACTCCATCGAGAATCGCACCGGCACCGATGATGGCTCCAGAGCCGATCACCGAGTCCTTCACGTGAGCACCTGCTGACACGACCGAGCCGTCGAAAAGCGCTGACCCGTCGACGATCGCGCCTGAGCCGACCGAGGCCCCAGCGCCGACATACGCACCCCCACGCAGGATCGCGTCGGGCTCGACCTCAGCCCCGGGTCTGATCAGGAAATCACCGATGGGCCCCGGCAACGCCGGGCTTGGCGCGATACCCCGAACCAAATCGCGCGACCCCTTGACGAACGACAACGGAGTGCCAAGGTCGAGCCAGTAGCCGTCATCGACGAAGCCGGTGACCATCGCGCCGCGCTCGAGGAGTTGTGGAAAGACTTCGCGCTCGACAGATACCGGACGGCCTGTCGGTATTTGGTCGATGAGTGAGCGACGAAAGACATAGCAGCCGGCATTGATTTGGTCGGTGACGATCTGCGCATCGGTGGTCGGCTTCTCGAGGAACTCGAGTACACGGCCCGCCGCATCAGTGGTAACCAGACCGTAGGCCCGGGGGTCATCAACACGAGTCAGGTAGAGCGAGACATCGGAGTCAGAGTCCCGCCAAAGTTTGACCTGTCCGCCAATGTCGTGACCTGACAGGACATCGCCATTGAAGACCAGGATCGGATCATCAGGCGCACTCTGGAGTTCATCGGCCACGTGACGGATTGCGCCACCAGTTCCGAGCGGCACATCCTCAGTGACATAAACCAACTCGACGCCGAAACGAGAGCCGTCACCGAAGTACTCGCTGAATACCTCTGGCTTGTATGACGTACTGAGAATGACGCGCGTAACGCCAGCCTCTCGAGCACGCGCGATCTGGTGCTCGGTGCATGGCACTCCGGCAACAGGCAGCATCGGCTTCGGCGTGGTCACGGTGAGCGGTCGCAGACGAGTGCCCTGGCCACCAACAAGCAGAACGGCTTCAAGCACAGGCCAACTGTGCCATAGCCCCGACCTTGAGTCCTGGTTACTGTCAGCAGCGTGACGCACACAATAGGAACTGCCCTCGACGCCGCGCTGGCAAACAACCCTGCACGGCCACTACTAACCCAACTGTTTGCAGGTGGCCAGCGCATCGAACTCTCGGTGCGCACATTCGAGAACAACGTCGCAAAAGCCGCCAATCTGCTGCGCGACGACGTCGAGTGCGGATCCCAGTCACGTATCTCCCTGCTGCTCCCACTGCACTGGCAGACAAGCGTGTGGCTGGGGGCCAGCGCCTTGGTCGGGTCGCAGGCCCAGATCGGCAGTGTGGCTAGCGATTCACTCGCGTGCATCAGTGGACCCGACCACCTAGCCGAGTTGCGCGAGCTCGCACCAACGGGCGCGGCCCTTTACGCGACCGCCCTGCATCCCCTGGGGTTGCCCTTCCCGGCTGAGCCAACCGGTGCCATCGACGTAGCACGCGAGGTTCGGGCCCATGGCGATCGGTTCACCGCCTATGACCTGGTCCCACCGGAAGCGCCATGGTTGCAATTCGGCTCAGCGTCCTGGACTCAAGGCGAGGCGATTGAGTCCGCGCGTACCTTGGCGGACTCGCTGGGCCTTGGGAAAGGTGGTCGGCTACTGTGCGCTATCGATGTTGACGAGCAAAGCGTGCTCGCGCTGTTGGCATTACCGCTAGCGATCGATGGGTCGGTCGTGCTCGTCACAGATCCTGGCGCTGACCTCGACATCGTATTCGCTCAAGAGCAGTGTGATGCGAGGCTCTCTTAGCGCAGCGCAGCACTACTGGGCTTTCGCGGTTGATCGTCTAGACCGCAGCGTCCGAAGTCCAGACCCACGCGCTGGGGCAGCGATAGCCGCGAGCGCAGCGAGCCACCACTGATCGTGGCCTGCGCACCAGTTGACGAATAGCCGATGGCAGTGTGCACTGCCTTGGAGCCGAGCCGATCAGTGAGGTCGATTCGGACAACGTCGGGAAGTCCGAACGCGGCAGCCACCTGGGCCTGAGTCCGTACACGCGGAATCCACGATGACCACGGCACGGACTTGTCCATCGACCAGTGATCATCGACAGACACTGCGTAGCTCAGAACTCCACCCCACACGTCCTTCGACGCCTGGGTGGAACCGCCGGAGGCGGAGAAGTAATAAGTGCGCACAGGCTTGGCGCCCAACATCACTGCCTGCCCCGTTGTGGGCGAGCCAGCAGTGGCCAGCACGGCTGCCCGCCATAGTGCACCGCCGGCACCTGATTCCTTGGCATAGCCGGCGAAAACCTGGTCGTAGTAAGGCCCACCGCCGTCGTCGACATTGCAGAGGCAGAGCGAGTGCACAGTTCCGGTGCCAACATGCGTCAACGCATACGACCGGGCTGCAATCACCTGCGCCTGGAGGGAAGCCGTCGGCCACGATGACGGAACCTCAGCAATTCCGCGCAGGTACTCGTCATGCATTCGCACGACATTGAGCACCTCGAACGTGGTTGGGGACGCGACTGTGGGCGCGACGTATAGGTAGCCATATCGATAGCGGTGACCAGTGGAGGCAAAGCCAGCGACGGTTGTGGCGACGTTTGCCACCGCCGCCGCTGTGCCTAAGGTGCCGCGCGAACGGGTTCCCGACCAGCGGAAGATCGCCGAGGGGCCGACCCCAACAGTGGTTGTGACGCCAGCCCTCGTCAGGAGCACAGTGACCTGGCTCGTGCCGGCAACCACGGAGAAGGTGTCGTCGATGGTGCCCTGAACCGCAGGCAGACCAGTGACCGTAACCGAGATACCGCCACCCCCGGCAGCTAGCGCTTCAGAACGAACGAAGATCTTGGTCACCCGATGCAACAGGTTGACTCGCATCACCATGGAGTCATCTACGGCAGCAACAGTGGTGCCCGAGTAGTAGTGCGTGACGATGTCCGATGCGGTCGATCCGGCTAATGCCATCCCGCGGGCGCCGTACTGCGACATGCCCACCCCGTGGCCATAGCCCGAGCCTGTGAAGGTGAAGGAAGTGGGAATCGGCTCCGGAGTTACGACGGCGGTAGCTACGCGTGCGGCCGCATTTACCGACGGCGCAGCGGCTGTCAGCAGAGTCGGGATCACAGCGAGGGTTATCAGCCCGGCAAGCCACGGCTTGACGCGACGCATCGCATGCTCCCTTCGGTCTGGATTCCACGGACATGGCAATACCGAGGGTTGGCTTTCTCCTCCCCCTAGGCATCGGGCTCGAGTGGTAAAACCTTGAGCACTAGTTCACGGCATCCGACAGCGCCCCGCGTGCATAAGCCGTGGACTTAGCCCGAACGGGGGAGGCGCTCCCCACGCCGATTAGGATTCGGACATGAATGCCAGAACGGACAGCGCAGCGAGCCACGGTCGCGCGCGCACTTTCCGAATGGCAGTGGCCACGATGAGCGTCGCGACGCTCATCGCCACCGCAGCAAGTGCCGCAGGCTGGGCGGCCGCAACAAGACTGACCGGCAACATCAGCACGGTCGACGCCTTTGCCCATGTCGGGTCAGCCCGACCCAGTAAGGCCCCCGTAACCACCCAGTACGAGCCCATAAACCTTCTCATCATGGGCACCGACACTCGAACAGGCCAGGGCGGCGGATTCGGAAGTGCCGCCACCACCGCGAGTGGCAACGGACACAGCGACACAACGATCTTGCTGCACATCGCTGGTGATCGATCCAGGGCGCTAGGTGTGAGCATCCCCCGAGACTCTTGGGTCACCCGGCCAGAGTGCGGGAATGGAAATAGCAAGATCTCGGGCAAGTTCAACAATGCGTTTGCCGTGGGTGGGCCGGCTTGCACGATCAAGGCGGTCGAGAGCCTCACCGGGGTCAGGATCGATCATTTCGTCGTGGTCGACTTCAAAGGTTTCGAGGCCGTAGTCAATGCGGTGGGCGGAGTTCCCATCTGTCTCAAACAGGCCGTCGACGACCCGAAGAGCAAGCTCAAACTGAGCGCCGGGGAGCACCTCCTCAACGGTACCCAAGCCTTGGCTTTCGCCCGCGCACGTAAGACCTTGGGCGACGGCAGCGATATCTCCCGCATCGATCGCCAGCAAGTCTTCCTGTCGTCGTTGCTCCGCAAAGTGACATCGCGCAACGTCCTGACTGACCTGCCCACACTCTTCTCTGTGCTTAACGCGATTACCGGCTCGCTGACCACCGATCCAAGCCTGGGCTCGATCGACTCACTGCAGACTTTGGCTGCGTCGATGACGGGCCTGACTCCGTCGAAGGTGGCATTCGTCACCGTTCCGTGGAAGCCGCGCGGCGATGGAGCCAACGTCATTTGGGACACGACCAAGGCCGACGTCATCTGGAACTCGATGACCAAAGACATCCCATGGCCACCCAAGACTCCGACCGGCAGTGGCGGTAAGCCCTTGGTTACAGCGCCGTCGAAGATCTCAGTCCGCGTTCTCAACGGAACCGGTATTGCTGGCCGCGGAAGCGCAGCCGCCGCGCAATTACGCGCAGAAGGCTTCGTGGTTGTGAGCGTCGCGAACGCGCCAACTTCGAACTACGCGAAGACCACAGTTCTGTACAGCCCCTCCTATGACCAGTCGGCGCGCACTGTGATCTTTGCCACCAAAGCCAAGGTCAGCACGGCCAGTGGCACGGGCAAGATTCTCACCGTGATCGTGGGAACTGACTGGTCAGGCGTGCGCCACGTGAGCATCCCGAGCAACTCAGGCAGTTCGGGTGGCTCCACGAATCCAACCCCAAAGCCAGCCGACCAGAGCACCTGCGTGGGCTGAGGCAAAGGCACGTACGTCGAGTGCGAAAAAGGGTAGTAGCCTGCGTCATCGCTGCTCCAAACTGCACTGATCGAACACCACGCACTGGCGACGATGTGAAGGGCACAAGCAATGACTCTCAACAAGGTGATGTCCTCGGCCGCAGAAGCGGTTGCTGACATTCCAGATGGCGCATCCCTCGCGGTGGGTGGCTTTGGCCTCTGCGGCATCCCGACGATCTTGATCCAAGCGCTGCTCGCCAAGGGCGTCACCGGTCTGTCCGCCGTGTCGAACAACTGCGGTGTCGACGACTGGGGCCTAGGCCAACTGTTGATGGCCAAGCGCATCGCGCGGATGACGTCGTCATACGTCGGCGAGAACAAGGAGTTCGAACGTCAGTTCCTCACCGGTGAACTCGAGGTTGAACTCATCCCCCAGGGCACCTTGGCCGAACGCCTTCGCGCTGGTGGTGCTGGGATCCCAGCGTTCTACACCCCCGCAGGTGTCGGCACTCAGGTAGCCGACGGCGGCATGCCGTGGCGGTACGCGCCCGACGGATCGGTGTCCGTCTCATCGCCAGCCAAGGAGACCCGCGAGTTCGACGGACGTACCTACGTCCTCGAGCGCGGTATCACCACTGACTTCGCCCTCGTGCGCGCATCCGTCGGTGACCGCCACGGAAACCTGGTCTTCGATCAGTCCACCCGCAACTTCAACCCCCTGGCCGCGACCGCGGGGCGTATCACGATCGCGGAGGTCGAGCGCCTCGTCGAACCTGGCGAGATTCCACCTCAGAACATCCACACCCCAGGTGTCTTCGTCCAGCGAGTGGTGTTACTCACCGCCGAGCAGGCAGCCGACAAGCGCATCGAGCGTCGCACCGTGTCAACCGCGAAGGAGGCGTGAGCCATGACCCTCACCCGCAACGAACTAGCAGCACGCGTGGCTCAAGAACTCCGTGACGGCGAGTACGTCAATCTCGGCATCGGTCTGCCCACCCTCGTGCCCAACTTCTTGGCCCCCGGCGTCACCGTCGTTCTGCAGAGCGAGAACGGAATCCTGGGCACCGGCCCGTACCCGTTGGACGCGGACGTCGACCCTGACCTCCTCTATGCGGGCAAGGAAACGGTCACTGTCCTTCCCGGTGCTTCGTTCTTCGACTCAGCGACCTCGTTCGCCATGATCCGCGGTGGCCACATCGACGTCGCGATCCTTGGCGCCATGCAGGTGAGCACCGCAGGTGACATCGCCAACTGGATGATCCCCGGCAAGATGGTCAAGGGCATGGGCGGCGCGATGGACCTCGTG
>CAIXFH010000140.1 GCA_903918645.1 uncultured Actinomycetes bacterium | reverse complement strand
CGTGCGGCTCATTCGCGGCTCAGCCAGCGAGAAACGACATCGCTGTGACTGGTCGAGAACAAGCCGGGTGCACCGCCGGTATGGAGGAAGACGAGGGGTCGCTCCGCCGCGATTCTTCCGTCTCTGCAGCCCGCGATCAGGCCAGCCATCGCCTTCCCTGTGTATACCGGGTCCAGGATCAGTCCCTCTGTACGTGCTGCCATCGTCATCGCTTCATGGCACGCATCGGTGTGCTCGCCGTAGCCATCTCCGAGCTGGTCGTGCATAAGAACCGGCCGTCCTCGGGGCGCCAGGCGCCCGGCGCGCTCGGCGGTCGCGTCTGCGATCGCGGCTACTCGCGATTCCAGATCGTCTCGCGTGCCGATACGAACGCCCAGAACGCGCTCGTGGTCGCCAAAGCCGGCCGCCAGCCCGGCGTGCGTTCCAGCGCTCCCGGTTGCGAGCACGACCAGCGGAGAGCCGGAGATCTGCGCGTCGATCTCGTCGGCCGCATCCACATATCCGAGCGAGCCAAGGGCAGTGCTTGCTCCGACTGGGACGACGTACGGCACGGCCCCGGTGGACCGAAGCTCGTCAGCCATTTCCTCGATCAGCAGCTCTAGGTGGTTGTGGTCCGCGGCGTCCCGGAACCGCACTGAGGCGCCGAACAGGAGATCCAGGAGGAGGTTGCCCGACACGTTGGGGGGAGGTGCTCCATCCAGCACGAGTGCGCACCCGAGTCCGGCCTTGGCGGCGGCCGCCGCTGTCGCTCGCGCCATGTTGCTCTGAACTCCTGCACCCGTCACCAGGTGCGTCGCGCCTGCAGCGAGAGCGTCGGCGAGCACGTACTCAAGCTTGCGGACCTTGTTCCCGCCCAGCCCGAGCGATGTCAGGTCGTCGCGCTTGACCCAGGTCGTGCCTGGCTCGCGATCTAGCGCGATGGCGAGCCGGTCCGCCGGGAGCAGCGGAGTAGGTCGGCCGGCCAGTGCGATGCGGGGTGCCCCGCCGGATCCGATATGAGTCTCGAGCACGTCGGTCACCTCTCCGCGATTGTCCGGCATCGAATCGTGTGTACGACCACCGGAGCCGTTCCAGTGACAACAACCCCATAGCGGAAGGCGGTCTGCGTGGCGCGGACGAGCAGCCGCGTCCGCAGCACGGTCCGACCGGTCACCGTGTGGGCGTCGGAGACAGCCGTCGTGCGCTCACCTTCAGGAATCCAGGACTCGGCCAACGCCCGCACCGTGCATCCGATCGTCGGTGCGGGAGCAGTGACTTCTGCCTCGACCTCGACCCATTGGCCGTGCAGGCCCGCCGCGTCAACTTCTTGCACCAGCAAGCCGTAACCGAAGTCATGGGCGGGATCGTCACGCTTCACGATGACAGCCCCGTCCCGCAGCTCGAGAACATGGTGCCCCCGGGTGCGCATGCTGGGCAGCTGCCATCCGTGATCGCCCAAGTCGAGGGCTGTCGTTGCGTCGAGGTCCACGGGGCTCGAAAGTGTCGTGACGGGAGGGTGTGGTTTCCGCGTCCCACTCGGCGTTCTTCGTGCGGGATGAGCCTCGCGCACGTGCACCAGCCAATCGAAGTCATCAACGTCAGGCCGCCACCAGGTGTGTCCCTCGCCAGCGTATCCCGCGCCTACGCCGCGGCTGGCGGGCCTGG
>CAIXFH010000139.1 GCA_903918645.1 uncultured Actinomycetes bacterium | reverse complement strand
CCCCAGCCTGAGATCAGGCCGGGGTTCCAGAGGAGTGGTCAGCGTGAAGCTGAACAGCTACGTTCCTGGAGACCCCGGCTCGGGACGATCGGTGGCGCGACCGGTAAGCAGCATCGCGCTGCTCAGCCTGCGTCCGCACGACGCGAACACAGACCATGACTGCTCATTGCCTACGACGGGTTTCGTCGCGGCTATGGCTCTGGCCAGATGTGTTGCGAGGTGGATCACAGAAGGTCGGCTCCGGTTCGGGGTCGTGCACAGCGGATGCTGCGCTGGTCCCCTGTATATGGTAGTCTTCAACAGTGTCAACAGACTTATTCCTGCCGGGGGTCGAACCCGGGTTGTCGGCTTGAAAGGCCGCTGTCCTGGCCGTTGGACGACAGGAACGTACATGGTGCTCGCGGGGGGAATCGAACCCGCCGTCTCCAGGTTGAGGGCCTGGTGTCGCTGCCGTTGGACCACGCGAGCGTCTGGCTGGGAGGGGCGGATTCGAACCGCCAATGAGGTTGCCCTCGTCCGGTTAACAGCCGGATGCCTTACCGTTCGGCACACCTCCCAATGATGAAATCTGGTGGCCCCAGGCCGACTCGAACGGCCATCCCCGACTCTTCAGGTCGGTGTCCTGCCGGTTGGACGACAGGGCCATCTGGTTGCCACGCGCGGATTCGAACCGCGATCCTCGGAGTCAAAGTCCGGTGTCCTGCCGTTGGACGACATGGCATGGTTGCGGGTGGAGGGATCGAACCTCCGACATCCGGCTTCAGAGACCGGCGTTCTGCCACTGAACTAACCCGCAGTGTGGGTGGACCGACGGGACTCGAACCCGCATATCTGGAGCCACAATCCAGCGCTCTGCCCTTGAGCTACAGCCCACATGAAAACTGGTCGGATCGGACGGACTTGAACCGACGGCCTCTGCCACCCCAAGGCAGCGCTCTACCAGACTGAGCTACGATCCGTTCTGGTCTGAATGGGCGGACTCGAACCGCCGGCCTCGTGGGCCCAAGCCACGCGCTCTGCCGACTGAGCTACATCCAGATGTGGTCTAGCCAGCTGGATTTGAACCAGCATTCCTGCGACCCGAACGCAGTGCTCTGCCAGGTTGAGCTATGGCCAGTGGTGGGAGACGACGGAGTCGAGCCGCGTGCCTCGAAGAGGGCCTGGTTTACAGCCAGGTGCCGATCCCATCGGCCTTAAAGACATCTCCCAGATGGTCCTCGACGGTGGGATCGAACCACCGGCCTTCCGCCTGTCATGCGGATGATCTGCCACTGATCTAGTCGAGGATATGGTGCGCGCGGAAGGACTCGAACCTTCAACCTCCCGCGTATCAGGCGGATGCTCGGACCATCGAGCTGCGCGCGCATGCTTTCGCCACGGATATGCAGTTGTCGATGAGCCGAAACGAAGCGAGCCCCTGGGATTCGTCCCAGGGGCTCGCAGAAGAGTTCGCGTTTTGAGTGGTCTAGCGCGTCGTCATGGTCTGCATCGCCCCTGGGACATCCGGTAATTTTCCGGGTGCTGAAACTCAGGGTTGCGAATGACGACGACTGCGGACATGGGCGTGAAGATATGGTAGTCATTACGATTGTCAACAGCCAGAAAGACGCTAGCCTGCGGGCGATGAGCAACGCTCCCAGTCTTTCGCTCGCCCTGCGCTGGCTGTCGACCGACAACGGTCTGTCGGAGCAGGAGTTGGCGCTGCTGGCCGGCGTCTCGCCCGGAGCGGTGGCGGCCTACCTGAACAAGCCCCACGCGCCGACGCTCACCTGGTTGTCCCTGCTCAGCGCCTTGCGCTGTCGGTTGGAAGTGAAAGCCCCCAAACGGTTCCTCAGTGTCGCCCTTCCAAAGATCAGCGCCCAACGCCGCGCCCACGAGCGGCAGCAATGGGAAGCCCGGCGCCTGGTCGCCTTCCGCTCGCAGATCCTGCGCCAAAGCCCGGGGAGTTCGCAGGCGGACGCTCAGCGCACCGCGCTCGGCTATGTCGCTGCTTCGGCCGCACGCCTCGACGGCGACCTGCAGGCCGCCAATCAGCGCCTGGAATCCACCCGGGTCGAGTGCACCGCCCCTGGCATGCGTGCCGCT
>CAIXFH010000138.1 GCA_903918645.1 uncultured Actinomycetes bacterium | reverse complement strand
CGATCTCGTTCGGGTACTAGGTTGCTCATTGTGCGCATTGGACTCACCGGCGGGATCGGTTCAGGTAAGAGCTCGGTCGCTCGACGACTCGCTGAGCATGGGGCAATAGTGGTCGATGCGGACGTGATAGCTAGAGCCGTCGTTGAGCCAGGCACAGCGGGGCTGGACGCTGTTGTTGAGGCCTTTGGCGCTGGCCTACTCAACAGCGATGGCACACTAGATCGGGCGGCAATGGCGAGCCTGGTGTTTACCGACCCCACCAAGCGGGCTCTGCTCGAGGGCATAGTTCACCCCTTGGTGGCCGCGGAGTCGGCGCGGATAATCTCCGCTTCACCCGAGGACGCCATCGTCGTTTACGACATCCCCTTGTTGGCGGAGTTCGCCGGCACCGCCCGCGACCGCACCCCAGAGTTCGACGTCATCATCGTTGTCGAAGCGCCCGCAGAACTTCGCTTGGATCGGTTGGTCCAGCGTGGGCTCACCAGTGAGGACGCGGTAGCGCGCATCCAGTCCCAGGCAAGTGACGAACAGCGTCGCGAGATCGCCGACGTGGTTGTCATCAATGATGACTCACTCGAGGTGCTTGGGGCCGCCATTGACGACTTGTGGGACGAGCTCACGGCCGAGGACGACGACCAAGACGACTGACTCGTTCGGCTGGTTTCTGCTGCTGGCTAGTTCGGCCGGCTCTGCTGTTACGGACGGCGCACAGCCGTCACCTGAGCGCATTGCTGGACGATACGCAGTTAAGCGTTGGGTGAACGAGGGGGGAGCGGCACTGCCGTTGTCGGTTCCGCGTCGTACGGTGGCACCATGGGCCGCCCAGTCACCGACCTCGAGCGCAAGGTCGCACCCTTCGAGGTGATCAGCGATTACACGCCAGCTGGTGACCAGCCGGCGGCAATCGCTGAGATCACCCGCCGGATCGAGGCTGGTGAGCAAAATGTTGTGCTCCTCGGGGCCACGGGCACGGGTAAGTCGGCAACCACCGCCTGGCTCATCGAAAAGTTGCAGCGTCCTACGTTGGTGATGGCGCCCAATAAGACTCTCGCTGCTCAGTTGGCAGGCGAGTTCCGCGAGTTGCTGCCCAACAATGCGATTGAGTACTTCGTCAGCTACTACGACTATTACCAGCCTGAGGCCTACATCGCGCAGAGCGATACGTACATCGAGAAGGACTCGTCAGTCAACGAGGAGGTCGAGCGGCTGCGACACTCGGCAACCAACTCGCTGTTGACCCGTCGTGACGTGATCGTCGTTGCCTCGGTCTCGTGCATCTATGGCCTTGGTACGCCGCAGGAATACGTCGACCGGATGGTGCGGCTGCGGGTCGGTCAGGAGTACGACCGCGATCAGTTGTTGCGGCGCTTGGTATCCATCCAGTACACCCGCAACGACCTGGCATTCACCCGCGGCACGTTCCGCGTTCGTGGTGACACGATCGAGGTCTTCCCGGTGTACGAGGAAAACCCGGTGCGCATCGAGATGTTCGGCGATGACGTCGAACGCTTGATGTCCTTGCACCCGGTCACAGGTGAGGTTCTGACCGAAGACACCGAGCTCTATATCTTTCCGGCAACCCATTACGCGGCTGGCCCAGAGCGGATGGAACGCGCGATCGCCGGTATCGAGCTTGAGTTGAGTGATCGACTCGAGGAGTTTGAACGGCAGGGCAAACTACTTGAGGCGCAGCGTCTTCGGATGCGCACGTCATACGACCTCGAGATGATGCGGCAGGTCGGTTTCTGCTCGGGTATTGAGAACTACTCACGCCACATCGACGGCCGCGAGCCTGGTTCCGCGCCGAACTGCCTGCTCGATTATTTCCCTGAGGATTTCCTGCTGGTGATCGACGAGTCGCACGTGACTGTTCCGCAGATCGGCGCGATGTTCGAGGGCGACATGAGCCGTAAACGCAACCTGGTCGAACACGGGTTCCGGCTACCAAGCGCGATGGACAACCGCCCTCTGCGCTGGGATGAGTTCCTCGGACGCGTCGGTCAAACCCTCTATCTGTCCGCCACCCCAGGTCCTTACGAGCTTTCTCGCGTTGAGTCTGTCGTCGAGCAGGTGATCCGCCCCACAGGGCTAATCGATCCAGAAGTGATCGTCAAGCCCACCAAGGGCCAGATCGACGACCTCATCGGTGAGATCCGTATCCGCACCGAACGCGACGAGCGCGTACTGGTGACCACCTTGACCAAGAAGATGTCCGAGGACCTCACCGATTACTTGCTCGACCAAGGAATTCGGGTGCGCTATCTGCACTCCGAGGTCGACACCTTGCGACGAATCGAGCTGCTTCGCGAATTGCGCCTCGGGGTGTTCGACGTTCTCGTCGGAATCAACCTGTTGCGCGAGGGTCTTGATCTACCCGAGGTGTCATTGGTAGCCATCCTGGACGCTGACAAGGAGGGCTTCCTCCGCTCAGGAACCTCGTTGATTCAGACCATCGGGCGCGCAGCACGCAACGTGAGTGGTCAAGTGCACATGTATGCGGACACCATCACGGCGTCCATGGCTAAGGCGATCGATGAAACTAATCGACGGCGCGCCAAACAAGTCGCTTACAACCAGGCCCGCGGCCTCGATCCTCAGCCGTTGAGAAAGCGCATCGCAGATATCAGCGATCTGATCACGCGTGAGGATGCCGACACTCAGGAACTCCTCGGTGGTTCGGCTCGCTCGCAGAGTCGCGGTAAGGCGCCGATTCCTGGGATGTCCTCCAGCGGCAGCGGGCTTGACATATCGACCTTGCCGGCGCGTGATCTCGCCGATCTGATCGGTCAACTCACCGATCAGATGCACTCAGCCGCAGCTGAGCTTCAGTTCGAGCTTGCGGCTAGGCTTCGCGACGAGGTATCCGATCTCAAAAAGGAGTTGCGAGCGATGCAGGCGGCCGGCCATGGGTAAGTTGCAATTACCTGGCGTCGCCATGAGGTGCTACTCACGGGTTGACCTCCGTTGAACGTCTCCACTGGGATCTGGGTCGCGACGTTTGTGTTTTTCGTAGGGCTGTTCGTGCTCGATCTAGTCGTAGTTCGGCGCAATCCTCGGATTCCGACAACGCGCGAGTGTCTTGCCTGGCTAGGTCTTTATGTCGGTATCGCGGTTGCATTTGGTATCGCTTTGGGGATCTGGGGCGGTCCGCATCGGTCGGCGGAGTTCTTCGCGGGCTGGATCACTGAATACAGCCTGTCGGTCGACAATCTGTTCGTGTTCATCCTCATCATGGGCCGATTCTTCGTGCCTCGGGCTCTCCAACAGAGTGCGCTGCTGTGGGGAATCGGCATTGCCTTGGTACTTCGTGGAGTCTTCATTGCACTGGGTGCTGCGGCGATCGAGCACTACACGTGGGTTTTCTACATCTTCGGATTCTTCTTGGTCTTCACTGCAGTCAAGTTGGCCACTGAAGGAGAGTCCGAGGATGACGAATATCGTGAGAATGCGTTGATCCGATGGGTTGCTCGGCACATCACCATGACCACTGAGTTCGCTGGGACATCGATCTCCTACATCGAGAACGGTCGCCGCACTTGGACTCCGATGCTGATCGTGCTGCTGGCGCTCGGCACTACGGATCTGCTGTTTGCGATCGACTCGATCCCGGCAATCTTCGGACTCACCGACCAGGCGTACATCGTGTTCGCTACCAACGTCTTCGCCCTGCTAGGTCTTAGGCAATTGTATTTTCTGCTCGGTGCAGCCTTGGACCGCTTGATCTATCTGTCGATCGGCCTTTCCGTCGTGCTCGGATTCATCGGGGTTAGCCTCGTGCTCGAAGCCCTGGCCGCAAACACTGTGTCCTTTATCAATTCAGGTGCGCCGGTCAACGTGCCAGTGCCAACAACCGGGTTAAGCCTGGGCTTCATCGTTGCAACGTTGGTGGTCACCGCCGTCGCCAGTCTGGCGCGTAGTAGGGCGCTCGAACGCGCCAACCAGCAGGAGCAGCCTGGCGCTTGAAGACGCGCTGCTGCTATCGGGTGAATGTCATGCCCATCGCTGTGGACTGGCCCGTGGCCTGCCGAAGTTGTTAGGGAGATCCTTCTCGAGTAACTCACCGCCCATGGCGATCCGCGTCAGGTGAGCAACCGAAAACGAAGCCCCGTCCGGACAGCCGGATCGGGGCTTCGTTGCTTGTTGCTGTGTGCCGTGGGTTCATCAATTGGGCGTTCGTCAGCGTTCCACGCCTAGACGAGTTCTCGCACCGGCGTGCCATTCATGGCGCTGTAACGACGACTACGTGGCTGGTAACCCTCAGGGTCACCAGCCACGCTCGCGCCACTCGGCAAGGTGTGGACGCTCGCTGCCTAGGCTCGCGTCGCCGCCATGCCCGGCATACACCCAGGTCTCGTCAGGGAAGCGGTCAAACAGCTTGGCGGAAACGTCGTTGAGCAAAGAAGTGAATCGCTCGGGATCCTGTTGCGTGTTGCCAACGCCGCCGGGGAAGAGGCAATCGCCGGTGAACAGGTGCGGTGCACCGTCGGGGTCGTCATAGGCGAGGGCGATCGATCCAGGGGTATGGCCCACCAAGTGGATAGCGGTGAGGGTGATCTCGCCGAACGAAATCGTCTCACCGTCGACAACGCTTCGGGCGATCGGAAAATCTATGGAGTCGGCATCAGCTTCATGTGCAATGGTCTGGGCGCCAGTGGCTTTGGCGACATCGGCCAGCGCTTGCCAGTGATCTTTGTGCCCGTGTGTAGTGACCAAGGCGCTTATGCCGTCGGCCCCAATGAGCTCGAGCACGCGATCTGCCTCGGCAGCAGCATCGATGAGTATCTGCTCACCTGTGGTGCGACAGCGAAGCAGGTAGACGTTGTTGTTGTGCTCTCCGACTGCCAGTTTCGAGATGATCAGGTGGGTGAGTTCGTGGACATCAGCGTCGCCGCCGACCGTCACGTTTCCGGTGTATGCCATGACTGCATTCTGCCCTCTACCAAGCAGGTGCGACACCCGGGTCAGCGCCATCGGTCGTGCGGACGGATGGATCGCTACGCCGGCCAAGCCGCCACGCGAGAACCTCATGGTCAGGTCCGCTCAACTCCACCGGTCCACTGCGTGCGTCGAGCCAAGCGAGGGCGCGCTCGACGAACGATGCGGGAAGTTCCGCATAGTCATAACCGGGCAGGCCCAGATCAACGTGGTGTAGTTCGAGTTCTCGAAGTCGGACGAAGGCAAGTTCGTAACCTGGAGTGTCTGGGCTGACATCCGGCGCTGGCGGGCCGATCCGCGTTTTCCGGGTGAGGGCTTGTGAATCTGCGTTTGCGAGCAGCTCAAATTGTGCCGCCAGACGCGATGAACTCTCAGAGATGTCGAGTCGCAAGTCTTGGGCGCTTCGCGTCGCCCCCGACTCGATCGCCGCGTTACGTTCGGCCATTGACGGATACATGGCGATCTCCACGCCAGTGATGGCCCATTCCACCAGATTCGACAGGCCGTCCGCATTGCGAGCTATGTGGCTCAGCGTGTGGCCGATGCTCCAGCCGGGCAGGAGCGACGTGGCGCCAACCTGAGCGTCGTTGAGCGCGGCCAAGGTTCCTAGGAGACGATCGGTAGCGGCACGTACGGCCGCAGCGTCAGCGCTGAACGCGGCCGCAAGGGCACTTGAGTCATCGGTTGCAGTCATGACCAAAGGCTAGCGGGCCGGCAAATCATTGCCGAGGTGGCACAGTCAGCCTGCGGGCGTTAGCGTCGGTGCCTGCGGTTAGCCTGGGTGCAGGTGCGATGAAGAGCTCGATATGAGAACAGGACTCGGTGTGGCTGATCGTCTCGTCATTCGTGGCGCACGCGAACACAATCTCAAGGATGTGTCGCTGGATCTCCCGCGCGATGCCCTCATTGTGTTCACTGGCCTGTCCGGCTCGGGCAAGTCGAGTCTGGCCTTCGACACGCTCTTTGCTGAAGGGCCGCGCCGGTACGTCGAAAGTCTGTCGGCGTATGCACGCCAGTTCCTCGGCCAGATGGACAAGCCCGATGTTGACTTCATCGAGGGGCTCTCACCTGCTGTCTCGATCGATCAGAAGTCCACCAGTCGCAATCCTCGGTCCACTGTGGGCACCATCACCGAGGTCTACGACTACCTGCGTCTGCTGTACGCGCGGGCTGGTCGTCCGCACTGCCCCGAATGCGGTCGACCCATCGCGCGACAGACACCTCAGCAGATCGTCGACCGTGTGCTCGAGCTCGAAGCGGGTACCAGATTCCAAGTTCTTGCGCCGGTGATCCGTGAGCGCAAAGGCGAGTACTCCGAGCTCTTCCGACAGCTTCAGACTCAGGGCTTCTCGAGGGCCCGAGTCGATGGCGTGGTGCATTCGCTGGCCGAGCCACCCACACTGAAGAAGCAGGAGAAGCACACGATCGAAGTCGTGGTCGACCGGCTCTCGGTCAAGACCGAATCCAAGCGCCGGCTCACCGATTCCGTCGAGACAGCGTTGAAATTATCGGGCGGCCTGATCACCCTGGAGTTCGTCGATCTGCCCGATGACGATCCACATCGTGAACGCATGTTCTCCGAGCATCTGGCCTGCCTGTACGACGACCTCTCGTTCGAGGAACTCGAGCCGCGGTCGTTCTCATTCAACTCTCCGTTCGGCGCATGCACTGATTGCAGCGGCTTGGGCACGCGGATGGAGGTCGATCCGGAACTGATCATCTCCGATCCGTCGATGACTCTGGCCGAGGGTGTTATCGGGCCTTGGTCCAGCGGCAACATCAGCGACTACTTCGCTCGGCTCCTGGAAGCGCTCGGTGAGGAGTTCGGGTACACCCTCGACACCGCCTGGCAGGATCTCTCGGCCAAGGCGCGTGACGCGATCCTCAATGGCCATAGCGCTCAGGTTCAGGTCCGGTACAAGAACCGATACGGCCGAGCACGCAACTACACCACGGCCTTCGAGGGCGTCATTCCCTATGTAAAACGACGGCACGCGGAGGCCGATTCCGATACCAGCCGGGAGCGCTTCGAGGGGTACATGCGCGAGGTCCCATGCGCCGGCTGTAACGGAGCAAGGTTGAAGCCCATCAGCCTGGCAGTCACTCTGGGGGGCAAGTCCATTTCAGAGGTGGCCACCCTGCCAATCGGTGACTGCGCGGAATTCCTCCGCGACCTCGAACTGAGCCCGCGCGAACGTCAGATCGCAGAGCGTGTGCTCAAGGAAGTAAATGAGCGGTTGAGATTTCTCGTTGACGTCGGCTTGGATTACCTCAGCCTCTCTCGGCCTGCAGCAACGTTGGCCGGCGGCGAGGCTCAGCGCATCAGGCTTGCGACCCAGATTGGATCTGGCCTCGTCGGCGTTCTCTACGTCCTCGACGAGCCCAGTATCGGGCTGCACCAGCGTGATAACCGGCGCCTTATCGAGACCTTGGTACGGCTACGAGACTTGGGCAACACCTTGATCGTGGTCGAGCACGATGAGGACACGATTCGGATGGCTGACTGGGTGGTCGACATCGGGCCTGGCGCAGGGGAGCACGGCGGCGAAATCGTCGTGTCGGGGTCAGTGCAAGATCTGCTCGATCACCCTGACTCGATGACGGGTCAGTATCTGTCGGGTCGTCGTCGAATTGAGATCCCGGCAGAGCGCCGCCCGGTCACGCCTGGGCGTGAACTCATCATCGAGGGCGCTCGCGAACACAACCTCCAGGACGTTGATGTCACCTTCCCGCTTGGCTGCTTTGTTGCGATCACCGGTGTTAGCGGCTCGGGCAAGTCCACTCTCGTCAACGACATTCTCTACACGACTCTTGCCCGGGAACTCAACGGAGCGCGCTCCGTTCCTGGACGCCATCGTCGAGTGCGCGGTCTCGAGCACCTCGACAAGGTGGTACACGTTGATCAGAGTCCGATCGGTCGGACGCCACGGTCTAACCCCGCTACCTACACGGGCGTCTTCGATCATGTGCGCAAGCTTTTCGCCGAGACTCCCGAGGCGAAGATGCGTGGATATCTCCAGGGTAGGTTCTCCTTCAACGTCAAGGGTGGGCGCTGCGAGGCGTGCTCGGGTGACGGCACGATCAAGATCGAGATGAACTTTCTCCCTGATGTCTATGTGCCCTGCGAGGTTTGCCAGGGCGCGCGGTACAACCGAGAGACACTCGAGGTGCACTTCAAGGGCAAGACCATCGCCGAGGTCCTGAACATGCCGATCGAGGAAGGCCTCGAGTTCTTCGGTGCCGTGCCGCCAATCGCGAGGCACTTGCGGACTTTGGTTGATGTCGGGCTCGGCTATGTGCGTCTCGGACAGCCAGCGCCGACTCTGTCGGGTGGTGAGGCTCAGCGGGTCAAACTGGCCAGCGAATTGCAGAAGCGCTCCACTGGTCGCACCGTCTACGTACTCGACGAGCCGACCACAGGTCTGCACTTCGAGGACATCCGCAAGCTCCTCGGGGTGTTGCAGTCGTTGGTAGACAAGGGAAATTCAGTCTTGGTGATCGAACATAATCTCGACGTGATCAAGACCGCCGACTGGGTAATCGACATGGGTCCAGAAGGCGGTTACCGAGGTGGAACGGTGGTCGCCACTGGAACACCGGAACAGATCGCCAGCGTCGAGGCCAGCCACACCGGTACGTTTCTGCGTCCCCTGCTCGGAGTCGAGTCAGTGCCCGCCAAGTCGGTCGCGAAGAGAAAAGTCACACCCCGTAAGAAGGTAGTCGCGGCGAGTTCTAGCGGGCGTGGCGCATCGTCAGCGCTTACGGTGGCCCCATGACCAACAACACCACAGACACCACCGACACGATCGCTTCCCAGCCAAACCGCCGCACCGTACTTTCTGCTGGCGGGCTTGCGCTTGCGGCAGTCGCTGTCACCACCGCATGTGGCTCGACTCCCGCGCCCGCGATCCAAAGCCCCGCAGGTGGAGGCGAGGCATCAGAGGGACAAACCGAAGGCAACTCTGAGGTGAGTGCGGCGGCAACTCCTGTTGCTGCCGGTACTAACGTGCCGACGAGTTCAGTCCCAGTCGGCGGCGGTGTGATCTTGCAGGATCCTGCGGTAGTTGTAACTCAGCCGACCGCCGGCACGTTCGAGGCGTTCTCCGCGATCTGTACACATGCCGGTTGCGCTGTTGGCGAGGTCACCGCTGGCCAGATCATCTGTCCCTGCCACGGGTCCATCTACTCTGCTGTCGACGGCTCGGTTATCCAAGGGCCAGCTCCATCGCCGCTTGCCCCGGTGAAGTTCACCGTCTCGGGTGACAACATCACGGTCGGCTGAGCCGAGTCCTGGCTCACTGTGACCGATCCGGCTAGTTACCGTCCCGCGTCCGGTGAGATCCCAGACTCTCCTGGCGTATATCGATTCCGAGATCAGTACGGGCGAGTTATCTACGTCGGCAAGGCTAAGAGCCTGCGAAGTCGGCTGAATTCATACTTTCAGGATCTCGCCGGTCTACACATGCGCACGCAAAGCATGGTCACCACGGCTACGTCCGTCGACTGGGTGAGCGTCGATACCGAAGTCGAAGCGCTGCAACTCGAGTACACGTGGATCAAGGAGTACGACCCTCGGTTTAACGTTCGCTACCGCGACGACAAGAGCTACCCGTATCTGGCAGTCACTCTCGACGAGGAGTTCCCGCGCATCACTGTCATGCGTGGCAACAAGCGCAAGGGCGTGCGGTACTTCGGGCCGTACTCGCACGCGTGGGCCATCCGCGAGACAGTCGATCTCTTACTTCGCGTGTTCCCTGCGCGCACGTGCAGTGCCGGTGTTTTCAAGCGGCATGGGCAGATCGGTCGGCCGTGCCTTCTTGGCTATATCGGCAAGTGCTCGGCGCCCTGTGTCGGTCTTGTCGACGCGGCAGAACATCGACGGATCGTCGACGACTTCTGCGCGTTCCTCGCCGGCCAGACAAGCGCATACACCAAGCGCATCGAACGAGAAATGAAGGACGCCTCGACCGCTCTCGACTACGAACGTGCGGCGCGACTTCGTGACGATCTCAAGGCTCTAGAGCGCGCACTTGAGAAGAATGCCGTCGTCCTAGGCGACGGTACTGACGCTGACGTGATCGGTATCGCCGAGGACGAACTCGAAGCAGCTGTGCAGGTCTTCCACGTCAGAGCCGGACGTATCCGTGGTCAGCGGGGTTTCGTTGTCGACAAGGTCGAGGACGTCAGCACTGCCGATCTGGTCGAGCACCTCATCGTCCAGTTGTATGGCGATCAGTCCGTCGAATCGATTCCCCGCGAAGTACTTGTGCCGGTCGAGCCCAGCGAACTCGAGGCGACCCGAGCCTGGCTCCGGGAGAGTCGTGGAGCGATCGTCGATGTTCGAGTGCCGCAACGCGGCGATAAGCGCGACTTGCTCGAGACCGTCATGCGTAACGCCAGCCAATCGCTGGCTATGCACAAGACCAAGCGGGGGGGAGATCTCACCACGCGCAGCCAGGCCCTTGAGGAACTGCAGGAGGCGCTTGGCTTGGCCGAGGCTCCGCTGCGCATCGAGTGTGTCGACGTCAGCCACTTACAGGGCACTGACGTCGTGGCCAGCCTGGTGGTTTTCGAGGATGGCCTGCCGCGCACGTCTGAGTATCGACGCTTCTCGATTCGCGGCGCAGCGGGCGACGGCGTCAGCGATGACACGAGGTCTATCGGCGAGGTAGTCACTCGCCGCTTCAAGCGGATGATCGAGGAAGCGTCGGACGTCAACGCATCGGACGGCGATGCGCCCGGTATCGATCCCACCACTGGTCGTCCGCGGAAATTTGCATATCCACCACAGCTTTTCGTCGTTGATGGTGGTGTCCCACAAGTCGAAGCCGCGCAGGCTGCGCTGTCGGCACTCGGGCTCACTGATATTGCGATTGTGGGCTTGGCCAAACGGCTCGAAGAGGTATGGCTGCCGGGCGACCCTGATCCGGTGATCCTGCCGCGCACCAGTGAGGGCCTATATCTGCTGCAACGCGTTCGCGACGAGGCACACCGTTTCGCAATCGCTTACCAGCGTCAAAAGCGTGGAAAGCGAATGATCGAGAGCATTCTCGACGACGTGCCAGGTCTGGGCGAGGCGCGGCGCAAAGCTTTGCTCCGCCAGTTTGGCTCGCTCAAGCGACTAAGGCTTGCCACGGTCGACGAGGTTGCCGAAGTGCCCGGTATCGGACCCACAATCGCTCAGGCGATTGTTGACGCGGTGGCCGCATCGAGCGCGGCACCTGCGATCAACACCGCTACGGGTGAGATCATCAACTAGCCGCACTAACGCGGCACCAGGCACAAGCTGAGGGGTTCACGTGGCCGACATCCCAGTCGAATTGGTACTGGTGTCAGGCATGTCTGGCGCGGGTCGCTCAACGGCGGCACGGGCGCTCGAGGACCAAGGCTGGTTCGTCGTCGACAATTTGCCGCCAATGTTGTTGGCCGAGACAGTTCGTGAGATCTCGACCGTGGGATCGGAGAATCGCCTTGCTGTCGTTCTCGACGTGCGCGGTGGGCGGATGTTCGACGACCTGACTCGCTCCCTCAAGCAGGTCACCGATGCGGGGGTTTCGCTTCGTGTGTTGTTCCTAGAGGCCGGCGACAATGAGTTGGTACGCCGCTTCGAGAGCAGTCGACGTCCACATCCGCTGCAAGAGAGCGGCGGCATCCTCGACGGCCTGTCTCGCGAACGCGTACTTCTCGGCGATCTCCGGGCTCGAGCCGACCTAGTGATCGACACGTCATCGCTGCACGCTCACGACCTGCGACGAAAGGTCGAGGCGGCCTTCGGCGGCACGGATCAGGTGCAACTTCGAGCCACTGTCATGTCTTTTGGGTTCAAGTACGGGCTACCGCTCGACGCTGACATCGTCTTCGATGTTCGCTTCCTACCCAACCCCTACTGGGATCCAGCACTTCGCGATCTCAGCGGCTTGGACCCTGAAGTCAGCGACTATGTGACCGAACTCCCCGAAGCACGCGAGTGCTTGGATCGGATGGCTGGGCTGCTAGATCTGGCCGCCGAAGGTTACCTTCGTGAAGGTAAGCGTTACGTCACAATTGCCATCGGTTGCACAGGCGGCAAGCATCGAAGTGTGGCGATGTCGGAGAACCTCGCGGTGCGCCTGGTGAAGCATGGTGTCGAAGCCTTAGTCGTGCATCGCGATTTGGGCCGCGAATGAGTTCGCTGAGCCCCTCCCGCCGAGCGCCCAACTCCACTGGGCCGCGCGTTGTGGCGGTAGGCGGGGGTCATGGTTTGGCGGCCACCTTGCGTGCGCTCAGACGAGTCACCGATGACATCACAGCCGTAGTCGCGGTGAGTGATAACGGTGGCTCGAGCGGTCGGCTTCGACGCGAGTTCGATGTGGTTCCACCAGGAGACCTGCGGATGGCGTTGGCTGCTCTGTGTGGTGACGATTCCTGGGGACGCACCTGGAGCAAGGTTGTGCAGCATCGATTCTCTGGGTCGGGGGAGTTAGCCGGACATTCGCTTGGGAACCTTCTGATCACTGCCTTGTGGGAAGAGACCGGAGACATCGTCACCGGCCTTGATTGGGTGGGTGCGCTGCTCGGTGCTCACGGAAGAGTGCTACCGGTTGCTACCGAGCCGCTGCAAGTGGTGGCTGACGTGGCCGGCCTGCATCTCAACGACCCTCAACGCCTCGAACGGATTGAAGGTCAGGTCGAAATCGCAACAACTCCCGGCGATGTCGTGTCCTTGTGGCTTGAGCCTGCTGACACGCCAGGGTGCGTCGCTGCCGTTGAGGCGATTCGCGAGGCTGACGCAATCGTGCTCGGTCCGGGATCGTGGTTCACGAGCGTCCTCGCTCCGTTGCTCGTGCGTGATATTGGCCGTGCGGTTACCGAGTCGGCGGCACGGGTCATCGTCGTACTCAACCTCGCTCCGCAACACGGCGAAACCAGTGGTTTTTCGCCTCAACGACACCTTGAGGTACTCGGGAAGCAACTCCCCGATCTCCGAATCGACACCGTCATCGCGGACCCCACGCGGGTTGGAGACGTCGCGGCTCTTGCTGCCTCTACCTCAGCGCGCGGCGGCCGGTTGGTCCTTGCCCCAGTGTCTGCTCGAGACCTGACGCCGCGCCACGACGTCGACCTACTGGCTTCAGCTTTTGGTGGAGTGCTCTCGGTGTAGTTGCACCCCATGGTGTCCATGGTCACCACAATCGTGCGCCGGGCGCATGGGTTGTTGACTCGGATGGCAAGATGCGTGTCATGGCGATGACGGCAGCGGTTAAGGACGAACTCTCTCGGCTCAAGGTGACAAAGCCTTGCTGCCGTAAGGCCGAGGTATCGGCGATATTGCGGTTCGCGTCGGGCCTGCACATCGTGGGCGGGAAGATCGTCATCGAGGCAGAGGTCGACACCGGCGCCACTGCCCGTCGATTACGTCGCGATATCAAGGACGTCTTCGGGCACGACAGTGAAATGGCAATCGTGCACCCCAGCGGTCTGCGCAAGGGCAACCGCTACCTAGTCCGCGTACATCAAGACGGTGAGCAGTTGGCGCGGCAGACCGGGCTCGTTGATGCCAGTGGCCGCCCCGTCCGGGGCTTGCCCACCGCGATCGTCAATGGGTCTTTGTGCGATTCCGAGGCAGCTTGGCGCGGAGCGTTCCTCGCCCACGGCTCACTCACCGAACCTGGCCGGTCTTCAGCCCTTGAAGTCACCTGTCCTGGCCCCGAGGCCGCACTGGCGCTCTCTGGTGCGGCACGTCGACTCGGGATCGTCGCGAAGCCGCGCGAAGTTCGCGGCGTCGATCGCGTTGTTATCCGCGATGGCGATGCGATCGCGGCCCTGCTCACCCGTCTTGGGGCGCACGACTCGGTATTGGCTTGGGAAGAAAGGAGAATGCGCCGCGAGGTACGTGCTACTGCAAATCGGCTCGCGAATTTCGACGACGCAAACTTGCGCCGTTCGGCGCGTGCAGCAGTTGCTGCAGGCGCTCGGGTCTCTCGCGCTATCGAGATCCTCGGCGACGAGGTCCCCGATCACTTGGCCGAGGCCGGCCGTCTGCGCATTGAACATCAACAAGCCTCGCTCGAGGAGTTGGGGGCTCTCGCCGAACCGGCGATGACCAAGGACGCAATCGCTGGTCGGATCCGACGACTGCTGGCGTTGGCTGACAAGCGCGCAGCCACACTTGGGATTCCAGACACTGAGGCTGGACTGCCGTCCGAACTCAGCGACATCGACTAATTCGTTGCACTGCCAGTAAGGATGTTCGCGATTTGGGGCGGGCACTCGTCCGATAGGGTCTGTGGTGACAGTTGCTGATGAGCAGCTGTGGCAGAACTAATTGGAGTCGGCAACGCCGCTGACTCGCGACTCTCACAGGACGAGGCAACCACAAGTGACTGTTCGAGTAGGTATCAACGGATTTGGCCGTATTGGTCGTAACTTCTACCGTGCGCTCGCAGCCCAAGGCGCGGATGTCGAAATCGTGGCGGTCAACGACCTCACCGATAACGCGACGTTGGCGCATCTGCTGAAGTACGACAGCATCCTGGGTCGTTTGGGTGGCGACGTTAAGGCGACAGAAGACGCCATCTTGGTCGATGGCAAGAAGATCGTCGCCCTCGCGCAGCGTGACCCCGCGCAGTTGCCCTGGGGCGACCTTGGCGTCGACGTCGTCATTGAGTCGACCGGCTTCTTCACTGACGCAGCGAAGGCAGCCGGACATATCGCCGGTGGCGCCAAGAAGGTCATCATCTCGGCTCCTGCAAAGGGCGAGGACGCCACTATCGTCATGGGCGTCAACCACAACATCTATGACCCGGCGAACCACCACATCATCAGCAACGCGTCGTGCACAACCAACTGTCTGGCCCCCATGGCCAAGGTGCTCAACGATGAGTTCGGGATCGTCAAGGGTCTGATGACCACGATCCATGCGTACACCAACGATCAGGTGATCTTGGATTACCCGCATAGCGATCTTCGTCGTGCACGCGCGGCAGCCATCAACATCATCCCCACCAGCACTGGTGCGGCCAAGGCGATTGGTCTGGCGCTGCCAGAGCTCAAGGGCAAGCTCGACGGGTTCGCCCTTCGTGTGCCAGTGCCCACCGGCTCGGCAACCGACCTCACAGCAACCCTCAAGCGTGAGGTCACCAGGGACGAGATCAACGCTGCGATGAAGGCTGCGGCCGACGGTCCGCTCAAGGGAATCCTGGAGTACACCGAGGACCCGATCGTCTCAAGTGACATCGTGACCTCACCTGCTTCATGCATCTTCGACTCCGGTATGACCACTGTCATTGGTGACACTGCCAAGATCCTCGGCTGGTACGACAACGAGTGGGGCTACAGCAACCGTCTCGTCGACCTCGTGTCGTTCGTCGGCGCGACGCTGTAGGGATTCATATGCAGACGATCGACGATCTTGACGTCGCCGGTCGCCGGGTCTTGGTGCGCGCGGACTTTAATGTGCCGCTCGAGGACGCTGGCGACGGCACTCGTCGCATCACCGACGACGGCCGAATCCGCGCAGTGCTGCCAACTGTCGAGTTGCTGCGCTCACGGGGTGCGCGGGTGATTCTCGTCGCTCACCTTGGTCGTCCGAAGAACGGCCCCGACCCGGCGCTATCGCTAGCACCAGTTGCTGCACGGTTGGGTGAGTTGTTGGCAGCACCGGTTGCTCTTGCATCAGACGTGTCCGGTGAATCTGCCAAGCAGGTCTCAGCGGCACTGATGGATGGCCAAGTAGCGCTGCTTGAGAATGTGCGGTTCGATTCGCGCGAGACAAGCAAGGACGCTGCCGTCCGAGGGCAGCTAGCTGCTGAGCTCGCAGCCCTGGCCGATGTGTTCGTCAGCGACGGATTCGGTGTTGTGCATAGGGAACAAGCCAGTGTCACCGACGTGGCTCGACTCTTGCCGCACGCAGCAGGTCTGCTTGTGCTGTCCGAGGCGAAGATCTTCGGCAAGGTGCTGCACAATCCAGAACGCCCGTATGTCGTGGTGCTCGGCGGTTCGAAGGTCAGCGACAAGCTGGGCGTGATCCAGAACTTGCTTACCTCGGTTGATCGTCTACTCGTCGGAGGGGGAATGTGCTTCACCTTCCTGGCTGCGCTCGGTTACGGAGTCGGGTCATCCCTGCTCGAAGTCGACCAGATTGACACCGTGAAGGGACTCATGGCCGACGCCCAGGCGCGCGGAGTGAGTATCGTGCTGCCCTTGGATGTTGTTGTTGCCACTGCATTCTCAGCTGACGCCGAGCACAAGGTTGTAGCTGCGGACTCGATTGAGGATGGCTGGCTAGGACTCGACATCGGGCCGCTTACGCGTGCACTCTTCGCACAGTCTGTGAGCGATGCGCGGACCGTGGTCTGGAACGGGCCCATGGGTGTATTCGAGATGGCGCCCTATGCCGAAGGCACGCGCGCTGTCGCCGAGGCCATCACTCACGTCGACGGGCTCACTGTCGTAGGCGGGGGCGATTCCGCTGCGGCTGTCCGCTTGTTGGGCATCGACGAATCGGGTTTCACTCATATCTCGACCGGCGGCGGTGCTTCCCTCGAACTCCTCGAAGGACGTGTCCTTCCGGGTCTCGCCGTCCTGGAGGACTGACATGGCCGTAACCACTGGACGCCTGCCGCTCATGGCAGGCAACTGGAAGATGAACCTCAATCACCTCGAAGCCATTGCGGTCACGCAGAAGTTGGCCTTCCGGCTCAACGAGCAGGATCTCGCTGCATGCGAGGTTGCGGTGCTGGCGCCGTTCACGGACTTGCGGTCGGTGCAGACCCTGATCGATGCGGATCGGCTCGACCTCAAGTACGGCGCTCAGGATCTCTCGATGCATGACAAGGGTGCCTACACCGGCGAGGTCAGCGGGCACATGCTCGCGAAATTACGCTGCCACTACGTCATCGTCGGTCACAGTGAACGTCGTCAGTACCACGCTGAGACCGACGACATAGTGGCCGCGAAGGTGCAAGCTGCCTACCGCAACGACATCACGCCGATCCTTTGTGTCGGCGAGGGCCTCGAGGTTCGGCAAAGTGGCCAGCAGGTGGCGCACACGCTGGCACAGCTCGACGGCGCTCTGGCGGGCCTACCTGCCGACAAGGCGCGAACGTTGGTTGTCGCTTACGAGCCGGTCTGGGCGATAGGCACGGGTGAAGTTGCGACACCTCAAGACGCGCAGGAAGTCTGCGCTGCGATCCGTACCCGGCTTGCCGAGCTGTACTCCGGCGATCTGGCCGACGGTGTCCGGGTCCTCTACGGCGGCTCGGTGAAGGCCTCCAACGTCGCCGCGATAATGGTCCAACCAGATGTCGACGGGGCGCTCGTTGGCGGTGCAAGTCTGGATGCCGACGAGTTCGTGGCCATCTGCAAGTACCGGCTACACCCCGCACCTGACGCCTGAAACCTGCCTTCAAGTTAAGCCAGTGGGCAACCAGGGTGGTGCAACACACCGATTTGCCCGATCGTCCCGTATCCTCGTCCTGATGCCGGGTTGTCGGCACCGATAAGGGAGTAACCACGTGATCCTCGCATTCGAGATCCTTCTTATGCTCATCAGCACTCTGCTGGTAGTTCTAGTGCTGTTGCACAAGGGCAAGGGCGGCGGCCTGTCGGATCTGTTCGGCGGGGGCATCTCGTCCTCGCTTGGTGGTTCTAGCGCCGCAGAACGCAACCTGGACCGAATCACGATCGGGCTCGGCGTTGTGTGGTCCGCCCTGATCATCGCGCTCGGCCTGCTACTCAAAGGCTGAACGACCCCCCATCTCCTCGACGAAAGGCAATACACGTGGCAAGTGGTAGCGCAATTCGCGGTAGCCGAGTCGGCGCCGGTCCCATGGGTGAGGCCGAACGCGGTGACGCAGCCCCTCGCCAGCGGATTTCTTACTTCTGCGTGAATGGTCACGAGACCCGGCCAAGTTTTGCCACCGAAGCAGTCGTGCCTGAGACCTGGGACTGTCCGCGCTGCGGATTGCCCGCTGGCCCCGATCAAGCCAACCCACCGTCAGCGCATCGGGTGGAGCCCTACAAGACCCACCTTGCCTACGTCAAGGAGCGTCGTAGCGACGAGGACGGCGAGGCCATCCTCAATGAGGCACTGGCCAAGTTGCGCGCAAGATAACGATCTAGATTGAGCAAAGCGCTCGTGTGTCCCTTCGGACGCGCGCTTTGCGGGGATGGACCAGGTTGCCCGTCATCTGCGGAGTGGTTCACTAAGACATCGTCCCGTGCGTAGAGGACGTATCGCGAGTCAGACCAGGCTGCATAGAGTTCGCCGTTGGCTAGATCGACCGCAGCCGTCACTACGCCTCCCTCCCGCAGGCCGGTCGGCCCGGTGTCTGGGACGCTGTCGATCAAGATGGTCGGCCCAAAGGATCGGCCACCGGTATTCATGACCAGCGGCAACCTAGACCTGAGGCAGGTCTAAACCTGCGGCAACTGGCCGGCCGCGTCGAGGTCGACCAACAGGAGGGTGCGGCTTCGACCGTGCACTCCCGATGCGGGAGCCAGCTCGAGTCGATGCTCAGCCAGCGTCAGGAGCACAGCGCTCGCTTTGTCAGCCCCGGAGGCGAGCAGAAAAACCTCGCGCGAGGAATTGATCGTTGGCAAGGTCACAGTGATTCGAGTGGGTGGCGGCTTCGGTGAGTCAAGAACGGCGATCACCGTATGCCCGCGTTCGCGCACTTCGGGCCGCTGCGGAAACAGGCTGGCCACGTGCGCGTCGGGTCCTAATCCCAACAGGCACAGGTCAAAAGAGGGCACCGCTGTCGGATCGCTGGCGCCCGCATATTCACTAAGTGCATTCGCATACGCCTGTGCAGCAGCGTCCACGTCGGGCTGGTCTCCGGGAGCGGGCATGCGGTGGATGTGGCTTGCTGGCAAGTCAACGCGGTCGAGCAACAATGACATCGCAGCTGTGTCGTTGCGGTCGGGATCGCCATACGGCAGGAATCGTTCATCGCCCCACCACACATGAACCGAAGTCCAATCGATCGACGAGATTGACCCCGACTCCGCCATCGCTGACATGACCGCATTGCCCGAGCGTCCGCCTGTCAGACACACGTGAGCAACCCCTCGCGCAGTCTGAGCCGCGACGAGGCAACGGATGACCCGTGTCGCGGCATCTGACGCCCAAGCGCTCGTGGTTTGCGAGACGACGACCTCAGGTGCGCTCACTTGGCCTTCCGCGTGCGTGAGGCTGCTGTGGTCTGAGCAGGGGGAGTGACGAAGCGACGAAGGACCTCGCCGTAGATTTCGTCCGGGTCAAGCCTTCTGAGTTCCTCAGCTATGAGGCCATCGGTGGCCCGACGGGGCAATGATGCGTCGCGCTCGGGTGCATGTGGCAGCGATACGCGCGCCATCCGGCCAGCCGGCCGCGAGATGTTGATATCACCGGACCTCACGTGCAGCGACACTCCGGTGATCCCCGGACCACGAGTGTTCCTGCTGATTACTGGAACGCCAAGACTGAACTCCAGCCAACTGCGCAGTAGCGCAGCGGACGGGTTGCTGCTCTGAGCGAAGACTGTTGCGCCTGTAATTCCGTCGTAGGGCTCGTCCAAGGCAGAGGCCAGCAAGGCGCGCCAAGGTGTAAGACGGGTCCACGCAAGGTCTGTGTCGCCATGCTGGTAGCCGTCAGCAAAGGTCTGCAGCGCTTTCAGCGGACGGGCTTCGGCAGCAGAATCGGTGATCCGACGCTGCGCTAGTCGGCCCACCGGATCCTGCGACGGCACTGCCGGTGCGCGGCTCGGCCACCACACGACCACCGGAGCGTCTGGAACTAGTAGCGGCAGGATCACCGACTCGATGTGATGTGCGAGAGGTCCGCGCAATCTAAGCTCGGCGAGTTCGCCGAGTCCGTCGGCGCCGCCAACAGAAATCTCAGCGTCGAGCCTGGGTTCCCCGCGTCCCGGCCGGGGAATCGCGGTGAGGATTCGGCACGGGTGTTCGCGGGCCGCTTGGGCGGCTGAGCGAACGGCATCGGCCTGGGTCGACTCGTCGGCAATGATCACCAGTGTGAGCACGCGCCCTACAGCACTGGATCCCTGCCGGAATCGTTCTTGCGAGATGGCGTCCTGCACTTGGCTTGCCGTGACGTCCTCAAGCCGGACACTCATGGTCGCCTCCAGGAACGGCCATCACGCGCGATCATCTCGTCTGCGGATGCTGGCCCCCACGTGCCCGATGAGTACTGCTCGGGTTGGCCCAGCGTGGCCCAGTAATCGAGGATCGGATCTAGCACACTCCAGCCGAGTTCGACCTCCTCGTGACGAGGGAACAGCGGTGGATCACCAAGTAGCACATCGAGAATCAGCCGCTCGTAGGCCTCTGGACTGGTCTCGGTGAACGAGTCGCCATAGGCAAAGTCCATGTTGACGTCGCGAACTTCCATCGCAGTTCCGGGCACCTTGCTGCCGAATCGCATCGTGACGCCTTCGTCGGGCTGAATCCGAACTACGAAAGCGTTCTGTCCAAGTTCGGTGGTGGCGGTCTCACTGAATGGGAGGTGCGGAGCCCGTTTGAACACCACCGCGAGCTCGGTGACCCGACGGCCAAGACGCTTGCCAGTTCGCAAGTAGAACGGAACGCCAGCCCATCGCCGGGTATCGATCTCGAGTCGCACTGCGGCGAATGTTTCGGTGGACGAACCGGGGGAAATCCCGTCTTCATCCAGGAATCCGAGTACCGGCTTACCACCTTGCCAACCAGCGGCGTATTGGCCGCGGGCGGTGTACAACGAGAGGTCCTTGGGAAGTTGGATGGCGCTCAGGACCTTCTCCTTCTCGATGCGGACATCTCGAGATTCGAAGGAAAGTGGTTCCTCCATCGCGGTCAGTGCCAACAACTGCAGGAGGTGGTTCTGGATTACATCACGCGCGGCACCAATGCCGTCGTAGTAGCCAGCGCGTCCGCCAATCCCGATGTCCTCAGCCATGGTGATCTGCACATGGTCGACGTAGTTGCTGTTCCAGATAGGTTCGAACATGGTGTTGGCAAAGCGCAGCGCCATGAGGTTTTGCACGGTCTCTTTACCGAGGTAGTGATCGATGCGAAACACTGAGCCAGAGGGGAACACAGCCCCGATGGTGTCGTTGAGTTCGCGTGCACTTTCTAGGTCGTGTCCGAATGGTTTCTCGATAACAACCCGGCGCCAGGCGCCGTCGACAGAGGCCGAAAGCCCCGACGACTCGAGTTGTTGAACCACTGCTCCGAAGTTCTTGGGCGGGATCGAGAGGTAGAAGGCGTGATTGCCACCGGTACCGCGCTCTCGGTCGAGTTCAGCGACGGTCTCCGCGAGCTCGGCGAAGGCGGCGTCGTCACCGAAGTTTCCAGCAACGAATCGAATGCCCTTGGACAGCTCAGCCCAGACGTCCTCTCGAAACTCTGTGCGCGCGTATTGACGCACTGAGTCGTGGACAATCTGTGCGAAATCCTCGTCCTCCCAGTCACGTCGAGCGAACCCGACTAGCGCGAATGCCGGCGGAAGCAGCCCTCGGTTCGCGAGGTCGTAAACCGCGGGCATGAGCTTCTTGCGCGCGAGATCGCCCGTAACCCCGAAGATCACGAGGCCGCATGGGCCAGCGATGCGGGGGAGTCGGTGATCGCGTTCGTCGCGCAGTGGGTTTGACGGCGGCGCCGGTGGGTTAAGTCGCATAGCGCAGTCGCCTAACGACCTGAGTCGGTTCTGGCAGCCAGCAGAGCTGATTGCACCACTGCCAACAACGACTCCCAGGACTTAACGAACTTCTCGACACCCTCACTCTCGAGCACGTCAACTACGTCATCGAGGTCGATGCCTGCGTCGGCGAGTGCCGCTAAGTCAGCGTGAGCCTCGACGTACCGCGTACGCACGGTGTCTCCGGACATAACCCCGTGATCGCGCATCGCGTCGAGAGTGCCTTCGGGCATCGTGTTGACGACATCGATCGTGACCAACTGATCGACATACCTGGTGTCGGAATATGTCGGATCCTTAACCCCTGTGGAGGCCCAGAGCGGCCGTTGCACATGCGCTCCTTGCGCCGCCAGCGACGACCATCTGGTGCTTGCGATGACTTCCTCGAAAGCTTGGTAGGCAATCCGAGCGTTCGCGATTGCAGCGATCCCTCGTAGTGGACTGTCGTCCGCCAGGCGGCGATCTACCTCGGAGTCGACTCGGCTCACGAAGAATGACGCGACCGACTCAATCGTGCTCAGGTCGTGGCCATTCTCACGGGCCAACTCAAGACCAGCTAGCCAGGCCTCGAGTACTGCCCGGTACCGACTGACGGAGAAGATCAAGGTGACGTTGACGCTGATGCCAGCGCCAAGCACCTCGCTGATCGCTGGTAGAGCTTCAACAGTGGCCGGGATCTTGACCAAGAGGTTGGGTCGGTCAACTGACCAGGCGAGCGCTTTCGCCTCAGCCACAGTCGCTTTGGAGTCGCGCGCAAGGCGCGGATCAACCTCGATGCTCACCCGTCCGTCGACACCGGCAGTGCGCTGATGCACGCCAGACAGGACATCACATGCCCAACGCACATCCAGGGTGGTCATCGCGCGTACTGCCTCGTCGAGGGCCACGCCGCGGATGGCTAGATCACGCACTTGATCTGCGTACTCCGCCGAGCCACTGCCAATTGCCTTCTCGAAGATAGTCGGGTTGGTGGTGACCCCTACGACATGCGAGTTGGCGACGAGTTCGGCCAAGCCACCGCCGGACAGTCGGCCACGATCAAGATCGTCGAGCCAAATGGACACGCCTGCATCGGACAACTCGGCGAGAAGATCATCAGTCATAGGGCAAGCCTAGCGAGGCTGACTAGTCGTCCGGCCGGTCTGGTTGCTGGCTATCGGTAATCGGCTATCGACGGGTATCTAGCAGTCAGCGGTTAGCGCTGTGCAGCCTCGAGCGATTCGCGCGCGGCTGCTGCCGTGGCCTCGGCAGTGATTCCGAATTCACGGAACAACGTTGGACCGTCGGCCGAGGCGCCGAAGTGCTCGAGTGATACGGCCCGGCCGGCGTTACCGAGGTACTTCCACCAGCCTTGTGCGATACCGGCCTCGATCGAAACGCGCGCTGTTACCGATGCCGGCAATACTGCATCGCGGTAGGACGAAGGCTGCTGCTCGAACCACTCGAGGCACGGCATCGAGACGACTCGGGTAGGAACGCCCTCGGCCTCCAAGATGCTGCGTGCGCCCAGAGCCAACGAGACTTCAGAGCCCGTAGCCATGATGATCACGGCCGGGGTACCCGACCCAGCTTCGGCCAAGACGTACGCGCCCTTACGAGCGCCTTCGGCTGGAGCGCATTCGGTTGGTTCGGCCTCGGTGCCTCGATCGAAGGTCGGCACGTTCTGACGAGTCAGGATGAGCCCAGCTGGTCGGCGATTGCGAAGTACCTGATCCCACACCACAGCGGTCTCATTGGCATCGGCAGGGCGAACCACATCCAGGCCAGGGATCGCGCGCAGTGCCCAGAGGTGCTCGACCGGCTGGTGTGTGGGGCCATCCTCACCCAAGCCGACACTGTCGTGAGTCCAGACATAGGTCACGTTGGTCTGCATGACTGCCGCGAGTCGAACCGCCCCGCGCATGTAGTCGCTGAAGACGAGGAACGTGCCGCCGAACGGACGCAGTAGGCCTGATAGCGACATGCCAGCAAGAGCTGCACCCATTGCATGCTCGCGGACACCGAAGTGCAGGATGCGGCCGTAGGGCGATTGAGCCTTGGCGAACGGCGAGGTCGCCGAGATTGTGGTTCCCGCTGGCAGGAAGGACGCGCCGCCCTCGATCGTGGTCAAGTTGCTCTCGGCGAGGTCAGAACTACCACCGACGAACTCGGGTACCTGAGCGGCGATTGACTGGATGACCTCGCCACTGGCCTTGCGCGTAGAAACATCTTTGCCCGCAGGGAAAACCGGGAGCTCCAATGCCGGCAGTTCTCCGGTAACCAAGCGGTCTAGGAGTGCGGCGCGGTCTGGGTTAGCCATGCGCCAAGCCTCGTAAGAGGTATTCCAACGCCCGCGAAGTTCGGATCCTCGCTCCTGCACCTGACGGGCATGAGCGAGCACCTCGGGAGCTACGTCGAAGGACTTCTCGGGGTCAAAGCCCATCAGTGCCTTGGTCGCGGCAACCTCGGAGGTTCCAAGCGCGGCTCCGTGTGCCTTACCCGTGTTGCGCAGGTTTGGCGCTGGCCAGCCGATGATGGTTCGCAGGGCAATGAACGATGGGCGCCGAGTCTCAGCGCGAGCTGCAACAAGGGCCGCGGCCAAGGCCGTAACGTCGACGGAACCGTCGGGCTGCATGTCGACCGACTGCACGTGCCAGCCGTAAGCCTCGTAACGCGCTGCTACGTCCTCGCTAAATGCGACGGCGGTGTCGTCCTCGATAGAGATGCGGTTGTCGTCCCATACGACGACGAGATTGCCCAGCTGCTGAGTACCAGCGAGTGACGAGGCCTCGGAGGTCAGACCCTCCTCGAGGTCACCATCAGAGGCAATGACCCAGACAGTGTGGTCGAAAACACTCTCACCTGCTGCTGTTTCGGGATCGAGCAAGCCCCGCTCGTAACGCGCACCCATTGCCATACCGACTGCGGTAGCGAGCCCCTGACCAAGCGGCCCGGTCGTGGTCTCCACGCCAGCCGTATGACCCCATTCAGGGTGTCCAGGTGTGAGCGAGCCCCAGGTGCGGAACGACTGGAGGTCGCTGAGCTCGAGGCCGTAACCAGACAGGAAGAGTTGGATGTACAGGGTGAGTGACGAGTGACCACACGAGAGGATGAACCGATCACGGCCGAGCCATTTCGGGTCGCGAGGGTCGTGGCGT
>CAIXFH010000137.1 GCA_903918645.1 uncultured Actinomycetes bacterium | reverse complement strand
TCCCTGGCGACTCGTGGCTGGGCAGCTCGGTGGCTGGGCAGCTCGGCGGCTGGGCAGCTCGGCGGCTGGGCAGCTCGGCGGCTAGGCAGCTCGGCGGCTGGGCAGCTCGGCGGCTGGGCAGCTCGGCGGCTAGGCAGCTCGGTGGCTGGGCAGCTCGGTGGCTCGGTGGCGTACTCGTCCGATGGACAGGTACGCGATCGGGCCGATCGGCTGAACGAAACATCCCAATGCCCACAATGGTTTTGGGCCGCGTACCAGATCTCTGGGACGCCGCGCCAAGTCGACTAAGGCCACGGTGGTGAGAACCAATTCGACGGCTCCCCCTGCGATGACGGCTGCTCGTTGACCATCGGTGAGGTCACTCCAACTTTTCTTGGTAGCCATATCGCCACGCTACCCCGAGCAACTGATCGCTCACGGGGATTTGGGAAGTGGGTGAGATCCGCCACAGGGCCGGTCTGGGTCAAGCTCCCGAGCGAATTGCGACTATCGGCCGGTGTCGTCGCCGTCGCGGCGGCGACGGAATCGCTCGTCCATCCGATCCATGAAGCCCGACTGCGGCGCAGCGGACGGAGACGCTGGGGCAGCAGCCGCTGCCTCCTCGCCAGGTTGGCGCATGGAGCGGACCACGGCGAAGGTGCCACCAAGCATGAGCACGAAGCCCAAGACACCTACCGGAACGATTGATGTCGCGGAGCCCGCGACCAAAACACCAATGCCAGTCAAGGCAATGAGCACGCCGAGCGCAGCCTGGCGCCGGGCGCCTGGGCGAGGACCGACCGAGCGCAGACTGGATGCAAACTTCGGGTCCTCGGCATAGAGAGCCCGTTCCATCTGCTCAAGCAGGCGCTGCTCGTGTTCAGAGAGCGGCACAGTTCCTCTCCTCCTCGTTTCCTCGACGAGAGTGGTGACTTACCAGCCCTAACGAGCCAGCCAGCCGTGACGTTCCCACCTCGTGGTAACAGGATAAGCATCGAATGCCAAGAACGAAACCCGGATCGGCCTATCCGTTATAAGCAACTTGAGATTTCATCGCGGCCGGGGCGCCACCGGAGCCCCGCCGAAACCGTCATCAACACCACTATCGATCAGCCTAGCGGGCTGTACTGAGCCTCGTCCGAACCGAGCGGTGGCCCGATCGACCGCCTGTTCGGCCTCCCGCCAGCCAGCAACCGGCTCGTCTAATAGCAGTTGCCGGGGGGCATCGGCGGCGGCTAGCAACCCTTCGGCGCGAACACCAACAAGACGAAGACGTGCCCGCTGTAAACCCAACGCTTCGTAGAGTTCTCGGACTGTGGCATAGATCTCATGGCTGACGTCGGTAGCTGAACGAAGTGTTCGAGAGCGGGTGATGGTCGTGAAATCAGCGAATCGCACCTTGAGCACGACGGTGCGACCGACATAGCCCTGACGCCGCAGCCGAACGGCAACCCGCTCGGAAAGTCGAAGGAGCTCGCGCCTGATCACCTCAGGGTCATCGATATCGCGGGGGAAGGTTTCCTCGGCTCCCACGCTCTTTTCGCCCTCGGGGACCTGAACCGAGCGCGGGTCGCGGCCCCAAGCCAATGCGGCCAAGTGGGTGCCGCTGGACTGGCCTAGAGCTCGCACCAAGGTGTCAACGGGGGTATTTGCGACATCGCCCACCGTGGCCAGACCCAATCGTTGCAATGCCTCTTCGGTCTTGTCGCCAACGCCCCAGAGTGCGCCCACCGCGAGCGGGTGCAAGAAAGCCACCACCCGATCCGCCGGAACCACAAGGAGTCCGTCGGGCTTGGCCCTGGTGGAGGCGAGTTTGGCGATGAACTTGGTCGAAGCCACACCAACACTGCAGGTGATCGCCTGCTCGTCATAGACGCGGGACCGGATCATCTCGGCGATGACCGCTGGCGGACCCAGCCGGCGGCGGGCACCGGACACATCGAGGAAGGCTTCGTCCAGGCTCAGCGGCTCAACAAGTGGAGTGACATCGCGGAAGATCGCCATCACCCCAGCCGACACCTCGCTGTAGAGCGCAAAGTTTGGCGGCAACACGACCACCTGCGGACACAGTCGCTTGGCCCGGGACATGGGCATGGCCGAGTGGATCCCAAATCGTCGTGCCTCATAGGTCGCTGCGGTGACAACACCGCGTGATCCATCACCCCCGACGATCACTGGCTTACCAACGAGGTCTGGCCTCGAACGCAGTTCGCAGGAGGCGAAGAAGGCATCCATATCGATGTGCAGAATCGGACAATCGTCGTCATCGCGTTGGTCGTTATCGCTTCTGGCGCTGCCCTTTCTCGCGCTGGCTATTCCATCGTTTGCCGGTCGACCAGCATCTAGTCGGGCATCAACTGAGCGGTCAGCGGCGATATCGGCCTGGGTAAGGCGCGCACCTCGCGTGATCTGACTGCGGCTCATAGGTTCATCATCGCCCTCCGCTACCCGGGCTACTGTGCCAAAGCTTGCGTGGCGCGCGCTGTGTCGCTGTCTGTGTCGCTGTCGCCTCGTCTGAAGTCACTTGGTCGCTAGCCGCTCGAGTATTGGCCGCAACCTGGCCACGCGTATCGGCGGCAGCAACTCCTTGCGGCGCGATATCGGCGTACGGCGACTGCCGAAATCCACTGGCGTGCACGGGTACTCGACGCAAGCGTTGCGCTGACTGCTCCTCGGTACTCGTTCGTGGCGCGGTAGCAGCGACCGGGCGCGACGACCTGCTCCCTGCGGCACCCGCGACTGCGGAGTCATCACTGCCATCACTGGTACCCATATCCGAATCGAGGAGTGCCGCAACCGCAGCGCGACCACCGACGCGCCACGCCTCGTAGACGACCCCGAGTTCCCATGCACCTGTTGCTCGGATGGAGATCCCGCGCGGGCCCGTGCGTCGGGTGAATCCGCGAACAAGTAGCAGCCAGGAGCCAAAGACGGTAGCCGCATAAGCCCCCTGCACATCCTCGAAGAATGTGGCATCGACTGGGCCGGACGCATCATCGAGGGTCAGGAAGACCACTCGTCGACCAGAGCGCACCGGCGGAGTCTGCGTAGCAACCTTGACCCCTGCAACCAACACTTCGGTGGCCGAACGTCGCTGCAGCAGATCACGTGAGCGCGTGATCCCAAGGTCATGCAACATCGGCAGATAGAAGTCGACAACGTGGCGGCTCGCATCAAGGCCCAACACCTCGAGCTCGGCGCGGACCCGTTCGGCATCGGTCATCTCTGGTAAGCCACTAGGCGCGATCTCCCCCGGTGCATCACCGAGATCAAGGGCGAGTTGAACATCGAGATCGGCAGCCCCCACCGCCACCGCTGGGGCTTGGCTCTGCCGACGCGACGCAGCGACGACATCAGCCCCAATCTCGGCGCGCGCGGACCGAGATAGCGGACTGGATCGATTACTTGGAGCCACCCCGCGCGCCGCCCGAGTAGTGGCCCGGGTGTGCCGTTCGAGATCGGCCACCTGTAAGAGCAGGTCGCGGCGCGTCACCCGACCGCGCCGGCGTACCGGAGCCGATAAGCCAATGCCGTAGAGCGAGTCGAAGCCTCCGGCGATGACAAGGCGCTCGACCACGGGTCGGGCCACCCGCGCCCGAGTCCAGAAATCTGACAGCGATCCGTATGGCCGACCAGCCACGATGCGCTCAAGTTCGGCTGCGCTCATACCTTTGACATCGGCAAGAGACAGGCGAATGCCATACGCAGACCCATCTGGCACACCAGGAACACCGGTAGGACGTCGAGGACGTTCACCAAGAATCTCAGGCGGTGGCTCGGCGTAAGGGGAAACCCGCTCAACACGATAAGTGCCCTCAGACAAGTTGACATCAAGCCCCAAGATCGCGATCCCCAGATTGCGGGCATCATCAAGGATCAACCGCTTGGGGTACATCCCCGGATCATGGGTGAGCACGCCAGCGAGGAAGGCCGCCGGATGATGTGCCTTGAGCCAAGCGGAGTGATAGGTCGGAACCGCGAAGGCTGCAGCGTGCGCTTTGCAGAAGCCGAATGAAGCGAATGCTCGAAGAATCTCCCAGACTCGTTCGATCGTGACGAGGTCATAGCCACGTGCCCGCGCTGCCGGGTAGAACCAGGCACGCACATCGGGTTGTGACTCTGGTGATCCCAGGCTGCGTCTGATCTCATCAGCCTCAGCGAGGGAACAACCTGTCATCACCGAGACGATGCGCAACACCTGCTCGTGAAAGACGACGACGCCATAAGTCGGAGCCAGCGCCAGCCGCAGATCAGGGTGCGGATACTGCGGCTCGTTCCAGCCCTGCCGTGCCCGCAGGAACGGTGTGACCATGTCGGACTTCACCGGCCCAGGACGAAACAGTGAGATGTCAGTGATGAGATCGTCGAAGGTCTCAGGTGCGAACTTGCCGATGAGTTCACGTTGTCCGGGTGACTCGATCTGGAAGCAGCCAAGTGTGTGTGCGGATCGGATGAGTTCGAACGTCGGCTCATCATCGAGTGGAACGCAATCAAGCTCGACCTGCTCACCATCGACCCGCTCGATCTCGCTGAGCGCATAAGCCATCGAGGACTGCATCCGGATCCCGAGCACATCGAGTTTGAGCAGGCCGAGTTCCTCGACATCGTCCTTATCGAACTGGCTCATCGGAAACCCGCGCCAACTTGCTTCAACCGGCGTGCGATCGAGCAAGGTGGCATCGGAGAGCAGCACACCGCAGGGATGTAGTGCGATGTGTCTGGGCAGTCCGTCGAGTGCTTCGACTAGGGAGAGGAAACCATCGAGCTCACCGCGTGCCGCAAGACGTCCTAACCCAGAAGAGCGCAATTCCGGGAGCTCTGCAAGAGCCGAACGCGCATCGCGCGCACGGATGTGTGGGAAGGCGGTGGCAAAGGCATCAATCTCACCGCGCGGCATCCCGAGCGCGGCACCGACATCACGAATCGCATGACGCACGCGATAGGTGTCGCGCATCGATACGCACACACATCGATCACCACCGAATCGGTCGAGGATGCGTTCATACACCTGCGTACGACGAGCGGACTCGACATCGATATCGATATCGGGCAATGCTCGGCGCAGCGGTGAGAGGAACCGTTCCATCAGCAGACCGTGCGCAAGCGGATCAACACCGGATATCCCGAGCAGATGGTTGACCAGGCTGCCAGCACCCGAACCACGCGCGGCGACACGTACATCCATTCCACGGATGAGATCGACTACCTCGCCCACGGTAAGGAAATATCCGGCAAACCCCAGGGTGGAGATCGTGTCGAGTTCGGCCTCTAACCGCTCACGAGCCTGATGCACCGGATGACGCGACCGATCGAGGTACTCGGTGAGTGCAGCCTCACATCGTCCGCGCAAATGCCGATCGGCCGCGAGCGCCTCGGCGGCTAGCGCGGCCGGACCACGGTCGCGCCGCACGCCGCTGAAGTCGACGGTGCGCGCCGGCAGCAGCAGATCAAGCTCGGGAACGTGTACCTCGCCAATGCCCAGATCAACTGCTGGATCGAGCCGGCACACATCGGCGAGCCGACGAGTATCGGCCAACAGCCGATCCACCTCACGTCGTTCACCCGCCTCGCCCTGCGCCACCCCGGCCAGATGCACGACCTCGGCTGCGACCCGGCGCATGTGTTCGCCGCTGGACAGGTGGCCCTCACCGTTGGCGCGGTCTAGATGCCGCGAGTCAAGTGGGACGAGGCGACGGATGGCATCGAGAACATCGATCACCGGCGCTTGATCACGTTCGGCATGCCGAACAGCACCAGCGAGTACCGCAGGAAGATCGTGCTCGCGAGCGAAGGCGAGCATGCGCGCAGCCGCGGTGGACGAGTAGGGCAATCCTCGGGTGGTCGCACCCGATAGGTCGGTGACGGCCAAGGCGGCATCACGGGCCCGATGGCTCACGATCTCGATTGCCAGGCTGCGACCGAAGATCGCCCGCCACGGCGCTAGCGCGGCAAGTGCTAGATCAGGACGACGACGAGCCAGGGCACGTCCGACCTCGGACTCAGGGCCGAGTAACGCAACGAGCCCCGCACTGTGCTCGGCGATGATCTCGGCTGCGACAACAGGCGACCCGCGTCGAGCCTCGGGCAGATCGCGAACCTGCACCTGCAACTGCGACTGCGGTGCCTGCTCGGATTCGGGCTGTAGCCCCAAGTGCGCAGCCGACACCACCCGGCACAGGGACGCCCAGCCGATACGGCCACGGGCGAGCAACACAACTCGGGGATGGCGTACCTCGACAGTGCTGCCGCCACGAACAGGCGTGCGTCGAATCCCGGCGCCTGAGGCAGAGGTCGTGGCCATCCGCTCGGCAAGAGTCGGGCCAGCACCTAACCGGCCCGCAGTAGTTCGCCGTACCCGAGAGCCCAACACAACCGGATCACTTGCATGCACGGCAAGATCGACGCCCAGGATCGGAGCGATACCTGCATCACGGCAGGCCAAGACGAACCGCACCGCGCCGTAGAGACCATCTCGATCAGTGAGTGCCAGCGCATCCTGCTCGAGCGCGGCGGCACGCTCGACCAGAGCCACCGGGCTACTCGCGCCATGGCGCAGCGAATAGCCCGAGGCCACATGGAGATGGACGAAGGGATCAGCCACAGATCAACCGCGTACTGATCCGGCGCTGAAACCTCGCCCAGAGAGCGGGCTCCCGGTCGCCTGGTCGATGAGCATGGCCTGATGTGCGACACCAAGGCGACGGGCAACTAACTCAAGGAAGCTCTCAACCTCGCGGACCAGATCATCAGCCTCGCGCGGTGATACCACCCCACGAAAACCAGCTTCCGCTGCTGCCCGCTTGGTAGCGCCAGCCGCAAAAAAGGTTGCCCACTCTGCGAATTCGGGGGCAACCTCCGCGAGGAGAACCCACGCGCTGCGCACTCGCGAACCACGCTTTGACCGGGGCCGGGCACGCGCGGCGAGTACCGCTGCAGCTGCGCGTAATGCCGCAAGATGGGCGTGCGCATAACGGGACTCACTTTCGTCTGCGGCGCCTGCAGCCACGAGTTCGCGCGCGGCACCGGCCAGTAGATCGCGGCTATGCGTGGGTAGCTCCGCTGGTGCGAGCAGCATCGAGGTTGGCAAGGTTGCTGCTTGCGGTGTCGGCTCGACCAATCGCAGCGGCACTACCTGTAGCTGTGGCTGTGGCGCGAGCGAAGATGCAGATGCAGATGCAGATAGGGATGCAGATAGGGATACGGACATTAGGGCCTCCTCATCAGTTGGTACTCATCAGTTGGTGCTCAGAAATCAGATTTCAGATATTCGTGAAGTCGGAAAATCGTTGGTAGCGAAGGGAATAGCGGTGGCGCGCTCAATCCAGAGCGCGAGCGAGCCGCCACTGGTAGGGGTGTGTATGCCCGTGCGCGCGGATCTCATGCGCGAGGTCGTAAACCCCGAGGCCAGCGTGTGCACCCCATGCGGCCTCGACCCGCCACACCTCGCGTTCGACCGCACCCACGGCCTGCGAGATCGAACGTGATTCGGGCTCGGTGAGTGCGCGCACGTGCTGCGAAGTGCCCGAAGCCACGTGCTGCGATGTCCACCAACGTCCGAGTTCGATCCACTGCGCGAGGACACTGCGCACGACGTAAAGCCGGCCACGCCACAGGAACTGCGAACCCGACGCAAACTCACCTGTTGGGGCCGTACGTACATCGATGATGTCGTCGTAAGCACGCATCTCACTCCATGTGGCTAGCTAGGTCAGAGTCCACCGAGTGGACGTGGGGTAATGACGGCCGGTGAGCCCACGAAGACCGCGAGCCCCGGGACTCACCGGGCCATCACTGGAGCCGATCTGCACCTGTACCTGCAGCCGCGAAACCACAGATACCTGAGGGCTCCATCTGTTCGGACCGGAGATGAGGAAGCCAGGGAGACTCTCTCGAACACCTGTACGAACAGTTCCTAAGGTACCTCCACCCACTGACAGCGCGTCAAGTCCTTGGACATATCGATGTTCGGTTGTGCTCAAGAGCGCTGATTTCAGGCACTGTTTGCAGGTGCTGAACTCAGGGCCGCGGCGACCTCACCGCTAGCCAAAACAGCCAGCTCACACTGCTAGCCCAAACGGCGCACTCAAGCCCCCACCTCTCGCCAGGCCGGTGGTCTTCGCGGACCTTCCGAGGCACTCATGCGCCATCAGCCTCTACTCTCAGTCGCATGATGAGTCCCGTTGCAGTGCGCCAAGGCGACAATCCCCCGGGTACCCGCCCTTCAATGCACGCCATTCCCCAACACTCGTTGCAGCACCTCACCGGCAGCCAGTTGGCCGGGGTCACCAAGCCAGGCCGCTGACTCATGGCCAGCGATCTACCCCAAACGCCTAGGCCCGCCTATCAGGTAGTCAACAAACCCGATGCCGCACAAGACATTCCGGCCGTCGTCAGCATGCACGTATTTGGTGTTTCCGGGATGAGAATCGCACGAGCACTGACTCGGATGGGAATCGACCGCACAGCAGTTCGCAACCTCCCGGGGGTCACCTTCGCGAAGATGCTCGGCACCGGATCTGGTCGAACATTCACGACCCGAGACGCCGATCCAAGGCACTGGGCCATCCTCACCTGCTGGTCCGATCCCGACGGCCCCGACCAATTCGAACAGTCGGCAAGCTATCGCTCTTGGTCCTCATTCGCCGACGAACAGGCTCGATTTCTACTGCGCCCGTTGGTATCTCGCGGCACCTGGGCCGGTCAGTCGCCATTCGGTGATCCCTTGCCACATCGGTGGGACGGACCCGTCGCAGCGATCACGCGCGCGCGAATCAAAACCTCGCAGTGGCGCGCTTTCTGGTCAGCTGTCCCGCCTGTATCTGGCGACCTGCACACGATCGACGGCATGCGCTACGCCATCGGAATCGGCGAGGCACCGGTCGGGCTACAAGGCACCTTCAGCATCTGGGATTCGGGCTCGGCCCTAACCGAGTTCGCGCATCGACGTTCGGCACACACCGAGGTCACGCGCCGCACCCACGAAACCGGCTGGTACGCCGAGGAGCTCTTCGCCCGCTTCGCCCTCACTGATTCGCGTGGCACCTACAACGCGCTGGACGTCAATTGAAAGCGCGAGCGAGCGCAGCGCAGAACAAGCAGAGCCGAGCAGCGCAGGGCTGAGCTGAGCTGAGCTGGGCAGGGCAGGGCTGAGCTGAGCTGAGCTGAGCTGAGCGCAGTGCCGAAAACCCTCAGCGCCCAGCCGTGATCAGGATCCAGGTGTGATCTGGTTGCCAGACGAAGGCGCAGCAGGCATCGGGCGTGGCACCCGAGTCGGTGCCGCCGACCACAGACTCTTGAGAATCAGCCCGGCCACAGGCGGCAGCACGATCAGCCCGATAAAGAACCCCGACAACAGATCCATCGCCACGAAGTACACCGATGCGGCGGTCACAAGCGCCGTACCCACGATCCGGCCGGTAAGCCCAAACGTCACACTCGACGACCGACGCCGGGCGCCCGCGTTGCTCCACGTCGGTGCCGCCACGTTGGTTGAGAGCGCCGACATCAGCGAGATCGCGGGCACAGCCGAACCCACACGCACGGGCACAACTCCGCTCGATCCCGAAGGCACCCACTGACCAGCTGGCAATATCGCGCTCTCATCTCCCAACACAGTGAGACCTTCGACGCGCAATCGCCCCAACTTTCGGCCGGACCCCGCCCTAGTCGCCCGTTCGGCCCAGACCTGTTGGTCGCAATAAACACGCACCACTAGCGACGTGCGTGGGTGCCAGGCCATAGGGTCATTCGCGATGAGCGTTCGCGTGTACTCCGGACCCCACGCCGACCGTCGCCGAGGCGATGGCGGCGCGGTCGTTCGACTGTTCCCATGGATCCTTGCCGCGCTCACGATCCTGGCCCAGATCGCCTGGCCGCTGACCGCTGGCTCGACTCGTGACACCATCACTGTCGCCTCGGTCGTGCTGTTCTTCCTGGCAACCGTCGTGCACTCGATCATCACCCGCAAGTGGCTCTGGACCCTGGGTTGGCTGGGGATCAGCATGGGCATCGGACTGATCGCGGAGATCCTCGGTACCAACACCAGTTTCCCGTTCGGGGTGTACACGTACGGCCCCCGTCTCGGCCCCGCACTCCTCGGCGTTCCGCTGTTGATTCCGATGGCCTGGGCGATGATGAGCTACCCCGCGCTACTGGCTGCTCGACGACTCGCCCAAGGGTTACTCAGTGCACCACTCGTCGGCGCCCTAGCCCTGGCCTCATGGGATCTGTTCCTTGACCCCCAGATGGTTTCCGAAGGCCACTGGACCTGGACCGACACCGGACCCCAACTTCCCGGCATACCCGGTGTGCCACTGCAAAACTTCATCGGTTGGTTCTTCGTCTCACTGCTGATCATGCTGGCGCTCGACCGCCTCCCACGACGCCGCACCGACGGCGCTGCGGGCGATGGAGTCCCGGCGCTGCTCTACCTGTGGACCTACTACTCCTCCGTTCTCCTCAACGGCGTGTTCGTGCATCGACCTGGAGTTGCTCTCTGGGGCGCAGTCATCATGGGCGCAGTAGCGATCCCCTACTCGTATGCGCTATGGACCGGTCGCGACTAACTCGCGTCGCTGAGTGGGCCGTTGCTACCGCTGCGATCGGCGCCTGCGTGGCCACCGCGCACACGGCGTACAACCTTCGACGTATGCGAGTGCCTTCCGCATCACCGCCATCGATCGTCGAACCGGTCAGCGTTCTCGTGCCAGCCCGCAATGAGGCAGACCGCATTGGTGCGTGCGTGAAAGCACTCGTCGCATCCATCGGCCTCCTCGACCTCGAGATTCTGATTCTCGACGACGGTTCGACAGATTCCACTGCCCAGATCGCCCTTGCCGCCGCCCAAGGCGACCCGCGAGTTCGCGTCATCGACGGTGGCGACCAAGCGCTCCCCACCGGTTGGCTGGGTAAGACCTGGGCCTGCGAACGCCTTGCGGCACAAGCAGTTGGCTCAGTTCTCGTCTTCGTCGATGCCGACGTCGCGGTTAGTCCGCATGGAATCGCGGCGAGCATCGCGCTGCTACGCGAGGCCAACCTTGACCTCGTCTCGCCCTACCCCCGCCAACTCGCAGAAGGCGCACTGCCTCGCCTTATCCAGCCGCTGCTCCAGTGGTCGTGGGCGACCATGTTGCCACTGGGCGTGGCGGAGCACTCGGCCCGTGAATCACTCGCCGCGGCAAACGGTCAGCTGCTAGTCATCGACACAACGGCATACCACCGCAGTGGTCGACATGCTGCCGTCCGCGACGACATCCTCGACGACGTCGCGCTGCTGCGCGCGATCAAGCGCTCTGGCGGTTCAGGTGTCGTCGTCGATGGCACCGACATCGCCACCTGTCGCATGTATGACAACGGCTCGGCGCTTGTCGACGGCTACACCAAGTCGCTGTGGTCGGCATTCGGCTCGGCGGCTGGATCAGCCGGCGTGGTAGCACTGCTGTCGTGGCTGTACGTCGTCCCGCGCGTCGCGCTGATCGCAGGCCCTACCCCCAGCGCCCGTCGCTGGGGAGCCGCCGGCTACGCCGCTGGCGTCAGCGGACGAGTTCTCGTCGCGTCCCGCACCGGTGGCCGAGCCATTCCCGACTCACTCGCACATCCACTTTCGGTTGCCATGTTCGGCGCACTCGTTGCCGAATCGTGGCGACGGCACAGGGCGGGAACGAACACGTGGCGGGGTCGCAACCTCCCGTGACCAACCTCCCCGGGCAGAGCACCTAGGCTCACTGCTCGTGGCACGAATTGTGGTGATCGGTGCAGGCATGGGCGGCATGGCGGTCGCCGCACGCCTTGCCGTCAAAGCCCATGAGGTCACGATCCTTGAGCAGTCGTCGACCTATGGCGGCAAACTCGGACGCTTTGAACGTGACGGATTCGTCTTCGATACAGGGCCATCACTGCTCACCATCCCGGCTGTTTACCGAGATCTGTTCAACAAGACTGGTGGACCCCTCGAAAGCTCGGTCGAACTCCTCGACCTCGATCCAGCGTTTAGCTACCGCTTCCCTGACGGCACAGTGGTGGATATGCCCGGCGTTGGCATCGGGCAATGCGCGGCCGCACTAGGCGCTGCCCTCGGCGGGAATGCCGATGAGCAATGGCGCGCCTTCTCTCAGCGTGCGGCTGACATGTGGCAGGTAACTCGCCGACCTTTCCTGGAGTCTCCCCTCTCGGGCGTGCGCGACCTCCTGCCTCTCGCCCGCGATCTTTCAGCCGTGCGAACGGTTGCACCATTCACCTCCCTGCGTTCACTAGCCGCGCAGTACCTCGACGATCCTCGACTCCGAATGCTCGTCGATCGATACGCCACCTACGCCGGCTCTGATCCCCGACGCGCACCCGCTGCCCTCGCCACCGTCCCCTACGTTGAACAGACCTTCGGCGCGTATCACATAGCGGGTGGCATCCGCCGGCTCGCAGACGCTCTGTACGAGCGCACACTCGAACGCGGAGTCGCCTACCGTTTCGACACCGACGTCGCCGAGGTTCTCACGAACGCGGCGAGTGTGAGCGGGGTTCGACTCGCCGACGGCAGTGTCATCGATGCCGACATCGTGGTGTCAAACGCCGATGCAACGCATCTTTATCGAGACCTTGTGCGCGACAACCGCGCCCGTAATCCCTTACGCAGCTTAGGAAAATCAACCCTCTCACTGTCAGGCTTCGTACTGCTACTCGCTGTTCGCGGACGCACGCCGGGGCTGCGGCACCACAACGTCTGGTTTCCTCAGGACTATGACGCCGAGTTCGACTCGATCTTCGGGCGTAATCCAAAACCGGTCGACGATCCCACCATCTACGTGTGCGCACCCGACGATTCAGCGATGCGGCCAGACTCCGATCACGAGTCGTGGTTCGTACTTGTTAACGCACCACGGCACTCCTTGACCGGCGCCACCGGCACCATCGACTGGACCGCAACTGGCCTGGCACAGACCTACCGCGATCGAGTCTTGACAGTGCTAGCCGAACGCGGGGTCGACGTACGTGATCGGCTGCTGTGGTCGCAAGTTCGCACTCCAGCCGACCTTGAACGAGATACGCGAGCGCCCGGTGGTGCCATCTATGGAACGTCCAGCAACGGATCTCGCGCTGCCTTCCTCCGCCCGGCGAATCGTTCACCGGTGCCTGGCCTGTTCCTGGTTGGCGGATCAGCCCACCCAGGTGGCGGTCTACCCCTTGTCGGGATGTCAGCGGAGATTGTTGCGAATCTAATCGGACGCGCCTAACCATGCCCGAAAGTTGTTCTCCCACAAGAGAACTCCCCGTACGATCACCTGAAGAAGTGAGGCGAGGTACCGGATGACTCAGGCTTCAAGTGGCAGACGCGAAACCACCACAACGCAGATCCAGGACCAGGATTGGTCAGGCCGCACGATCTCAGGCGAGCACTACGACAAGGTCGCCTTCATTGACGTCGACATGACCGAGCTGATCAATAGCAACTCGACCTTCACTGACTGCGCGTTTCGTGGTGTGCGCCTGAACGCCTCAGCGCACACCAGCGCCGCATTCATCAACTGCACCTTTACTGGATGCGCGTTCTTCGATGCGAAGTTCACCGGCTGCAAGATGATCGGCAGCAACTTCTCACGCTCGAGCTTCTCGATGCTGAAGGTCACCGGCGGCGACTGGTCGTTCGTCAGTCTTGCTGGTGCCGACCTGCGCACCGCCGACTTCAGTGACATCCGCATGCGCGAAGCCGATCTGAGCGGGGTCCGTGCCGATGGAGCTTCGCTGCGCGATATCGATTTCACTGGGGCCTCGCTCCAAGCGGCCAGCTTGGTTGAGTGCGACCTGCGCGGATCGAACCTGTCGACCCTCGACCCGGCAACGGTCGACCTGCGACGCGCGGTGATCGGCTGGGAGCAAGCGGTGCAGATAGTCACCTCGATCGGACTCGACGTACGCGCTGACTAGAACTGACCAATTGCGCACCCAAGATCAGCGCAGTCGGCGCCGCACCAGCACCACGAGCTGCCCAAAGCCAATGCCCGACACCAATAGCAGCACCGCTGCACCAGAAGTGGCCCAAAAGACCGACTCACTGCGGTAAATCCCTGCAGCGAGAAGGAACATCGCGGCCACAGTGACCCGAGTCGGGCGTTCGCCAACGGTCAGTATCCCGACTTCGTCGAGCCCAGTAGCAGCCGCGCGAGCCCGGGTGTACTCCAGTAATCCGAGGGCGAAACCAGCAGCCACACAGACCCAAGCAGGTGCGCCCACAAGCCACAATGCGACGAGGTACAGAGCGTCGCTGATCCGATCAACCAACGAGTCGAGCACTGACCCCCAACGAGTGGCACGATCGCTGAGTACCGCGACTGCACCGTCGAGAGAATCGAATACCCCTGAGATCCCCACAACCACGGCAGCGGCGATCACCCACCAGCCGCCGAGCCAGCAGAGCACAACGACGAACGCGGAAACAACAAGCCCGAGCGCAGTGACTGAGTCTGGCGACAAACCAACCTGCGCGAGCGGACGAGCAAGCATGTACACCATCGACAACCATGGGCCGACAAAGCGCGAGGATCGTGGATCGAAACCGCCATGCAACTCCTGCCAGCGGGTGAGGTACTCCTGGCGTGAGGGGAGAGCCCGAGCCATCACATCGCCGAACCGAGGGCCCAGGAGACAGTGACCACTGCAGTGAGGGTTCCCTCCCCTGCGTCGATCGGAGCACCCGCATCGGCCGCCAATGCCATAGCGCGGCCCTTGGTCATCGGCGACACACCGCCGCCCTCCACGATTCGACGTACCTCGCCCAACACCTGGCCGGCGAGGCCGGCGAATTGCTCTGCCTTGTCTCGCGCGTCGCGGAAGGCAGACTCGCGGGCTCGGCTTTGCATGAGCGCCGGGTCGCGGTACGTGAACTCGATTCCATCGACACGCGCACCGTCGCCACCGGCCTCAACGGAGGTGACGAGCAGGGTGCCGATGTGGGCAAGTTCGTTGACCTTCACCGCCAAACCGAGGGTTGCCTCATAGCCCACCACGGTGGGCCAGGGGTCATGTACCGGAGAGAGGGTGACATTTGTTGTTGAGAGCGAATGCTCCTGGACGCCACCGCGCAACACTGCATCACGCATCGACCCCATCGCGTAGGTCACTCGCGCGGTGGCATCGCCAGGATTCGCCGCCCGCGCAACAGCCGCGAGGCGCAACGTTGCTTCGTCGTAGGTGCCGCTCGCACGGCCATACCCGGTAACCGTCACTGATCTGCCCATGGACGCGATCTTGCCGCAACATCGTCGTCGGCGCTGACTTCTGCGCCCACCAGAAGTGCTGTTGGCCGAGCATGGCTCTAGGCTTGACCATCATGACTGTCGATCCGAACCGCTCGCCGCTGGACGCTGAAGACCTACGCGTCCGCGTACAGAAGCGCCTCGACGACTTCATGGCCGAGCAAGTGACTCTGCTCGACGACGTCAGCAGTGACCTCGCCCCCCTCTCGGAGGCACTCGTCGATCTGCTCCGGGGTGGCAAGCGGCTACGTCCAGCCTTCGCCTACTGGGGTTGGCGCGGCGCCGGCGGCGCCGACAACGAGCAGGCCGTGGCTGCCGCAACCGCCCTCGAACTCCTCCAAGCATGCGCGCTGATCCACGACGACGTCATGGACGGCTCCGACACTCGACGAGGCATGCCGGCCGCACATCGACGTTTTGCGACTCTGCACCGCGGCAGCGAGTGGCTCGGCTCGTCCGAAGGCTTCGGGCTGGGCGCCGCGATACTGCTCGGCGACCTCTGCTTGTCCTGGGCCGACGAGCTGCTGATGACCTGCGGCCTGCCTGCTGAATCGGTTCTGCGCGGCAAGCGGGTCTACGACGTCATGCGCACCGAACTCATGGCCGGCCAGTACCTCGACCTGCTCGAGCAGGCGGTCGGCGGCGGCTCAGCCGAGCGGGCAATGCGGGTCGTGCGTTACAAGTCGGCCAAGTACACGATCGAGCGGCCTTTGCATCTTGGTGCCGCCCTCGCCGGCGCTCCCGACCAACTCATCGTCGCGTATTCCGGCTATGGCCTACCCCTGGGTGAGGCGTTCCAACTCCGCGACGACGTGCTCGGGGTATTTGGCGACCCAGCGCAGACCGGTAAGCCAGCAGGCGACGATCTACGCGAAGGCAAGCGAACGGTCCTTGTGGCAACCGCGCTCGAATCTGCGAGCCCAGGGCAACAGAGCCTGATCCGCGCAAACCTTGGCGACCCGGCGCTCAACGCAGCTGGCGTCGCGGCTTTACGTGAAGTCATCACCCAGACCGGCGCACTTGCGCACGTCGAGGCGCTAATAGAGCAGCTCACCTTGCAATCGTTAGCGGCACTCGACTCCGCAGACATCGACGAATCAGCACGTGAGGTTCTCATCGGACTTGCGCACGCCGCCACGGCTCGTTCGGTCTAGCCCCCCGGCCATGTCAACCCAGCCACCCTCTTTGCACGTTGCCGAACTATCGGCGCAACTATCGGTGGAGCTATCGGCTGAACTCCCAACGGGCCAATCCCGGCTCACCTGCCTAGGCTGACCTGCATGTCACTGCTCGGAAGATCACCACGGACTGTCAAAGGAAGCACCGACCACGTCGTCATCGTTGGTGCTGGCTTGGCAGGGCTCTCATGCGCGCTACGCCTCGCCGGCGCTGGTCGAAGCGTCACCATCCTCGAACGCGAATCTGTGCCAGGCGGCAGAGCCGGACTGATCGACGACTCGGGATACAAGTTCGACACCGGGCCAACAGTGCTGACCATGCCCGACCTCATCCACGACGCGTTCGATGCCGTCGGCGAGAACATGTATGACTGGCTCGAGCTCATGCCGGTCGAGCCGCTGTACCGAGCGTTCTACCCCGACGGTTCGCAACTCGACGTGCACTCAGACGTCGATGCCATGGCCGAGGAGATTTCGCGCGTGATCTCACCTGCTGAGGCCGACGGCTACCGCAAGTACGTTGAGTTCGTCTCGAAGTTGTATCGCTATGAGATGCGCGATTTCATCGACACCAATATCGACACTCCGGTCGATCTGCTCACTGAGAACCTCGCGAAACTCGTTGCTATTGGCGGGTTTAGACGACTTGCCCCGAAGGTTCGGCAGTACCTCAAAGATCCGCGCACTGAGCGGTTGTTCAGCTTTCAGGCGATGTACGCCGGGCTCTCTCCTCAGCAGGCACTGGCCATCTACGCCGTCATCGCCTACATGGATTCAGTCGCTGGCGTGTACTTCCCGAAGGGCGGTATGCATGCCCTGCCGCGGGCCATGGCGGGTGCGGCGCAGAAGCACGGCGTGCAGATTCGCTACAACACCGAGGTCACCGACGTCGAGATGAATGGATCGCGCGCTGTCGCGGTCCGCACCGCCGACGGCGAACGAATAACAGCCGATGTGGTGGTCCTTAACCCCGATCTACCCGTGGCGTACAAGCAGTTGCTTGGGCGCGAACCATGGAACGTACGCAGGCTCACGTACTCGCCGTCCTGCTTCCTGCTGCTGGCTGGATCATCGGCTACCTACTCGAAGACTGCACACCACAACATTCACTTTGGACGCTCATGGGACGGAGTGTTCCGCGAACTCATCGACGAGCGCCGACTCATGACCGATCCAAGCATCCTGGTGACAAATCCCACCTACTCCGATCCTGCGTTGGCACCGCAGGGCAAACAGATCTACTACGTCCTGTTCCCCACGCCCAATCTCGATGCCGACATCGACTGGCGAGTTACCGGTCCTCGATATCGCGACGAGGTCGTACGAACTCTCGAGCAACGCGGCTACATCGGGTTCGGCGAGTCGATTGAACTTGAGCATGTGACAACACCACTTGACTGGCAAGCCAGTGGGCTCGAACGCGGTGCACCTTTCGCGGCCGCACATTCGTTCGTGCAAACCGGGCCGTTCCGTCCGTCGAATCTCTATGGCGAGAACGTCGTCTTCACCGGCTCAGGCACCCAGCCGGGCGTCGGAGTGCCCATGGTTCTGGTGTCGGGACGCCTTGCGGCTGAACGCATTACCGGGCCCGATCCGTCGTACCGACCAAGCTACTTCCACTAGCCGATACCGGCTTATAAGCCCCAGACGGATTGCGATTCGGTTACGACGAGACGCGGATCACGCCCGATCAGACCCAACAATGGATCTAGGGCCACCGTGCGCTTGTACCCTTGTGCACGTGACCGCGCCGTATTCCGTTGACAGCGAGTTTGCCGATTCGGATTCTGCACTGGCCTTCACCCTCCGGTACATCGTCCCCGGCCTGCTCGCCACTTCCGTGATCGCTATTGGCGCCTTGGGCGTGGGCTGGCTCCCGCTAGAGGGTCTAGTCGACTTCCCCTTGGTGCATGTCCTGCGCACCACCGATGTCGGCACTTTCGTGTCGCGAGCCTCGGTGATCATGGGCGGCGCGTTGCTCTTGCAGGCCTGGCTGGTCCTCGGTGCTGATGTCCTGAGCGGTCATATTCGCAATGTTCGCCGGCTCTGGAGTGCCCTTGCGCTGTGGATCGCTCCACTCGTTCTAGCGCCGCCACTGTTCAGCCGAGACGTCTACTCGTACTACGCGCAGGGCAAGTTGGTGTTGGCGGGCGTCGACCCCTACACCAACGGTGTCGCTTCGATCCCCGGCTGGTTCCGCGATGGGGTAGACCCCATGTGGAGCCAAACTCCTACCCCCTACGGTCCGATCTTCCTGGCTCTTTCTCGAGGCATCGCTGCAGTTGTGGGCGATGGCCCATACCTAGCGGTGGTGCTGTTCCGACTTCTCGCTGTCGCAGGGGTCGCCCTACTTGCGTACTACGTGCCGAGGTTGGCGTTCCATAACGGAATCGACGGGTCGAAGGCGCTATGGCTCGGCGTTATGAATCCCTTGGTGCTCATGCACTTCATCATGGGTTCGCACAACGATGCGTTGATG
>CAIXFH010000136.1 GCA_903918645.1 uncultured Actinomycetes bacterium | reverse complement strand
GTACCTAATCGGACCTAGCCACGACTAGGCACTTCATCACATTGTTGCGCGGCTAATGCCTGTCTCGATAGTGCGCCGCTAGTGCATCTTGGCCGAAGTCATTGAGTAGGTCGCGCCACACGGTGTGCACGTGGTTTGCGCCTCGTTGGGTGTTGTCGTACTCGGCTAGCAGGGTCGTGCCTTGCACGCGGTAGTAATGACCCTGCCCAGGTTCGAGACCGCCGGTCCAGAGAAAGTGCATTGAGTCGAGGTCGGCCTCGGACGCGTAGCGGGCGGCGTGCTCGTCGGCAAGATCATCGGGGATGCGATGTACGTAGACGTCGAGCAGAGCACGCAGGAGTTCGCGCTGACTCGGATTCAAGGCTGAGGCCGGAAGCCCGCGAGGGGTAGCGAAAAGCCTTACTGCTTCCAGGTTTTCAGCGGTTAAGCCGGCTGCCGCCTCCGCGTTTCGCTGGATGGCTATGCACTCTTCAGCGAGCGACCCGGTGAACTCATCGCGCCACACGGCGAGGAGGTCTAGGGGCAGGTCACCATAGCCGCCTCCGAAGTGTGGCCGGTTTACTCCTACCAAATCGATCGGCGCTACTGCGGACGGAATACCGAGAACTCGCTGTTCTGTAGACAGGCTGCGTGCCAATTCCCGACCCAGGTCCTCCGCGCCAGCAAGTGGCCGAAGCGGATGGGGGCCCAGCAACGGTGCGGACGCCGGGTCAGCCCCTAAGAACAGTGGTGTGACCCCGGCGAGTTCGCCGTCGATGATCAGGTGATTGATTGAAATGTGGTGGCCGCCAAAGCGCCATGACCAAGTACCGGTTTCACCGGGAATGCCGAAGACTCGGACGTAATAACTACCCGGATCGCGACCACGTTCGCGGCCCCAGTCACGCGACCAACCTTCGACATGGTCAAGGACGTTGTCGAGGCCGATGATGGTAGAAGCGGTGACGTAGCCCGCGGTCGAAAGTCCAGATGCGAGTAACTGCATAACCGCCCGCTGCTGGCTAGATCGCAGATCCGACATCTTCGCCCCACCGTGATCGGTGGGTGTGTAGAACCAGCGTTCACGCTCTTCGTCATCGAATGGCCACGCGGCGTCGGCCAACAACTCTGACTTGGTCGCGAGGGAAGCTAGTAGCCGGTCGGCAGCCACTGCCATGCGGCTTGCTGCATCACGGCGTGCACTCGTCATAGCAGTCCTCACGTGGTGTGCGTCTTCGGTCAGCAAGCGGTTGTCCTGCACGCAGCCTAGAACGGTTGCTGATGTCGATCACCACTAGGTTGGCAGGGTGGTCAAGGTGTCAGCGAACGCGCGCTCGGGCGCGACATATGCCTCGTGGTCATTGGGTGCGATGACAGTCGTGTGGGGTGCGACTTTCGTGCTCGTCCAAGATGTTGTTTCGGTCATCCCGGTGTCGTCCTTCCTGTGGTGGCGGTTCTCAATCGCGGCTTTGGTAATGGTGCTCTTACGCCCGCGATCCGTGCTGCAGATGACGTGGGTGGATCGTCGACGAGGAGGTATCGCTGGCCTTCTGCTCGGTGGCGGATATGCACTACAGACATGGGGGCTGCAGCACACGGCCGCGTCCGTCTCGGGATTCGTCACTGGGATGTTTGTGGTGTTCACGCCGATCATGACCGGGCTGCTGTTTCGCGTGCGGATACCGCGGAACGTGTGGGCCGGTGTGGTCATCGCGGCTGTAGGGCTTGGCGTGCTCTCCCTTCATGGTGCTTCGATCGGCGCTGGTGAGCTCGTCACTTTGGTTGCCGCACTTAGCTTTTCAATGCAGATTGCCGTGCTTGGGCATTGGTCGCGAGCCGGAATCGCATACGGCCTGACGGTTGTGCAAGTGTCGGTCGCTGCGATCATCGGACTTGCGCTCACCGCGTTTGACGGTGGCCCGGCGCTTCCTCCAGATGCTGGCACCTGGCTCGCGATTGTGTTCCTCGGAGTGGTCGCATCTGCCTTGGCCTATGGCGTGCAAACGTGGGCACAAGTGCACATCTCGTCATCACGCGCCGCTGTCATCATGACCAGTGAGCCGGTTTGGGCAGGCATCACCGGTGTTGCCATTGCTGGCGATCCCCTCACCGGGCGCCTCCTGGTTGGTGGAGGCTTGATCCTGCTCGCGATGTACGTGGTCGAACTCAGCCCTCATCGAGGGCCGCTGACGTCAGTGTGATTGTGTGACAGCGCGGCGAGCGCTTCGCAGTGCGGACACTTGTTGCCGAGGATGTGGATCTCGACCGGGGTAGGGGTCCAGTAGGTCTTTACGTATCGCTCGTCATCTCCCCAGAGAGTGCGCATCATCGCGGGCTAGGGACCATCGAGCATCAGAATCCCGCCTTGCCCGAATTCGACGCTGGTGCCGTCCTCATTGATGACGTTTGCCCGAATGTCGGGCAGCGGGATAGTGGCGGAGCCGTCTTTGAGCGCGATGGCCCTGGGCAGCGGCGCGATCATGGTCATGCCCGTCTCGGTCTGCCACCACGTGTCGACGATGGGACAGCGGCCACCGCCAACATTCGTGTAGTACTAGTTCCAGGCTTCTGGCTTGATCGGTTCGCCTACCGAACCTAGGAGACGTGAGGTCGTGCTGCTGTAGGTACTGGACCCCCCACTTCATGAATGTGTTGATTGCGGTGGGCGAGGTGTCGAGAATGGTCTCGCCGTACCGCTCGATGATGGCCCAGGTGCGGTCCTTGTCGGGGGTTCCAGGAGCCCCTCGTGCAGGATTCCCTTGGGCTTACTGGTTGTCCCACTGGTGTAGAGCACGAAGAGGGGATCCTCTGCGTCCATGGGCTCCGGATCACATTCGGCCGACTGATTCGCGACAATCTCGTGGTACCAATGATCGCGCCCATCAACCCAGTTGATAGGTGTCGCCGTCCGCCTCGTGACGATCACGTTCGTGACAGATGGGCACGTCACGAGTGCCTCATCCACCGCCTCCCTCAGCGGTACCGTGCGCCCGTGCCGCCAACACTCGTCCTGGGTGATGACAGTGGTGCAGCCTAGATCGTTGATTCGATCAGCGATCACGGCCCGGCTGAACCCGGCGAACACGACGGTGCGTGGTGCGCCTATGCGCGTGCACGCCAACATGGCAACAGGGAGTTCGGGCACCATGCCCATGTAGATCGCGACCGGGTCACCCTTGCGAACTCCGAGTTCCCGCAAGGCATTGGCCATTCGGCAGACTCGAGCGTGAAGGTCGCGGAAGGTAATGGATTCGGTGTCGCCGGGCTCGCCGTCCCAGAAGTACGCGACCTGGTCACCGCGAGTCAGGAGGTGACGATCAAGGCAGTTCACCGACACGTTTAACCTCCCGCCGACGAACCATTGGTAGAACGGCGCCCTCGAGTCATCAACTACTTGGGTCCACGGCGGCGTCCAGTCGATGCGCTCGGCTTGTTCGGCCCGGTAACCCTGGAGATCGGGCTCGGCCTGCTCGTACAGAGATCGGTCTGTGATGGCCGATCGACTGATGAACTCGGCCGAGGGAGCAAACGTGCGCTCGTCGTCCGGGATGCCCTCGTTTGTGGTCACGGTGTTGGGTCCCTGACCAGGCGTAGCTGCGTCGCTTAGTTCTGACATGTCGCATCTCGCGTTGACTCGAACGTGCTGTCGGATCCCGTCCTGGAAGTGCAGGAGAAGCCGAAATCGCAGTCAAGCAACTGGCATTGACGATGTGTTCGCAACTGCTGTGTCACGGGCTCGTGACGCGCCGAGCTTTGCTAGCTCAGCTCCTTGAGGATGCGACGCCAGCTATATCTGGATGGTGCCGCGAGTTGGATCGTGAGCGTCGGACTTCCCCCACTGGCACCTAGGCTCAGCCCTCATCCTTGCGCGATTCAGCTACCGCCTCTGCGGACAACCGCTCGACGTGCACGATGTCGACGTCTAGCTTCTGAGCAAGATGCACGATCCAAATGAGCGACTGCAGATTCGATTCGAAGTCGACTTGGGCCCGCAACTGGGACCGGGCTGCTTGTCGGTTCTGGCTGACCATGACGAAAGTCGACAAGAAGATCGCCTCAAGGCTCACGATCATCGTGAGTAATCCGAATGGGTACTTGTCGAACATCAATCCGGCGCTTATCAGACCGATGTTGATGATGATCCAGATCGCGAACCACACGCCATGTAGATAGACGAAGTTCAGTGACCCAGCGAAGTTCGTGACCTTATCTGCCACTTCGTCCTGAGCCCTGGCCATCTTCGCCCAGCGCGACATCTCGTTTGGTACCGACCAGTGCTCAAGGGCGAAGAGCCGACCGTCTTCATGACCGTCAAGCTTGTCGATCACTTGGCAGGCCGGGCAAGTCAGGGGCGCATGCGGACTCTCTGAGGCATCAGTCATTCTTCGACGATACGACTAACGAGAACAAGCTTCGGTGTGAAAACCCCTGGGAAATGGACGAATCTTTATGGTCCGTGGCCAAAAAGTCAGTTCCGCTAGCTCGGCTCCTTAAGGATGCGGCGAAGGATCTTGCCCGAAGCTGACTTCGGGATCGCATCAGTGAAGGTGATGTGATGAATGTGCTTGTAGGTCGCCGCGCGCTCGGCTACGAATGCCTTGATGTCGCTTTCGGTGGCTTCTGACCCGGGCCGTAGCACAACGAATGCGATCGGGATCTCGCCGGCCTCCTCGTCAGGTCTGCCGATCACGGCAGCGTCGGCAACGGCCGGATGGGTAAGCAGCAGTGCCTCGAGTTCGGCGGGTGCCACCTGGAACCCCTTGTATTTGATGAGTTCTTTGAGTCGATCGACGATGAACAGGTGGCCGTCTTCGTCGAAGTGACCGATGTCGCCGGTGTGCAACCAGCCGTCTGGATCGATGGTGGCTGCGGTCGCAGCCGGATTGTTCAAGTAGCCGGTCATAACCTGTGGGCCCTTGATGCAAAGTTCGCCGTCCTCATTGACTCCGAGGTCTTTACCTGTGATCGGATCGACGATGCGAGAGAACGTATTTGGAGCAGTGATCCCGGTGGATCCGGCCTTGAAATTGTTGGGCGGGGTCAGTTGTGAGACCGGCGAAAGTTCAGTCATCCCATAGCCCTGCACGACGTTGCAGCCGATGCGTGCGCCGGCCGCCAACGCGAGCTCGGCCGAAAGCGGCGCGGCACCCGAGAAGACCTGGCTTAGCGAGGACAAGTCGTAGTCGTCGACCAACGGATGCTTGGCAAGTGCGACCACGATGGGCGGCGCGACGAATGATCGGGTAATCGCGTAATCCTGGTGCAGCTGAAGGAATTGGGCGAGGTCGAAGCGCGGCATCGTGATGATGGTGGCTCCGGCCTTTAGCCCGGTGTTCATCAGCACCTGCATGCCATAGATATGGAAGAACGGAAGCACGGCGATGAGTCTGTCGGCACTTGTAATCTCGCCAGCGCTCACTACCTGGGCGATGTTGGCGATCAGATTGCGGTGAGTAAGCATTACCCCTTTGCTAAGCCCGGTCGTACCCGACGAATAGGGGAGTACAACAACGTCGCTTGGCTCAACTGGCACATGTTCTGCAAGGGGTGGACCAAAAAGCTCACTGAGTGAGGTGGCACCTTCCGCTTCACCGATGACGAAAATCTCGCGGACGTTGGTGCCCTCGATTGATTTGCGCGCAACGTCAAGGAACAAGGGCACCGTGATCAACATTGTGGCGTTCGAGTCGACGAGTTGATGATGCGTCTCTTGGTAGGTGTAGCTGGGGTTGATGGTGGTTATCGTGCCGCCGGCCATGGCTATGCCATGGAAAATGACTGCGAACTCAGGATTATTTGGCGACATCAAGGCGATAACTTCACCCTTTGCGAAGCCTCTAGCGACAAGCCCACCTGCAAGCGCGCGAATCCCATCTTCGAGTTCCGCGTAGGTGAGGGTTCGTCCGGTCGGGCCGTCGATGATCGCTGTCTCACCTGACATGTCCGTTGAATGGCTCAACACGTAGGTCGTGACAGGCATGTCGGGGATCTCGACGTCGGGTAGTGGACTTGCGAAGATCATGGCCTTACTCCTCTGGCTCCTCTGGCGCGGTGACGGCCGCTAAGGGCGCAGTCTGCCGGTTTCTGGCGCTGATTTCGAGAGGAACAAGCCAGAAACTAGTTGTCTTTGTTGAGCCAGAGGTCGGAGGCAAGGAGTTCACCGATGAGGACCTCCGACAGCAGCGCGATATCGGAGTCGTCATCACCCGGGTATCGGATGCTTTGTGCCGCTTGGGGGAGATCAGCTCCCACCACCACGATCGTGGAGCCCCGCTCGCTGGTCCACTGGAGGAGTTCGTCCTCCCATCTAGACCCGGCGAAAAGCAGCATGCGGTAGTCGGTGGTCTTGGTGAGGTAAACATCAACGTGCGACCAGTCGCCGGTCTCACAAGCCACGGCGTTTACTCGGGGACCCTCGCGAAGCATCAACGCAGACTGCGCCGCCGACGACAGCCGGTGGGCAGGGGCTACGGCGTGGATGCCGTTGGGTCCGGAAAGTAGGTGCCGTGTCTGCGGCAACCACGAACGCCACGTCTCGAGCAAGTGGGCTGATGCACTTGCTGCTGATCGCGCAAGCCCGGCCGGGTCAACTTTCGACGCACCCAAGTGCGACTCGAGCGCCAGCAACATGATCAACGTGTGCTGGAAGGATCGACACGCGACCCCGCCTTCCTCAACACCGGCGTACATATCGACGACAGCGTCGACCTGGCTCGCGAGGTCGGATTCGGGCTTGTTGGTGAGTAGCACCACCGGGCAACGTTGCAGATAGTGCTCGACAGCAGCCTTCGTCTCACGTGAGCCACCACCGGCGGACACAGCGATTACGACCGTGCCTGGTGTTGGCTCTGGTAACAGGTCACTGCTTGCAAGCTCCGCGACGGCGTTCACGCCAGCAGCGCGGAGGCGAGCAGCGGCGATCGACGCGGCGTACATCGAGGAACCCATTCCGACAAACACAATTCGACTTGCGGCTGGCAGCGCAGACCACGGTGTCGAGCCGTCAAGATGATCGGCGAGGGCACGCAGGGTCGCTGGCTTGGCAGCCAGATCAGCAGCGAAGAGAACGGGATCCACGGCTACTCCGTATTCGTTGCGGGGTCTGGGATCAAGTCAGCCAGGGCACCATCGGGCACATAGCGCCACAGCGGCAAGTGCTTTACAGCGTAGAGAAACTCGCGCACTTCTTGTTGTAGTCGAAAGGGTGCGATGAGTCGCGCATCGAAGAGGTCTGCGGCTCCCAACGTGGTCAATGTATCGATGTACTCGTCGTAGAACGCAGCCTGGGCGGCAGCTATCCACGTCCGTACGAGGCGATCGTCGGCCTCCACGATGCGCTTGAGAACGATGCGTCCGACATGGTCTAGGGCAGCGAGCATTCCGGCGATGTCGAGTGCTGCGGGCATGCGCTGCACTCGCTCATAGGGTGGCAAGACCGGATTGCCGTCAAAGTCGGTGACTGCGTACTCGTGCGGCTCGCCATATCGCAAGATCTGCCCGACATGGAAGTCGCCGTGGATGTCGATCAGTGGAGTGCCGATCACCTCGTCGAATGCGTCGTAAGACTCTGCGATTGCCAGTGCTCTGGCAGAGAGCCGCTGGCCCTCAGGTCCATCGACGATGGCAACAGCCTCGGCAAGGTCTGCGAGCGCTCGGCCTTTCCATTCACTCACCCGACGGGAGTCGGCATCTTCTTGCCCAGACATTGCCAGTGCAACGTGGAGTCGTGCTGTGAGTGCGCCGATCTTCTTGGCCGGTTGCACCGCTGAATTCATGTCGATTTCGTTGCGCGCCAGAGAAGTCACGTCAGCGACGGCCCATTGCCACCCATCGACGGCCCCTTCAAGAAACGCAGCTACATCGGCGATGAGGGCCGGCGTGGCCAGTGCGTTGGCTCGCCACTGCACCATTCCGAGCGGGCGTGGGATGTCACCTAAGCCTGCTTGCACGAGTGCGGAAATCCGTTGTGGCGCAGGATGTCCACTGGTGTCGTCATCTGCTAGTCGTATCGACCACTTCACGATTGCGCGTTCACCAACCACGAGCGATTCGTTGGTCTGATCGGCTGCGATACCGCGTTCTCCGTGTGGTGTCTCCGTCGTCCAAGAAGTCAGCAGGAACCCACCGGCTTCGGAATCGATCGTTGATTGGCGCGCGATAAGGCTTACCAGAGCCTCTGCCACTCCGTCGCCAGGGTGCGCTCGTCGAATCGTGTCGGCAGAACGAATGAGCGGTGTGGTCCATCTGTAGCCGGTGCCGTCTTGCACTACCGCGAGGTAGCGGCCGTCACCGAGATCGAGGGAGTCGAGGAGTCGAAGTGGGACAGCTACATGAATCGCAGCCCGCCGCGATCCCTCTGCAACGACGATCTCACCTGATGCACTAGCAACCAGAGCGTCGAGCGAGCGGTTCACGTGGCGGCGCCACCGGAGACGAATGAATTGCCCACTGATTCGATGACGTCAGCGCCGACGCGAAGGCCGTCTCGGGCTCGAATCCGCTCGCCAACAGCAACCAGGCGGGCGCGCATCTCGGGATTCAGAACGGTCGTGAGTGCAGCCCGCATGTCCTCGTCGGTGAACTCGTACGTTGAGAGCCGAACGCCGAATCCTTTCTCATCAACACGTTGTGCGTTGTCGTACTGATCCCAGAACAACGGAAGCACGATCATTGGCTTACCGAAATGGAGGGCTTCAGTGGTGGTGTTGTTTCCACCATGCGTGATGACTGCGTCGACCTGCGGAATGATCGTGGTCTGTGGCAGAAACTCGGCGCCCACCATGTTGTCTGCGAGCTCGTATGACTCGTGCTGAGGTCCTGTGCTGACGATGTAGCGATGTGGCGTGAGTGCGAGTGCGGCGATGAGCCGTTTCATCAGGTCGACATCGGCGCTACCGAGCGACCCGAGCGACAGGTAGATCAGAGCCGAATCGGCAGGACGTTGGGCCACGAGCGCTGGCAATTCATACACCTGGTCGGTCTCGCGCACGCTCGAGTCCATGCGGTGCCACGTGGGGTCGAGGGGACGCAGGTCGGTGTAGTCGGCTTCTAGCGGGAACACATACAGGTTTGCCTGCTGCGAGGTATGGATGAATTCGAGGTCGTCAAGTGCAGGCGCCCCCTGGGAAATCGCCCAGATGTTGAACGCCTCCCACATGTCGCGATGAGTGCGGTCATAGGCATCTCGGAACGATGCCCATTCACTGGTGTCGGCTGCCGATAGGCCGGAGAAGGTAGGAGCGACTCCAGTGCCCTTCATCTCGAGGGGATTACACGAGACGATGCGGATAAAGGGCACACCTGCGGTGACCAGCGCGGGGAAGCAGAGCACGTTGTCCTCAACGATCACATCAGGTTTGACGCGACCGATGATCTCCCGCAGTTGCGGCTCGCAGTACATCGCGCCGTCGATAAGTGCTTGCCAGGTGGGTTTGACGAAGGTCTCCAACTGATCGACCGTCGGCTTTCGGAACTCAGGTGATGTGTCGCGAATGAAGTCCTTCCAGAACTGTCCAGCGTCCTGGTCGTTGCCGTCTTCTGTGGGTTCGGGCGCTGGTGCCAGATCGACCAGATCCTCCTCGAAGCCAAGCGCTGCCAACTTGCCCTTCCATGACGACTCGGCTGCGAACACGACGCGGTGTCCGCGCCTGCGGAGCACGTCGCCGATGCCGATGCACTGATTCGTTGGGCCGTAGGCGGATTCGGGCATGAACAGAATCGTGAGTGGGCGAGGAGTCATCGGAACTTCCTTCGTAACGGTCGACGGTGGGTACGAGGCATCGCGCGATAGTTATGTCTGCTTCACATTCTTCTGCGTGGAGTTGCCGATTGTGGTCAGGATGTCGAGAGGCAGGGGATGCGCGGTTGCCAACCGCGCGTAGTCGACGATGAGCCGCGTGGCGACATCGTGGTCGATGTTTGAATGTCGGGCCATCATCCGATAGCCATAGGCATCTTCAAGTGCAACGAGGTTTCTGCTGATAGTCAGCGATGAGTCGGCTAGGACGAAGACCCCTTGGGCGGCCCCCGATTCCAGAATCACTTGGTACATCGCGACTTGGCGGTCATACAGCGAAGTCAACAGCGCGGCGTAGACGGTGCTGCGCGCTGCCGCTCCACCGAGTTCGCAGAGCAGCCGGACGCCATCGTCGTCACTGTCGATCGGCAGTCCCGAAGCGATTGTGACAATGAGCCGCTGGGCAGGGTCGTTGAGTCCTTCGATAGCTCGTAGCCGACCGTCGTAGAACCGTTCCATACCTGCGCGGTTTGCATCGAGCAGCAGATCCTGCAGATCGGGGTAGTGGTAGAGGACAGCGCCGGAGGTCAGACCTGCCTGTTCTGCCACCTGGTTAAGGCGGACGGAGGTACCGTGTTGGAGCATGGCTCGTCGCGCCGCCTCGACGAGATCGGCGCGGCGCTCTACACGACGTTTGGGGCGAGCCATTGGAGTCCCTCCGAGGGCCGAACACTACCGGTGTCTAGTGCTGGTTACCAGAGTATGTGCCCGCGAATTCTTTGAATCCGAATTCAAGAACAATCCATAACGTCTTTGTTTCCATATACAAATGTGCTTGCGCAGATCTGAGTTTGAGTGCAACACTCCGGCACACCGGCGCTCGTCGGGGCCGAACCTCTGACTGAGGTGCTCGGATAATTGGTTTGATGGGGAGTTCACTTATGCGACGACACACTCACACCCCGCGCCGAACGACCTTGGTTGCGGTGGCAGCTGCAGCCTCGATGTTCGTTCTAGCCGCATGTGGCGGTAATGGCGGGGGATCCGGCGATGCTTCGGCTCTGCCCAGCGATTCGTTGAATCCGAGCGTAGATCTCAAGACTCAATCACTTGTTGTCTCCAACTGGGCCGCGTACATGCCTGATGATCTGCCGGCGAACTTCCAAAAAGAGGTCGGCCCCAAGGTCACGGTCACCACTCACGCGACTAACGAAGAGATCGTTGCCAAGCTCACAGCAGGCACTGATTCAGGCATCGATGTTGCGTTTGTTTCAGGGCAGTACGCCCAGGCGCTTGCCGCGCAGGGCTTGCTCGAACCGATCCATGCCGACTTGATCCCGAACCTTGCAAACCTCTACCCAGAGGCTACGAAGCTTCCTTACGACATTGGCAACAAGTACTCAGTTCCCTACTCCTGGGGCACGACAGGCTTGTGCTACCGCAGCGACAAGTTGAGTTTCACCCCGGACAGCTGGAACGACCTGCTGAGCCCGAGGCCCGAGTTGGTGGGTAAGACCACGATGCTCGCCACCGAACGTTGGCTCATGCTCCCCGCTCAGAAGTCACTTGGCTTTTCCGCGAACACCACCGATCCGGCTCAGATGGATCAGGTGAAGGCAAAACTCATCGCAACCAAGCCCACCCTTCTCGCATACGACGACACCACGTTCTACGACCGGCTTGTGTCAGGTGAAGCGTTGATGGTGGAGGCGTGGGACGGCTGGTGCAACTACGGAATCGCCAAGGACAAGAACATCAAGTTCGTGGTTCCCAAGGAAGGCAGTGACTTGTGGGCCGACACGATGGTCATCCTCAAGACGTCGAAGAACAAGGAAGCTGCCCATGCACTTATCAACTACATCCTCGGTGCAAAGGTGCAGTCGTGGGTCGTCGAGAACATCTTGTACAAGGTGCCCAATAAGGCCGCGATGGACTTGGTGGCACCAGCGCTTGAGGTCGATTACCCCAACCTGGCTTTCACCCCGACCGACCTGTTGAAGCAGGAAGGCTTGGTAGACCTAGGCGATGCTGGACCTATGTACACGAAGATCGCGACCGAGGTCACTGCTAGCTGATGACTTCTGCTGACCTCGTCCCCGGGCGCGGTGCCTCACGGCGCCGCGCTCGGGTCGAGCGCGTGGTTTTTCTCGGGCCAGGTATCGGATACCTGATCGCGTTCATGGCGATTCCGGTCTTGCTGATCTTGTCGCTCACAATCTTTAAGCGGGGCCGGTTCGGTGGCGTCGTCTATCAGCCGACCATTGAGAACTTCATCCGCGCGTTCGACCCGATCTACCTAAGCGTGCTTGGCAATTCCCTTGTCATTGCTTCGATTACCACGGTTCTAGCCCTCGCCCTTGGCTATCCCACGGCGTATGGCATCGCAAAGCTCGCCCCAAAGTGGCGCACCATCGCCCTGATCGCTGTGGTTTTGCCGTTCTGGACCAATTTCCTTATCCGCACGTATGCATGGATCGTGCTGCTCAACTCAGAGGGGCCGATCAACAAGTCGTTGGTGGGGGCTGGGCTCATTCATCAGCCGCTTGAGTTGTTGTACACGCGTGGTGCGGTAGTTGCTGGGCTGTTGTATGCCTACATCCCGCTGATGATCCTGCCGCTCTATGCATCAATCGAGCGTCTCGATCCGCAGTTGCGTGAGGCCGCCGCGAATCTTGGGGCTTCGCCCTGGCGAACCTTTCGCGATGTCACGCTGCCCCTCACCCTTCCAGGGGCGATCATCGGTTCGATCTTCGTCTTCGTGCCGAGCATGGGCAACTTCATCATCCCTGAGTTGCTTGGCGGCGGTAAGACTGTGATGGTCGGAAACCTGATTCGAGATCAGTTCCTCAAGGCCCGTGACTGGCCCTTCGGGGCGGTCCTTGCGCTCGCTCTGATCATGTTCCTTGTGGCTCTCTTCGCCCTTCAGTCGTGGGTGACCCGCCGGCTCAATGGCGGAGGGCGAACATGACCAGGATCGGTTGGCTTCGATTGCCTTTGACTCTCACGTACGTCTTCCTCTACGTGCCAGTCGTGGTGCTGGTCATCATGTCCTTCAACGCGTCAAAGTCTCCGTTCAGTTGGGGTGGAGTGAGCACCCACTGGTATGCAGTGTTGGCCGGAGATCAGAACGTGCTCAAGGGTTTAGGTAATACGTTAGTCGTCGCGGCCGGGGCCACTGTGCTGTCGGTTGCGCTTGGGACCCTGATTGCTGTCGGGCTCCAGCGCCACTCGAATTCGAGCTTCCTCGACTCATTCGCGTTGGCACCGGCGATCGTTCCAGACATCGTCCTAGGAATCGGATTGCTGGTCTTCCTCTCCCTCATCTCCGTGACTCTGGGCTTGCACTCGGTACTGCTTGCCCATGTGGTTTTCGGCATGGCGTTCGTGGCCGCAGTTGTGCGAGCCCGTTTGTCGCAGACAGACCCATCACTCGAAGAGGCTTCACGTGATCTAGGCGCTGGCCAAGTAGCAACCTTCTTTCGTATCACGGTGCCCTCGATCATGCCCGCGATCATCGCGGGTGCACTGCTTGTGTTCACGTTGTCGCTCGACGAGTTCGTCATTGCGTTCTTTACCGACGGCCCATCGACTCCAACTTTGCCCATAGTCATCTACTCGATGGTGAGATTCGGCGTGACTCCTGAGATCAATGCTCTGGCCAGCTTGCTCATGCTCGTGAGCTTTACTGCTGTCCTGGCCGCCCAACGCCTCACTCGACTTACGGATTCGGTATGACAACCCAAGGCGATGTACTCGTCTCGATTCAACGTATAGCCCGTCGGTTCGGCGACGTCGTCGCTTTGGATGACGTCAGTATCGACATCCGCGACAACGAGTTCTTCGCTCTGCTCGGTCCATCGGGCTGTGGCAAGACCACCCTGTTACGTGTGCTCGCTGGATTTGAGGAGCCTGATGCAGGTCAGGTACTTCTCGGGGACACCGATCTCCTCGCATTGCCGCCGCACCGCCGTCCGGTCAATCTGATGTTCCAGTCATACGCGCTCTTCCCGCACATGTCGGTCGAGCGCAACGTTGCCTACGGCCTTGAGCGCGAGGGCACTGCGAAGGCTGAGGTGCGCACCCGAGTCGGCGAAGTCCTTGAGACAGTGGGGCTTAGCGAATTAGCGAAGCGACGCCCGAGCCAACTCTCTGGCGGTCAACGTCAGCGCGTGGCACTTGCCCGGGCCATCGTGAAACGACCGCGGCTGCTGCTGCTCGATGAGCCGCTCTCGGCACTAGACCGCAAGGTTCGCGCGGAGATGCAGTTGGAACTTAAGCGACTGCAACACGACGTTGGGATTACCTTCGTGGTCGTCACCCACGATCAGGAAGAGGCGATGTCGATGGCTGACCGCATCGCGGTCATGCATGAGGGCACCGTTCAGCAAGTCGATTCGCCCGTCGATCTGTACCAGCGACCAAGCAATCTTTTCGTCGCCCAGTTCATTGGCACCAGCAATCTCTTCGCAGGTGATGCCGTCACCGGTGGAATTCGATTCGCCGGACGAACACTGCCGGGGGTCGTAGTCGGCGAGCCCATCTCTGGGGCGTCGCGGCTTCTCGTGCGGCCGGAAGACACTGTGCTCGTCGAACCACGCGACGCTCTGCTCAGCGGACGAGTCATCGAAACACAGTTCTTCGGGGGAGTGTCGACCGTCGCCATCACGGTTGCTGGCCACGATGTTCCGGTGCTGCTCACACGTCAGGGTGCGCCGAGTGCAGTTCGAGACGCCGAAGTGCATTTGTCATGGGATCCCGCCAAAGCTGTGGTGCTCTCCGCGTGACTTTGTTCCAGCCGTGTGTAATCGCCCGTGGCTTCATCACTGATGGCTACTCGTGCCAACCGTGACTCCGGCATCGATCCCAGCTGCGGCACTCGCTGATGTGCAGCGCCAGGTCTATTGGCTTGATCGTCCAGGCGCTCCGCCGCTGTGTCCTCCGCTCACATCGGCAGCCCGCGCAGATCTCGTGGTCGTCGGGGGCGGATTTACCGGCCTGTGGACTGCCATTGAGGCCAAACTTCGGGATCCCTCATGTGATGTCGTTGTCCTCGAAGGCGGTCGGGTCGCGCATGGTGCATCAGGACGCAATGGTGGCTTCATCTCAGAGTCTCTTACCCATGGTCTTGCGCACGGCCTAGCCAATTGGCCTGACGAGATGCCAACCCTGCTTCGCCTCGGCCGTCAGAACATCCGAGAAATGGCTGCGTTCATTGACGATTTGGGTATCGACGCGCACCTGACGCTGACCGGTAAGACGGTGTTGGCTGTCACCAATCATCAGGTGGCAGGGCTCGCTCCATCCCATGAGCTGCACGAGCAGATGGGAGAGCAGTCGGTTCTCCTGGATCGTGACGCAGTGCAGGCCGACGTTCACTCGCCGACCTATCGCGCTGGGTTGCGTGTGCGTTCCGGTAGCGGCCTGCTTGACCCAGTTGCCTTGGTGTGGGGGCTACTCAGGCATGCGCTGACGCTCGGGGTACGCGTGCATGAAGACACCTCAGTGGTGCGCATTGATCGATCGCAACGCGGTGTTGTGGCAAACACCGCGCACGGTGCGGTCGAGGCGAAGTCACTGGTTCTCGCAACCAACGCTTTCCCGCCGTTGCTGCGCAGACTCCGCTCCTACATCTTGCCGGTGCACGACCACGTTCTTGTGAGCGAACCGCTTACCCCGCAACAGATCTCAGCGATCGGATGGTCCGAATCGCAGGGTCTCACCGATGCCGGAAACCAGTTCCACTACTACCGCCGCACCCCCGACGATCGCATCCTGTTTGGGGGCTACGACGCCATCTACTACTTCGGTGGCCGTACGTCGCCTGACTTGGAGCAACGCGAGTCGTCATTCCAGTTGCTGGCCAGTCACTTCTTTTCTACGTTTCCGCAACTCGAGGATCTGCGCTTCACCCATCGATGGGCCGGTGTGATTGATACGACATCACGTTTCACGCCGGTGTTCGGTACCGCGTACGAGGGTCGTGTTGCGTATGCAGTCGGCTATACAGGGCTCGGTGTTGGGGCTTCGCGTTTCGGCGCCCAGGTTGCCTTGGACCTTTTGTCTGGCATCGAGACCGAGCGTACGGCGCTCGGGATGGTGCAGCAGCGAGCGGTGCCGTTTCCACCCGAGCCGATGCGGTACCCGATAGTTCAGGCCACTCGCGCCGCCCTCGCTCGTGAAGACGTAAGCGGGCGGCGGGGCGTTTGGTTGAGTTTGCTCGATCGGTTCGGCGTTGGGTTCACGAGCTAAGTTTTTGGTCGCGAAATGCTTGTATCAGAACATCTTTCGAGGGGTAGGGAATCATCATGACGCTTGGCGTACACATCGGTGGGGTGAGCCGAGCTGGTACAGGGGGTGTGCGTGTCCTGCGCGATCCTTCTGACGGGTCGGTGTTCGACGAAGTGTCTGAGGCTTCTGTCGCAGATACGCACGACGCCATTGCGGCGGCGCGTGCCGCAGCGCCGGACTGGTCGTCGCGTACCGCTGGCGAGCGAGCGCGAGTGTTGTTGCGTCTGGCAGATTTGATGGAGAGCAACGCTGCCGAACTCAGCGAACTCGAGGTACGTGAGACGGGCAAGCCATACGCGTCCTTCTTCGATGGCGAACTTCCGTTCGCCATCGACAACCTGCGGTTCTTCGCGGGATCTGCGCGTTCGCTCGAGGGGACGGGCGCGGGAGTGTTGAGTGCTGGCTACACCTCGATGCTGATCCGTCGTCCGGTCGGAGTAGTCGCGAGCATCGCGCCATGGAACTTCCCACTTGTCATGGCGGTGTGGAAGATCGGACCAGCGTTGGGTACCGGCAACACTGTCATTCTTAAGCCGGCACCTGCTACGCCGGGAACGTCATTGCGCTTGGCTGAACTCGGCATGGAGGCGGGGCTTCCGCCGGGTGTCTTCAACGTCGTCACTGGCGATGCCGCCGTGGGGCAGGCACTTGTCGAGTCGAGCGAGGTCGACATGGTGTCGTTGACGGGCTCGTCGCGGACCGGTCAGGCGGTGATGTCTGCCGCAGCGCGTGCGACAAAGCGAGTGCATCTCGAGTTGGGTGGCAAGGCGCCTGCATTGGTCTTCCAGGATGCTGGCATAGAGGCGATGGCGCATGGGGTCTCAATGGGTGCCACGTACAACTCGGGTCAGGATTGCACTGCCGCTACTCGCGTCTACGTCCAGCAATCTCGATACGCAGACACCATTGATGCGTTGAGCGCCGTAATGTCGTCGATCCGGGTGGGTCATCCTCGCGACGCGAATACCGACATTGGCCCGCTCATCTCGTCGGATCATCGCGATCGAGTGCACGGCTTTGTCACGCGTGCGGTGGCTGCTGGGGCGCAGGTTGTTTCCGGCGGAGTGATACCTGACGGTCCTGGGGCTTACTACTCACCCACAGTCATTGCCGGGGCGGCGCAGGACAGCGAGATCGTTCAAGGCGAAGTATTTGGTCCCGTGCTCGTAGTCGTGCCTTTCGATAGCGAAGATGACGCAGTGCGTCTTGCCAATGACAGTCGGTACGGGCTGGCGTCCTCTGTTTGGACGAGCGACATTGGACGTGCGATGCGGGTGAGCCATCGCCTCGACGTCGGAGTTACCTGGGTCAACGATCACCTGCCCATTGCCTCTGAGGCCCCGCACGGCGGCGTGAAAGGCAGTGGTTTCGGCAAAGATATGAGCCACGAGGGGATGCTCGAATACACCACCACTCGTCACCTGATGATCAAGCACGGATCCGCCACCGGCCACGAACTCCCCGGAGCAGCCCAGTCATCCTTCCGCCCCGCCTAACCCCAACCCCAACCCCAAACCCAATTTCTCATCAAGGTGCCCCCGACTGCGCTAGACGCAGTCGGGGCGCCCCATTGATTTCGCGGTGATTTTGCGTGCACACCCTCTAGAAAAATCAATGGGGAGCATTTGCTGCCTCTAGCGCATCTTGGGGCACATTCATGACAAGTGGGCTGGGGGTTAGGGGAGCCAGGAGACTTTGCCGGCGAGGAGGTCGTAGCCGACGAAGGCGACGGAGTCGATGATGAAGTGGGCGATCAGGAAGGGCATTACCCGTCCCCAGCGCTTGAACAAAGTGCCGAACACCAAGCCCATCGCGATGTTGCCGATGAAGCCGCCGAAGCCTTGGTAGAGGTGATACGTGCCGCGCAGCAGGGCGCTACCACCCACCGATTGCCACGGCTTGGCACCAAGTTGAGAGGTACGGTGAATGAAGTACGCGAGCACGATGACCTCTTCGAGGATCGCGTTGAACGCAGCCGACGCCAGTAGCAAAATCACCGTCCACCAAGCGTCCTTGGTTGTCACGGCCGCGATTCGCACATTCATGCCGAGGTGGTAGGCCACCAGGTAGAACACCAAGCCCACGCCGCCGATTACTGCTGCAAGGGCAGCGCCCCGCAGCAGATCGCGCTTCCAGTCGCGAAAATCGAGCCCGATCGCCGCGACGCCTTCGCCACTGCGGCGTAGTAGATGCACCACGAGGAGCACGGGCACTAGAGCCAGAGAGATGCGAGTGAATTGGTAAAGGACGTCGAGCCATGGCCGGTCGGCGATGTACGTCGTGACAAGAGTCGTGGTCTGGGAAGACAGCTTTTGGCCCTTGGTCAACGAATCCAGCAAGGACAAGATTGAGCGCAGCCCAGACGCGGCGATGGACAGCCACAGGACGAGCCACATCTCCGACCGCAGGGTGCGCCTCGACGGCAGATCCACCTGCGTGCTGTTCGTGCTGGTCTGGCCTAGTTCGAGGTCGATCTCGGCGCTGGCGGCATGAACTGCTGAAGCGTCAGCAGGCTCGTGCTCGGGGGCGGGGTGCGGTTCTACAGTCACATGGCTCATCTTCGCCTACCTAGCTGAGTTGGGGACGAACTGAGCGCCTCCGTAGTCGCCAACAGACACGGCGGGGGCGCCCAGGCCGGGAATGTCTGGGCAGTTGAGCACGTTGTTATCGAAGTAACCGACGACTGTGATGGCGCCGGAGTTCCGCAGTAAGAGAGAATGGTCCAGATGCGCCCAGAGAGCCTTTACGAGATTCACACCGACGACGTTGACGTCGACTCGCCGGTGCTCGTTCATGCCCTGTCCGGATTCCTTGATGCCGGCGGCGCGAGGCAGCTCGCGGTCTCGCATCTGCTTGCCACGCATGAGAATCAGACAATCGCGACCTTCGACATCGACGCCCTGTACGACTACCGCGCCCGGCGGCCGCGCATGGTCTTCGACACCGATCATTACGAGTCACTCGAGTATCCAGAGCTTTTACTCTCGCTAGTGCGTGATGAGCGCGACCAAGGGTTCCTTCTGCTGCATGGGCCAGAACCAGATTTCGCCTGGCGTGCCTTTACTGATTCCGTAGTGCAGATTGCCGAGAGATTCGGCGTCCGACGTTCGCTGGGCATGAACGCGATCCCATGGCCCGCCCCGCACACGCGGCCGGTGGGGGTAACCGCACACTCCACTGATCCCAGTTTGGTTTCTGGTCGACCCACTTTCGTGGGTGCGATCGAGGTGCCGGGGCATCTTGCAGGCGGTATCGAACTCGCTCTGGGGGCTGCTGGCCACGAAGCCATGGGTTTTGCGGCGCATGTGCCGCATTACCTCACTCAAGTCGAGTTCCCGCGGGCATCGATTGCGCTGCTGAATGAGGTGGCTGCCGCTGGTGATCTGTCGTTCGACCTCACTGCGCTCGCAGTCCAAGCGCAGGTAAGTGACCGCGAGATCGACGAGCAACTCACCGTGAGCCCTGAGAATGCTCAAGCCGTCCGCGATCTCGAGGCGCAGTACGACGCCATCGTTCGCGGAGCCGATGTAGCTCTGCAACTAGCCACCGACGGTTCACTTCCGAGCGGTGAGGATCTCGCTGAGCAGTTCCAAGAGTTCTTGCGCGAGTTGGACGACAAGGGCCGCTCGGAGTAGTAACTCCTGCGACAGACCATCTCAGGGGCACGCTACCTGTGTGACAAGTCGCGACGAGACTGGCAAATTCGGTGCAGCGCGACAGCACCACTATCGGTGCCGACCACGCGAGCGGACCCCCGCGAGCGCGACTAGCTGCTCGGCTCGAACGCCAATTTGCCACGCGACTAGGCCCTCATGTGGGACTGTGCGCGCATGGATCTGCGGCGCGCACGCTATGCAACCACCTTGGCCTTCGTCGTTCAGGGCATCTGCTTTGCCGCTCTCGTCACCCGAATCCCCACCATCCAGGCACGATTTGCGCTCTCTGACGGCCAGCTCGGGCTGATAGTCGGCCTAGTGCCGATAGTGGCTGGCGTGGGAAGCGTGGTCGCCGGCTCGCTGGCCCCAAGGTTGGGCAGCCGCGCGGTCCTGAGAGTGATGGGCCCGATGGTTCCGATCGCCCTAGTTCTCGTTGGCTGGGCCGGATCGATCGGCCTGCTCATTGTCGGTCTCGTGCTTCTCGGGTTCGCGATCGGTGCGGTCGACGCCTCGATGAATATGCAGGGCGTACGTATCCAGGACGACATCGGACACTCTGTGCTGGCATCGCTCTACGCCCTGTTCAGCCTCGCAGGGCTGGTCGGCGCACTCCTGGCCTCAGTGGCCTCCGACTCGGTGCTGTCGCTCGGTGGCTTCTTCACCATTATTGCCGTTGTTGCTGTGCCGCTTCAGATATTCGCTGGTCGCTATCTGCTACCTGGCCACCCGACTCCGGAAATGACACACACCCGGTCAGCCGGGATCACTTGGCGTCCAGTGCTTCTCGTGGGCATCGCGCTGATGTGTGTCTATATTGCTGACTCGGGCGCTTCCAACTGGAGCGCTGTCTACCTCACCGAGCAACTTGGTAGTAGCGAGAAGGTAGCGGCACTGGCTTACGCCGGCTACGCGCTGATGACGATGATTGGCAGGCTCGTTGTCGACCGCGCCGCGGATCGCATTGGGTCGGTCCCCCTGGTTCGTTTAGGCGGACTGCTGGCAGCAGTGGCTGCCGGCGCCGTCGCGCTCGCACCCTCGCCACAGATTGCGCTGATCGCATTCGCTGTTCTGGGCTTGGGAATCTGTCCGGCGATTCCGTTGGCGTTCACTGCTGCCGCATCACATGATCCGACATCGAGTGGTGTCGCGGTCGCTCGAGTCAACGTGTTCAACTACGCGGGGTTTGTTGTCGGTGCGCCACTCATAGGTGGTATCGCCGAATCCGTATCGCTGCGTTGGGCTTTCGGCATTCTCGTGCCGGTGCTGCTGGTCGTGCCCGCATTGGCGTCATTCTTCGCGGTCGCGAGCCACAGCGCGCCCGACCTCGTAATCGATGGCGTGACCGCAACAACGAGCGAATGACGACGACAGACTGACCACTACAGACTGACAACGAGCGAATGACGACGACAGACTGACGACTACAGACTGACGACTACAGACTGACGAGCGCTGACTAGCGAGTCGCGCGTGCGCCGGTGAGGTCGATCAGGGTCTGATCGCCGGGTAGCACATCGTGCTCCGTGGCAGTAACCCCAGCCTGCTGGTGCAAACGCTGCATGCTCTTGCGCTGGTTGCGAAGTACGAGCGTGACCACGCGACCGGTGGCACCTGCGCGAGCAGTTCGACCTGCGCGGTGTAGGTAAGCCTTCGGGTCCTCGGGGGGATCGACGTGCACAACGAGAGTGACGTCGTCGACGTGGATGCCACGTGCTGCAACGTCAGTTGCGACGAGGACGTCGATGCGTCCTTCCTTGAAGTCAGCCATCGTGCGTGTGCGAGCGTTCTGCGACATGCCACCGTGTAGTGCGCGTGCGTTGACTCCCCGCTCAGCAATATTGGTGGCTACCCGTTCGGCACCAAGCTGCGAGCGACAGAACATGATCGTCCGACCTTCACGTCGAGCGATCTGGGTCGCGACCGTGGGCTTGTCCTCGCGGTTCACGACGAACACGTGGTGCTCCATCGTGTCGACGGGCGAGGTGGCCGGCTCGAGTTCGTGGCGAACCGGGTCGTGCATGTGCTGACGCACAAGCGTGTCGACGTCACGGTCGAGAGTGGCTGAGAACAGAAGGGTTTGGGCGGCCGGTGACACGAGTTCGAGAAGCGCGGTGACCTCGGGCAGGAAGCCCATGTCGGCCATCTGGTCGGCCTCATCGAGTACGACGACCTCGATGTCGTCCAAGAAGCAAGCACGCTGACGAATTAGGTCGGCGAGACGTCCCGGTGTTGCGACGAGGACGTCAACGCCGCGCTGAAGAGCTTCGATCTGGCGGCTCATTGACGTTCCGCCGACAACGGTCTTGAAGTGCAGACCGAGCGAGCGACCAAGAGGCTCGAGCTCGTCGCTGACCTGCATCGCAAGCTCGCGGGTCGGCACCAGGATGAGACCGCGTGGATGCTTGGGCAGCACGGGCAAAGATGCGATGCGGGCGATCATGGGTAGACCGAACGCCAGGGTCTTGCCTGAGCCTGTGCTGCCGCGACCGAGGATGTCGCAGCCGGATAGGGCATCGGGGATGGTCGCGGCCTGGATCGGGAACGGTTCTTTGATTCCAGATCGGTTCAGTGCGGCGACGAGCGCCTTGGGAAGACCAAGTTCGCCGAAGGTGCTCACTGGCACGAATGCAGTGGTGTCCTCTGCGGCAACGTCAGCAACTACTGACTGGCCATTGGCAGGGGTGTTCTCGGTGCTATCGGATATGTCCGACTCCGGAAATACGGGCACAGCAGGATCAAGCAGGGCAGTCATCGTAGACCTCTCATTGAGCGAACAAACCGCGTCAATGAAGGCTTCCTAGGTGACGCGAACTTAGCTTCTTTCCACGAGGGTACCGGCGGTTAGCCCAGAACGACGAATCGCGCAGCCCGTGGGCTCGGCGTTGTGCGTGGATTTACCGACGATCGTGAGAGCCCACAACTGCCTCTGACCAGTGCTAGACGACCACTCTCGTGCTGATCGGAGCCGCGCGTTTGCGCGCACTGCGCGAGCCTTCGCACCCTGGTCGACGCGACCCTGCGATAGCGATCCAGCCAGGCACGTTGCCGCATGTGGTGGCTCCCAAACAGCCGACATCGCTGACACGCCCTAGGCACCGGGGTGCAGGGCGCGGCAGGATGCACGAGTGCAGATCCAGAGTGTGAACCCCGCCGACCTGTCTGATGTCGTCGCCACGATCGAGGCACCTACCGTGGCGGATGTGGTCGATGCCGCACGCCGTGCACATGCGGCTCAGCGAGCCTGGGCCGATGTTCCTGCGCCGGTGCGTGGCAGGGTGATCGCCGCCGTGGGGCGTTTGGTTGAGTCCAACAAGGCCTCGCTCGCTGCGTTGATCACGCGTGAGGTCGGTAAGACTTACGCCGAGGCGCTCGGAGAGGTCCAAGAGGTGATCGACACGTGCGATTTCTTCCTAGGCGAAGGTAGACGGCTCTATGGCCAGACCGTCCCCAGTGAGATGCCCGATAAACAACTGTTTACCTACCGGGCACCAGTCGGCACCGCATTCATCATCACGGCAGGAAACTTCCCCACCGCTGTTCCGTCGTGGTATCTCGTGCCAGCACTGCTATGCGGAAACACGGTGTTGTGGAAACCGGCCGAGGTTTCCCCTGCAATCTCGGCGGCCTTGACCTCGATCTTTCATGCTGGCGGCATACCCACGGATGTCCTCATCACAGTGGTGGCCGATGGTGCCACAACTGCTGCAGCACTGGAGATTTCGCTCGACGAAGGTTTGATCCAAAAGGTCGGCTTCACTGGCTCGACTGCCGTGGGTCGCCAAATCGGTGCGCTCACGGGCCGACACTTGCAGTCGCCGTGCCTCGAACTCGGTGGCAAGAATCCGATGGTCGTGATGCCCGACGCCGATGTGGATCTGGTCATCGAAGGTGCCCTGTTCTCTGGCTTCGGTACCTCAGGCCAGCGTTGCACCTCATTGGGCACGCTGTGGGTTCACGATGACGTCTACGAAGCCGTGAAGGCGCGCTATATCCGCAGCGTTGAGACAGCGATCATCGGCGACCCTCGCGGGGACGTCCTCTACGGACCGATGATTTCTGCGGCCTATCTCCGGACGCATGAACGCAACCTGGAGCTCGTGGCCGATCACCATCGAGTGCACGGTTCAACTGGGGTTGGCCAGATCACAGCGGACAACCCACGCGCTGGCTTCGTCGGAGACCCCGACGTCGGGGTGTTCGCGCATCCGACCATTGTCGAAGGGGTGCGCGCCGGCGACGCCCTGTACGACACCGAGACCTTTGGTCCACTTGTCGGTCTGGGCAGGTTCTCTTCGCTCGACGAGGCCATCGAACTATCCAATGGTCACGGCTATGGCCTCTCGTCCTCGATCTATACGACCTCGCCGGATTCGGTGTGGAGGTTCCGGTCGCGGATCGGCTCGGGCATGGTCTCTGTCAACAATTCGACGTCGGGCGCTGAGGCGCACCTGCCCTTTGGCGGCAATGGTCGCTCGGGTAATGGATCGAGGCAGAGCGGCATGTGGGTTCTCGACCAGTTCACGCGGTGGCAGGCCGTCAACTGGGATTGGTCGGGTCGCTTGCAGAAGGCGCAGATGGACGTCGTCGAGCTGCCCTCGGATCCTTCCTTCCGCCTATGACTAGTTCGATGCCGGATTCGATCGGTGGTGGCATTGCAGCGCGCGCAGACGTCGTGATCATCTGAGGCGGTCGTTCACTCATACGCCGCTGGCACACGAAGGTATGGGGCGGTCTTGCACACCCGCACGGAAGTGATGGGCGCTGACATCACCTGTAGCGAAGTTCGCAGCGTCACTGTCCAACGCGCGGGCACTACGCACGTCATCGAGATCTCCTGCGTGCTAGTGGCTGCGGGTGCGTGGTCGGAAGCGGTGGGCCAATTGGTCGGGGTCGACTTGCCGGTTCGTCCGCTGCATCGCGAGATCGTGGTCACTGGGCCAGGCCGGGCGTCGACGCGAAGGTCATTGCCCGACTTCCTATGACGATCGATGCCACCTCGACCTTCTACTTCCACGCGGAAGGCGCCCGTGTCCTGAGCGGTTGGAGCGACCCGACGACAGAGTACGGATTCGATCTGTTTCCAGACCCCGGATATGTGGAGAGATTGATTCTTCAGGCCGCGGATCGAGCCCCGGTGCTGCTTGGCGCTGAGGTGGTCGGCGGCCCTGCCGGGCTCTATGAAGTGAGTCCAGATCGCGACGGCATCGTGGGCGAATCATCAACAGTCTCAAAGGTTCTCTACGCCACGGGATTCTCGGGTCATGGCTTCTTGTACGCCCCTGCGCTCGGCGAGGTCCTGCGTGATCTCGTCCTTGGGCGTCCACCCGAGATTGACGTCTCCGCTCTCACCGCCGACCGTTTCGAGCAGGGCAATCACCGTGGTGAGCGCCACCTAGTCTGAGTGGCAGCACCCAATCGCTCAGCACCCAATCGCTCAGCACCCAATCGCTCAGCACCCAATCACTAGCCGCGCGTGACGAGACCCAACGCGGCTGCGATGCCGAGAACTGATCGTGGCGCATATGCAGAGCGCCACAGGCCCGCGTGTGCAGCTTGAATTGCCCAAGCGTGGTCCGGGTGCGGAAGTTCGGCGTCGGGCCGCGCGAGGGAGCCGGACGAACGTAAGTCGTGCACTAGCAGCGCGGCCATCACTGTGTTCGAGGTCGCCGGATCGAATACTTCAACGCCGAAGCGGTGAGCTCCCGAGTACGCGGCGGCGAGTGCTCGGTTCTTCACCACCGATCGGGTTCGCGTTGCCGGTGCAACGTTGAGTGAAGTCCACACGCCATCGTGACGAGATGTTGTCGCGCGCCAACGTTGCAGTCGCTTGGCCAGTGCGTAGTTAGGGCCTTGTTGTGTGACGAGGCAGTCGGCAATGCCAATCTCGCCGTGATCGGTATTGATGGTGTCTGGGTAATTGGGGGCGAAGTGGCCAGTTATCCGAAGTGGGAGTTGAGCGATCCCCGAGAGTCCGCGCGCCTCCCATCGACGACGTGATTCCGCAACGGCATCCGCTGAAACCGCATACACGTCAGTGGGTGTGGCCAGGAACGCCAGACCTATGTCTGAGCGCTCGGATGTCAGCCCCGCGGCGAGGGCATCGGCCGCTAGTGCGACTCGCAGGTGTGTAGCACCGTCAGCGTAGGTATACGTGCCAAGCGTGTACGGCCCTTCGAGACCCGCGAGCCAGGTGTGCACCTCGGGCAGCGAGCGGATCAGGTCGACTCCAGCGATAGCGGCTACGGCGTCGTCGTCCTGTGGTGCGCTGCCAAGGGGAATCGGGATCGTCACCCGACCAGCCGATGAGCGAGCGACGTCGATGATCCGGCGCCACAGTTCGGGACGCGGCAGATCAACCGCGACTACATGCGCCCCCCAGCGCAGGAGCGATCTGAGTGGACCCATCTCGGATCCAGCGCCGAGAACGACCACAGTGATATCGGATAGATCGAGCCAGCCGGGGTTGTCGAGCACGTCGTTGATCGCCTGGGTGAATCCGGGTTCAACAACACCCGCGGATGTCCAGGCATCGAGTCGCTTTCGAACTTCGAGACCAAAGAGGCGTTTGCCTCGGTAAGGCACAGACAGGCCCGGATCTCGGCCGGCGCGTCCGCTTATGGTCACCGACGAATAGGCAGGCTCACGAAAACTCGCCAGTGCGTGGGCAAGTGGGATCACATCACCGTCGCGGACGAAGCGCGATTGACGGTGCAACTCGGCGAGGCCGAAGCGTGCGATCGAGTCGGCATGCTCGGAGCTTCGCGCGCCGAGCACCACCAGATCTCGGAACGGTCTGATGTAGTCCGAGCGCCAGTTGCTGACAGCGCTGATGCTCGTGGCAATCGAGGGATCGATCCCGCGCACCGCAGTGCTGAGTACCGAACGGGCTACCGACGACGTGCTCACTCGATGGTCGGCTGCTGCCGCAAGGTCGACTCCGCGATCTGGGTCGCGTGCTTCCTCGTTCGGCATGGGCCTATTCCACCACCTGAGTGTTTAGCGTGCTGTCTCGGCCATCAGTACTCCGCAAAGCACGATCGCCCCGCCCAGAATTTGCAGCGACGTCAAGGCTTCACCGAGGAACGCGAATGCGATGAGCGAAGCGATCAGTGGTTCGGTCATCCCAACGATCGAAGCCTGGGTCGCGCGCAGGTGCCGAAGTGATGACAGAACAAGAGCAAAGGGGATGACTGTTCCGAGTATCACCATCCATGCGATCAGCCACCAGTCAGCGACCGTTGGTCCGTTGGCGCCGAGGATGCTGACCGACGACGTCAGCGTGTTCCACGGGAACGTCCACCAGGGTTGGACGACGGCCCAAAAGACTGCGGCGCAGCCGAACCCCCACATGGTGAGCGATACCGGATCGCGGTGGGCCACGAGTCGCTCGCCCACGACGAAGTACAGCACCAGCGACACTGCTGCTCCGAATGCGGCGGTAATCCCGATCACGTCGAGTGTGAAGCCTTGCCACACCTCGGCCACCATCGCGAGGCCCAACAGTGCGAGCACCAGTGCACCGAATACTCGATTGCGAACTGGTTCGTGCATGACGAACCGAAACCACAGCGCCACCATGATCGGCGCGGTGAACTCGAAGATGAGGCTCACCCCGATGGGGAGACGTTCGATCGAGAGGAAGTACATCGACTGGGTCGCTGCGATACCGAAAACTCCATAGATGGCGAGTCGACGAAGTTCGCCCTTCCTCAACCGAAACGCTTTGCGATTGGTCGCCGCGACAATCGCGAGTAACACGATGAAGGCGCACGTGACGCGCAGCTGGGCCAAGCGCATCCAAGGAATGCCATCAAGGAGTAAGTACTTGCAGACCGTTCCGTTGAGTGAGAACAGCACTGAGGCCAGCAGATAGGTCAGGTACCCGAGTGCCGGTCGACGATCGACTTGGACAACTTGGGGCGCTTCGAAGATGGTCACGGTAAGGGCGCACCCGGCACGGCTCCAGCCGCTGCATAAACGTCCATCGTGCGACGAGCGACGACGTCCCAGCCGAAATATGCCTTGGCTCGGATTCTGCCGAGTTCGCCCATTTCACCGGCACGCACGGGATCCTCGATGAGACGGTTCACGGCAGCTGCGAAATCGCGCTCAAAAGTTGCGGTGTCGTTGACGTCGTAGTGCACGAGGATCCCGGTCTCGCCGTCAGCGACTACCTCGGGAATTCCGCCAACGTCCGATGCTACGACTGCAGTGGAGCAGGCCATTGCTTCTAGATTCACGATGCCCAATGGCTCATAAACCGAGGGACACAGGAAAGCGAGGGCGTGGGTGAGGAGTTGTTGGATAACCTGTCGTGCGGCGTGTTCGTGAATCCACACTACGTCCCGCACCGTCTGCAAATCCCTTACTGCTGAGGCTGTTTCGGCACCGATCTCAGGAGTGTCCGGTGCGGAAGCGCAGAAGACGAACTGAACCCGCGGATCGATGTGCCTGGCGGCATTGAGCAGATGTGGGATGCCCTTCTGGCGAGTGATGCGTCCGACAAAGACGACGTAGGGCCGGTCGGGATCGATTCCATATGTGGGCAACAGGTCTGACGCGGCTGACGGACTCCACGAGACGGTGTCGATTCCGTTGCGTACCACGTGCACGCGGTCGGGATCCAAAAAGGGATACACGGTAAGGACATCGCGGCGCATTCCGTCGGAGACCGCGATGATCGCGGCCGCCTCGCGGTACGTACTCGATTCGATCCACGACGACGTCTGGTAGCCACCGCCCAGTTGCTCGGCCTTCCACGGTCGACGTGGTTCGAGCGAGTGGGCAGTGATCACGTGTGGGATTCCATACAACTCGCCAGCAAGGTGACCCGCGAAGTTCGTGTACCAGGTATGTGAGTGGACCACGTCGCGCTGATCGAGTAGCCGAGCCATATCGAGATCGACGGCGAGTGTCTGCAGCGCAGGATTGGCATCGGCGAAGTCAGCGGGTACGACGTGGCCGTGGGCGCCAATTCGGGTTGGCCCGAAAGCGTGCACGCGTATATCGGCTAATGGTCTGAGCTCGCGAACGAGCTCATCGACGTGCACACCTGCACCGCCATAGACATCAGGCGGCCATTCTTTTGTGAGAATCCCTACTCGCAGCACAGACGACACCCTAGACGGCGGTCTACGCTGGGGGTGTGGCCAACCGCGACGTACTCGGAATTGTGCTCGCCGGCGGCGAGGGCAAGCGGCTCATGCCGCTCACGGCAGACCGTGCCAAACCCGCGGTTCCCTTCGGTGGTGCATATCGACTCGTTGACTTCGTACTGTCGAATTTGGTCAACGCTGGCTACCTGAGGATCTGTGTACTCACCCAGTACAAGTCGCACTCGCTCGACCGTCACATCACTACGACATGGCGGATGTCGACACTGCTTGGTAACTACATAACTCCGGTGCCAGCGCAGCAACGGCTCGGGCCACGCTGGTATACAGGAAGCGCTGACGCGATCTTTCAGAGTTTGAACCTCGTCTATGACGAGAGCCCTAAGTACGTCGTCGTCTTTGGTGCAGATCACGTTTACCGCATGGATCCTGAGCAGATGGTGCGCCAGCACATGGAGTCTGGCGCGGGAGTCACCGTGGCGGGAATCAGGGTCGCCAAGGAACAGGCGTCAGAGTTTGGCGTCATCGAGACAGGTTCGGATCGTCGCACGATCACCCGCTTTCTGGAAAAGCCTGCTAGCCCGCCGACTATCCCGGGCGATCCCGATCATTGCTTCGCGTCGATGGGCAACTACGTCTTCAGCACTGATGTTTTGGTCGAAGCGTTGCGAGTGGATGCAGCGGATGAATCATCCATGCATGACATGGGCGGCGACATCATTCCTATGCTGACTTCACAAGGTATCGCCGAGGTGTACGACTTCGACGAGAACGTCGTGCCAGGTTCTACTCATCGCGACCGCGGCTATTGGCGCGATGTCGGAACTCTTGACGCGTACCACGATGCGCACATGGATCTCGTGTCGGTGCATCCGGTGTTCAATCTCTACAACCGGCAGTGGCCGATCCTGTCGCACTTACCGCCGCTACCTCCCGCCAAGTTCGTCGAAGGCGGTAATAGTCACGAGTCGATGGTCGGTGCAGGATCGATCATTTCGGGAGCGCACGTGCGTAACTCAGTGCTCTCCTATGACGTCAACATCCGTGAGGGCGCATACGTTGAAGGTGCCGTCCTTATGCCGGGGGTCAAGATCGGCCGCGGGGCAGTCGTGCGTCGCGCAATCCTGGACAAAAATGTCATAGTTCCCGATGGCGCCCAGATCGGGGTGAACGGCGATACAGATCGTGAGCGGTACACGATCAGCCCCGGTGGGATTGTCGTGGTGGGTAAGGGCCAGAAGGTCGAACTCGGTTAGCGGTTAGCCCTACGCAGTTTTAGTTTGGTGAGTCGGCGCGTCGTTGCTCGGCTCAGATCGTTCGCCCAGATCGATAATGGCCGTGCTGAGATCCACTAGATCTGCAAGATCGACAAGATCCACTGAGTCGGCGCCTGCGGCCCGCACGTGTTCAAGGGCTTCAGTTCGCACTTGCGCACGGGCCCGTCGACCGGGGCTCTGCCAGCCACACGAGCACTCGGCATGCATGAATCTGCCGTCGATGATCTGCACCTCATGGAGCCCCCGGTGCGTCGATCCAGAAGTGGTTGACACGTCTGCAACGTTAGCGGGGCGGGAGGACTGGGGCGAGGTTTTGGCCGAGAAATTCAGGCTCGAGAGAGTGAAATCAATCATCACTATCCGAAGCGACCCGAAATGTAGTCCTCGGTGGCCTGTTCTCCAGGATTAGAGAAGATCTGCTCGGTGGGAGCGATCTCGACGAGCCGGCCGGGTTGACCGATAGCTGGCAGGTTGAAGAACGCGGTGGTTTCGGAGACGCGTGCGGCCTGTTGCATGTTGTGTGTGACGATCACGATGGTGAAGTTCAGCTTCAACTGCTCGATGAGATCCTCGATGGCCAGGGTCGAGATCGGGTCGAGCGCCGAGCAAGGTTCGTCCATGAGAAGCACCTGGGGCTCGACCGCGATCGCGCGCGCGATGCAGAGCCGCTGCTGCTGGCCACCTGAGAGCCCTGCGCCCGGTCGGTCGAGTCGATCCTTGACCTCATCCCAGAGGTTGGCGCCCCGGAGGGACTTCTCCACTACCTGCTCGAGTTCGGCTTTGCTGCGTCGGGCTCCGTCGAGGGTGAGCCCGGCTGTGACGTTCTCGCGGATGGTCATGGTGGGGAACGGGTTCGGACGTTGGAAGACCATGCCGATGGTGCGGCGGACGTTCACCGGGTCGACGTCGGCACTGTAAATATCCTCGCCATCGAGCAGCACCTTGCCGGTGATGTAGGCCCCAGGTATCACCTCGTGCAGGCGGTTCAACGTGCGCAGCACCGACGACTTGCCGCAACCAGATGGGCCGATGAAAGCCGTCACTGAACGAGGCTCTACTGCCAGGGTCACGTTCTCGACAGCTTTGAAGCTGCCGTAATAGATGTCCAGATCTGCGACATCGATGCGCTTGGCCATGGTGTGAGTGTTCCTCGTGTTCCGCGTGTGTCAGGACTTCTTGGCGCCGGTGAGACGTGCGATGACCTTGGCTCCTGCGTAGAGAATCATGATGAGCACGATGAGCGTAAGGGCTCCACCCCAAGCTCGAGCGCGCGAGGCGTCCGTGCCGCTCGTGAACTGATCCCAAATGAAGGTCGGCAGCGCCGCCTGGGGCCCCTTGAACGGGTTGCTATTGATCGACTGAGACAGGAAAGTGGTCAGCAACAGTGGTGCTGTTTCACCTGCGACCCGCGCGATCGAGAGCATCGCGCCGGTGATGATTCCACCGAGCGCGGTCGGTAGCACAACCTTCAAGATCGTTTTCCAGCGCGGGATTCCGAGTGCGAGGGAAGACTCGCGCAAGTCTCGCGGCACCAGTCGCAGCATCTCTTCGGTGGTCCGCACGATCACGGGAAGCATGAGAATCGCCAGGGCAAGCGAGGCTGCGAATCCAGAGCGGGGCAGCCCGAGGGTAAGAATGAAGGCGGTGTAGATGAACAGACCGATGACTACCGAGGGCACGCCGGTCATCACATCGACGAAGAAACTGATAGCCGACGACAGCCGTCGGGATTTCGCCTCGGGCGCGTACTCGACCAGGTAGACCGCAGCCAGCACTCCTATGGGGACCCCGATGAGCGCGGCAAGACCTACTTGCTCAAGGGTTCCGATCAGTGCGTGGTAGAGCCCGCCGCCTTCTGAGCGCGGCGAAACGTTGCGCATCGACGTCGTGAAGAACTGCGCGGAAAATACTGGGAAGCCTTTGACGAGCACCGTCCCAAGCACGGCGACTAGCGGGGTTACCGCTATGAGGAACGCCGCATAGACGGTGGTGGTAGCGAGTCGGTCGACCGCATGGCGGCGGCCTTCGACGGTGAAACTCCAACCGGTCTGACCGATGACGAACAGAAGTACTGCGACCAAGAACGTGCCGGCGACTCCGTCGACGACGGTGAGAACGTTGAGTAGGTAGGCGGCGAGTAGGGACGTGAGACCGACAGCCCCGACACCCCAGCGCGGTAGCCGTCGCCCAGCGAGGGCGTCTTGCAGCAACGAGGTTGACCGTTCGAACTTGCCGGACCCGACCGTGGCCATTAGTTGCCGCCCCGGAATTCGGCGTGCCTAGAGATGATGCCGCGGGCTACGACGTTGACAACCAAGGTGATGATGAACAGCACGAGGCCGCTGGCAATCAGCGCAGACAGTCCGGTGGACCCGGCCTCATTCCATCGCAGGGCGATATTTGCCGCGAAGGTATTGCCGCCGGGCTCGGTGAAGTGCCAGTTGATTGAGTTCGAGGCCGACAAGATCAGGGCTACGGCGATCGTCTCGCCCAGTGCTCGTCCCAGACCCAGCATCGCCGCGGAGATCATGCCCGGCTTGGCGAAGGGGAAGATGGCTTGCCGGACCATCTCCCATCGGGTGGCACCTAGTGCCAGCGAGGCCTCGATGTTGCCTCGTGGCACCTGGGTGAAGACTTCGCGACTCAGCGCCGAGATTGTCGGCAGGATCATGATCGCCAGCACGACTCCCGCGATGAAGATTGACTTCGAGTACTGGCCTAGGTCGTTGCGGAAGATTGGGATAAAGCCCAGGTAGTCATTGAGCCACTGGCCTAGGCCCTGCATGTGTGGAGTGAGGAATTCCAGGCCCCACATGCCGAAGATGATGGATGGAACTGCCGCGAGCAGGTCGGTCGAGAAGGCCAGGATTGCCGACATCCGTCGGTGCGCATAGTGCGAGATGAACAGCGCGACACCGATACCCACAGGCACTGCCAGGATCATCGCGATTATCGACGTCATCAGGGTGCCGAAGGCGAGCGCGGCGATTCCGAAAACGGGTGGAGTTTGGTCGGGGAACCATTCAGACGTCGTAAAGAAGTTTGCGGTGTTGACCGTGAACGAGGGGATCGAGCGCCACACGAGGAAGAGCGCGATGAGCGACATCGTGAGCAGGATGGCGATTCCCGCGATGCGCGATAGGCCGCGGAACACGGTGTCACCACGCCTGACGGACTTGCCCTTGATCCCACTCGACGCCGTCGGCGCCGGCGTGGCAGGGAGTTCGCGCGTCGAGCTCATGTGGTCCACCAGAAGGAGAGCCCCCGAGGGCTGAAAGTCAAGGTCCGGGGGCGGCGATGCTCTCGCTGCCCCCGGACCTCAATCTAGCGTCAGGCAGAGATCGCTGACACGGAAGTACGTACCTTCGTTAGCAAGTCGCCAGTGATTGCGACGTAGCCGTTTTCGGTGAGCTTGCTTTGGCCTTCGTCGCTCGATGTGTAGGTGAGGAACGACTTGGTCAACTCCAGGGCAGCTGAGTCAAGCCCCTTCTCGCAGGTGATCTCGTAGGTGACGAGCACGATCGGGTAGCCGGTCTTGGTGGTGTAGTCGATCGTAAGAGCCAAGTCGTTCCCAGTGCCGGCGACGGTGGCGGCCGAGATGGTCGTCGCAGCATTTGCGGAGGTGGCCTCGATCGCGCCGCCTCCGTTGTCGACCGACGCCACCGCTAGGGATGCGTCCTGGGCGAACGAGAGCTCGACGTAGCCGATCGAGTTAGCGGTGCTCTTCAGCGAAGTCGTGACACCGTCTGAACCCTTGGCGCCCTGACCGCCTGGCGCCTTCCAGTCCTTGCCCTTGTCGTACGTCCAGACACTCGGGGCGGTGGCGGTGAGGAACTTGGTGAAGTTATCGGTGGTTCCGGATGAATCGCTGCGGTGGAACTGGGCAATGGTCGCGTCAGGTAAGGCTGCACCTGCGTTGGCTGCTGCGATCGCAGGATCATTCCACTTGGTGATGGTGTTGGCGAAGATTCCGGCGATCACATCAGGTGTGAGCACCAGCTTGTCGATGCCAGAAACGTTGTACGCGAGGACGATTGCGCCGCCGACCATGGGGATGTCGATAGCTGCACCCTTGGCGCAACGCGCGTCTGCTGCGGGGCGGTCAGCGTCCTTCAGAGCTGAGTCAGACCCGGCGAATGCGGTCTGGCCGTTGCTGAAATCAGTGACTCCAGCTCCGGAGCCATTGGCCTGGTAGTTGATCGTCGCTCCGGTGCAGGCGGTTTGATAGGCGTTGATCCAGTCGGCCATTGCGTTCTTCTGAGCGCTTGAGCCCGATGCCTTGATCTCGCCTGATACGCAGGGCTGGCCACCGATGGTTGAGCCGGAAGCCCCGCCGCCACCGTCTGAACCACATGCGGATAGGGCAAGGGCCCCGATCATGGCCAGGGCGGCGAATTGGGAAGTGCGCGAGATGGTCACGTGAATGTCCTCCATTGGACGTTGGCCACTTGTCGTGTCTTATTGACGCTAGGAGGGTTGGTGGCCGAACAGGCCGAAGTAACGTAAACAAAAGGTGAACAATAAGGAAACAAACAGCATTGACGCAGAGCGCGAGCCTTCGAACTCGAGCCTTCGAACTCAAGCCTTAGAACTCGAGCCGGTCTATCGCGATCACGGTGCCTTCATCGTCGCGATGCACGACGATCGCGGCTCCTGGCTTCAGCCGCGGATCAAGTTGGGCGCGCAGGTCGCCCGAATCTGTGGCCAGTCCAAGCTCGGTGGCGAGAGCCTTCAGCAGAATCGGAAGTACGGGTCGGTGCGTGCACCACAGCACCGCACCGGCGTGACCGAGTTGCTGACGGACAGCCTCGACCGTGTCGTTGGGGTCGTGCACACAGGCACGCTCACTGAACGCAGGCTCCACAGCGATCTCTAGGTGCTGTGAATTCGCGAACGGAAGCACACTGGTCCGGCAGCGTGCGGCATCGGAAGAGATCACTGTTGTGAGTCCGTATGCGGCAAGCAATGGCACGAGATAAGTGGCGTGACGCTCGCCCTCTGCATTTAGTGGGCGCTGGTCGTCCTCGGCCGCGTCCCGGTGACCTGATTCGATCCATGCGGCTCGCTTGGTGGCTTCCGCATGGCGCAAGATCACGAGCGCCGTGGTGGTCGGAATGCCCAGTGCCTGGTTGACGACGTCGCGCTCACTGGGGTAAGTCAGCAGTGCCTGCGCCTCGTCGCCTGTCACCCAACGAACCTCGTCAACCTCGCTGTCAGGTTCGCGGCTATCGACGCCGCTAACGCTGGCACGCCAATACTTGACCCGCTTAGCGACTCCGTCGATCTGATAGTAAGAACTGGGCAAGGCAGGCCCAAGCGTGCAGTGCACTCCCGTTTCTTCATGCACTTCGCGGACGGCAGCGACCTCGTGTCGTTCGCCTGTCTCGAGCTTGCCCTTGGGTAGCGACCAGTCGGCGCGATACGGACGGTGCACCACCAGAACTTCGGGTGCCAGTGCACCTGCGCGCACCACCACGGCCCCTGCAGCCTCAATGGAAATTGACGTTGACTGGGACATTACTTAACGCCACGCGCAAGTTGTCGGTGCTCGTCTCTGGCTTCGCGCCACAGCCCCTTGGTCAGAAGTTGCGCTCGTGCTTCGCGTTCGCGCGACGATGCGACGAGTACACCGCACGCGAAAGCTTCAGCGGCGGTGAGTGGAAAGGCTGCATCGCCGATTCGTTGACGGACTAGATCTTGCTGAATCACTGCGTCTTGTGCGAGACCGAGTGGCTCACTGACCGACGCCCAAAGCCTGGCGAGGTGCTGGCACGACTTGCCGAATACCGGCGCACCGACCTCGGCTGCGTATCGTGCGCGCTTCGCGGCTATCCGCACCGCGTGCCACTCCTCGGACGCATCGGTGGGCTCTAACTTTTCGAGAGCGCGGGTCGCCTTCCGGTCGGCGGCAAGGACTCTGGGGGCAAGAACTTTCGACGCCCGGCGTGATGCGACTCTGGTGTAGCGCGGCGTGTTTGCAGCAGCACGCAACTGGACGCGCAAATCTCCCGCTCGATCGCTGCGGACGTCGGCCGCTGCGGACGCAACTGCCTGTGAGTGCTGAGCGCGCAGCCATGGGACTAGAGCGGTGACAAGCAGCTCATCTTCCGAGCTGATCGTCGAATCGTTGGCTTCAGTGATCGATGCACGTCGTCCGCTTTCCAGCAGTTCGATGAAGACTTCGAGATCGCGTGCAGGAGCAAGTCGACTGGCATACCAAGCAAGTTCTGGCCGCAGGGCTGAGGCGACATCTCCCACGAAAAGGTCGCCATAGATGCGCAAACCCGAGCGGAGGCGACGGGCAGCCACCCGAGCACTGTGCACAGCGTCTGGTCGGTCATCAGCGATGCCACGCTCAGCCTCAAGCAGGGCCGCCGTTTGACTACGGAAATGGGCGAGGATCGCAACTCCTACTGTGGAATCGCGGCTTACTGGAACGGCTTGCGGGAGGGCGAGATCTGGGTCTCTCGAGTTGTTAGCGGCAACCGAGGAATCCGGCGCCTCGTTCACGGTGTTGGCTGAACTCGACGGGACTGGTGCGCGATGAGCACGGCGTGGATATCGCGCAGGGGAGCCCCGTCGTCGCGAAGGTGTACGCGTTGCCACCCACCTTGTGAATCAAGATGCCAGGTAGACATACCTGGATCAAAGGCCATGTCGATCAAGTCGGACAACTGCTGCACGTGTGTGGGGCTGCCAAGGCGAACCAGCACCTCGACTCGTCGATCGAGGTTGCGGTGCATGAGATCTGCAGATCCGATCCATACCTCTGGCGAACCAGCGTTGCCGAATTCGAAGATTCGTGAATGCTCGAGGAATCTGCCCAGCACACTTCGCACTCGGATGTTCTCGGAGAGCCCGGGCACTCCTGGGCGCAGTGCGCAGATACCGCGCACCCAGACGTCGACAGGAACGCCGGCCTGCGCGGCCCGGTATAGGGCATCGATGGTGGCCTCGTCGACCAAGGAGTTGCACTTGATCCGCACGTGTGCGGGCAGGTCCGCTCGATGGTTCTCAACTTCGCGGTCAATTCGTTCGATCAAGCCGGCGCGGACCGAATGTGGTGCGACGAGAAGCCGTGAGAACTCAGTCTCCATCGAGTACCCAGACAGCACATTGAACAGCCGCGCTACGTCGTCGCCGACTTCCTCATCAGTGGTGAGTAGGCCGACATCTTCATATAGCCGAGCGGTTTTCGGGTGGTAGTTGCCGGTACCTAGGTGTACGTAGCGTCGCAGTTTATCGCCATCGTCGCGAACAACCATGGAGAGCTTGCAGTGCGTCTTAAGGCCGACTAGCCCGTAGACGACGTGGCAGCCAGCTTGCTCAAGCTTGCGCGCCCAGTCGATGTTGGCCTGCTCGTCAAAGCGGGCCTTGATCTCGACGATGGCCAATACCTGCTTGCCTTCTTCAGCCGCAGCCACCAGTGCGTCGACGATTGGTGAATCACCGCTCGTGCGGTAGAGGGTCTGCTTAATTGCCAGCACTTTCGGATCGGTGGCAGCTTGCTCAAGAAAGCGTTGGACGCTGGTGGAAAATGAGTCGTAAGGATGATGAAGAAGTACCTCGTGGTCACGCATCGCCTCGAGAACGTCTGGGGGAGAGGCGATTTCAACCTCGGCAAGTTCGCGGCTCGTGCGCGGAAGGAACGCAGGGTATTTCAGATCGTCGCGCGGGGAGCGGTCGATGGCCCAGAGTGCGGTGAGATCTAGCAGACCGGGGATGCGGACTACCTCACCGATGCCAATGCCAAGTTCGCGCTCGAGGAGGTCGAGAACATAAGGGTCGATACTCTGTTCGACCTCGAGGCGGACCGGCGGCCCGAATCGTCGACGCATGAGTTCGCGTTCGAGGGCGAGAAGAAGGTTTTCGGCGTCGTCCTCTTCAACTTCGAGGTCTTCGTTACGCGTGACGCGGAAGACGTGATGTTGGAGCACCTGCATCCCCGGGAAGAGGACGTCGAGGTGAGCGGCCATGACGTCCTCGAGTGGAACGAACCTCGACGAGCCGACCGGCACCAACCGGTTAAGGATTGGCGGCACCTTTACGCGGGCGAACAACTCGTTCCCGCTGATGGGGTTTCTGACCACGACCGCGAGATTGAGCGAGAGCCCGCTGATGTAGGGGAATGGGTGCGCCGGATCAACAGCGAGCGGGGTGAGAACAGGGAAAACCCGCTCATGGAAGAACTGGCTGAGTTCGGCTTGCTCGCTTTCGGAGGCTTCGTCCCAATGCAGGATGTGGATACCCTCGGCTGTGAGCGCTGGCTTGATCTCGGCTTGGAAGAGTTCGCCGTGGCGCAACATCAACTCTGAGGTGCGCGCGTAGATCGCATCTAGGAGTTCGCGCGGCATGAAGCCGCTGCTTGATTTAACAGCTATGCCGGTTGCGATTCGTCGCTTGAGCCCGGCGACGCGCACCATGATGAACTCGTCCAAGTTGCTCGCGAAGATGGCCAGGAACTTGCTTCGTTCGAGCAGGGGTAGCTGGCTATCCTCGGCTAGTTCGAGGACGCGCTCGTTGAATGCCAGCCACGACAGTTCTCGGTCGAGGAAGCGGTCGTCGGGTAGTTGTGTTCCGCCTGAGACCTTGGCGGCTACCGATGAGTCAGAAGCCATGGGCTAACGATGTCAGAAAAGTGCGAACACCGGGTGGTTGGTGCTCGGTATGGAGTCGATTCGACTTGGGACCGCTCTTCACGACTGCGCTTGGGCTGGTCGGGCGCCGTATTCGACGTCGACGTTGAATCTGGTAAAGCCGAGTTGTTCATACAGTCGGATCGCGGTCTTGTTCTCAGCGTCAACGTAAAGCATGACGTCATGCAGCCCCAGGGCTCGAAGGTGTCGAAGTCCGGCGAGGGTGAGCGCCCGACCGAGGCCTAAGCCCTGGTGGCTTGGGTCCAGCCCAACGATGTAGACCTCGCCGATCAGCTCATGCCCATGATGATCCGGCTCATGCTCATGGGAATCGTCATGCTCATGCTCATGCTCGTGTTCATGGGAATCGTCATGGACGTGATCGATCTCGTGGTCGTGCTCTTTGGCGCCGTGCACCTTGGTCCAGTGAAATCCGACCATGCGTTCGTTGCCTTCGGGGTCGTCCTGGACTGCGACGAAGAATCCGGTGGGATCAAACCACGGTTCGCGCATGCGGGCTTCGAGATGGTCATGGGTCCAGCTTCCTTGATCCGGAAGTGCGACGAAGGCTCGCGCATTGAGTGCAAGCCACTCGTCGTCGTCCATTCCGGGTAAGTAGGTGCGCAGACGTATGCCGGCTGGCCATTGCGGATCGGGAAGTGCCGTCTCCAAGGTGCGACGTAGTTGCCAGAGAGTGCGCAGTCGCCGAAATCCCAATGACGTGGCAAGTGCTGTCGCGCTCGGATGCTCACCGTGGGCCCAGAGGCGCACGCGGTCATCGGCCGCCTCGAGCCTGGCGTGTTCTACGAGTTGACGTCCGATCCCTCGACGTCGAGCGAAGGGGGCCACGGCCAGCTCAACGCTTGGGCCAACTACCCCGTCGGTTACATCGAGGTGCGCGTAGCCGACCAGGGTTGAGTCAACCCGCGCCAAGATGTGACGAACGTCGACGTCTCCGCCATAACGCAAGTGGAGTAGCACGTGCTCTGACAAGGGGCGATCTCCGTCAGTCTCGGTGACTTGGTCGACCAACAGGCCCACGTCATGCACGTCGGCATCGCTGAGGTGATGCAAGATCTCCCAGTCGACGCGCGGCTGCGGCGGTATGTCGGTGGTAGTCACGCCTCTGACGATAGGCGTCGGCACGTGGTATCGGCACGGCGGCATACCGCGGTGGGGCTAACCAACTGTGGCGGGTGTTGATGCCAAGTCGTCATTGCGGGGCGGGGGAACGAAGCGGTAACCGACGTTGCGCACCGTGCCGATCACGGCCTCATGTTCTGGCCCGAGTTTGGCTCTGAGCCGGCGCACGTGGACATCGACAGTGCGGGTACCGCCGAAGTAGTCGTAGCCCCACACTTCCTGGAGCAGTTGTGCGCGGCTGAACACCCGACCTGGGTGTTGGGTCAGGAACTTGAGAAGTTCGAATTCCTTGAAAGTCAGGTCGAGTATTCGACCGCGGACGCGAGCCGTGTAGGTGGCTTCGTCGATGCTGACATCACCGCTGCGGATCTCATCGGGGGCGTTGTCGTCCAGGGTCAGTGCTAGCCGACCCATGGCAAGCCTGAGCCGGGCATCTAGCTCGGCTGGGCCGGCAGTATCGAGGATGACGTCATCGATACCCCAGTCGACGGAAACAGCCACGAGGTTGCCCTCAGTAGTGATCAGGATCACCGGCTGGTCTACTCCGGTGGTGCGTAGAAGTCGGGTGAATGAGCGCACAGCCGGGAGGTCGCGTCGACCATCAACCAAGATGGCATCGCACGAAGGGGCATCGAGCAGGGCCATGCTCTCGGCGGGCAGTACCCGTACGTGGTGATGCAGTAACCCCAACGCAGGAAGCACCTCGGATGAGGGTACAAGCGCGTTGGTCAGCAGCAGAAGGGTGGCCATGTTGACTCCCCTCGGTCTAGTTCTGCGGTAAATGTGGTGGTTTGTCGTCAACCAAATCGCTAAGGGACCCTGGGGCGCCTTCGCCCGGATCCCTATGGGAGGAGAATAGCCCACATGGATCTGCGCATGCCGCTGCGTGCTCGGGCTCTCGACGAGACGCAGCCAGTACGGACGGGCACGGTCTTTACTTCTGACGGCGAGCGAATCTCGGTGGCCTTTGACCGAGCTATCGATGTCGACTTCGACCCTGCCACCAAGGGATCTTTGTGTTTTGTTGTGGCTCATGGCTTCACAGGAAGTTGGCGGCTGCGCGACAATCGGCGAATCGCTCGAGCGCTGAGTGCCTACGGCAATGTGGTTTCGTTCGATCTACGCGGGCATGGCTCATCGTCGGGGAAGTCGACAGTGGGCGATGCAGAAATTCTCGATCTCAATGCGGCGATCGACTGGGCACGTTGGTGTGGTGCCGGCCCCATTGTCACTGTCGGCTTCTCTCTCGGGGGGTCGGTGGTCTTGCGCCAGGCCGCTCATGCCGATGCAGAACATCACCCCGACGCCGTTGTCTCGGTGAGTTCACCCGGCTTCTGGTTCTACCGTGGCACCGACCGGATGCGACTCTTGCACGTTGCAGTTGAGAATCCGCTTGGCAGGGCAGCGTTGCGATACGCCTTCGACACTCGAGTCACGACGAACATGTGGCAGGACCCATTTCCCACGTCGCCATCTGAAGTTGCGGCGATGATCGCGCCCACTCCGTTGCTCGTAGTGCATGGCGGGCAAGACGCGTTCTTGCCGATCGAACATGGGGAGACCATCGCCACGGCTGCTCGTGACGGAGCTCGAGACCGCGGAGTTGCAGATCACACCGACGAATGGATGCTTGAAGATTTCGGTCATGCCGAATCGGCAACAAGTACCGAGATCGCTGCGCGCCTTGGCGCTTGGGGCGTTGCCGCATGTGGCGGAGTGCCCGTCCTGAAGCTAGGAAATGTGGGCAATACTGACCTCACGCGCATGCGGGAACAATCAACACCCGCCGCTGGTTGGAGCCAGACGTGATCGGCTATGTGGTGCTTGCGCTGATTCTCGTCGCCGCAACGGCGTTCGGGATCTATCGACGTGCCACCGATGGCGCACTCAAAGTTGTCGGTGCGACGATAGTTGAACTCCCCGCCGACGACACCGACTCGATCGATTTGCCTGCCAGTCCCAACTCCGCTGCCAACTCTGATGTGCGCGCCTCCCATGACGGTGACCGGATGAGCGCCCTAGACCTGGGTGCACCGCTGGGGCCGCGAGCCACGTTGGTGCAGTTCTCCTCAGCCTTCTGCGCACCTTGTCGTACGACCCGAGTTGTCCTCGATGAGGTTGCGGGAATGCTCGAGGGCGTTGCCCATGTGGAGATCGATGCTGAGGATCACCTCGACTTGGTG
>CAIXFH010000135.1 GCA_903918645.1 uncultured Actinomycetes bacterium | reverse complement strand
TTCTGCTTGATCGTCCTGCTTGATCGTCCGTAATGCATTGAAATGCAATGCAATGCAACGTAATGCAATGCTGTGAAGGAGCCCCGTGTCCGAGACCCACGAGTCCGAAGACCTGTCGGTGGAGTCAACTGACTCTGCCGTCTCTAGCGCTGCGCTCACGTTCACTGACGCCGCTGATCAGACAGGTGCTTCTGCGGATGACGATTCGGCCGCCAGCGAGGTCGCCAGCGAGGTCGAGAGCGACGGCGATAGCGACGGCGACAGCGACAGCGACAGCGAAACTGACGCCGGCGCAGACACCGGCACTGGAATAGACGCTGAAGCCGCCGCAGCAGCGCAAGCCGAACTCGAAGAACTCGACCCCGTTGCCGCCTTCCGTGAGCGCATGCGCACTGAGTTGGGCGATTGGTACGTGATCCACTCGTACGCTGGGTACGAGAACAAGGTAAAGACCAATCTCGAGAGCCGCATCTCCTCGCTCAATATGGAAGATCAGATCTTCCAGGTTGAGGTTCCGATGGAAGAGGTCATGGAGATCAAGAGCGGGCAGAAAAAGCTAGTCCGCCGCAACAAGTTTCCTGGGTACGTCCTAGTCCGTATGGACCTCACAGACGCCTCCTGGGGCACCGTCCGGCACACGCCGGGCGTGACCGGTTTCGTCGGTCACGGGCACCAGCCCGCACCGCTGAACCTGGACGAGGTCGTCTCGATCCTCGCTCCAGTTCCGGAGAAGAAGCCAGGTAGTTCGTCAGCGTCAGCTGGCGAAATCACGCTCATCGACTTCTCGGTTGGCGACTCCGTCACCGTGGTTGACGGCCCATTCGCCACCTTGCACGCCACGATCTCTGAGATCAACGTCGACGCTCAGAAGGTCACCGGACTTGTTGAGATCTTCGGCCGGGAAACTCCGGTCGAGCTTGGTTTTGGCCAGATCCAGAAGAACTAGATCGCAGATTGCACTGAACTAGGCGTTGTCCCGCCCGCCCACGGCGGACCTCGCACCCATCAACGCAAGGACACACGAAGACAATGCCTCCGAAGAAGAAGGTTTCCGGCCTGATCAAGCTCCAGATCAAGGCTGGCCTGGCTAACCCTGCGCCCCCTATCGGTCCGGCGCTCGGCCAGCACGGCGTGAACATCATGGAGTTCTGCAAGGCCTACAACGCCGCGACCGAGTCGCAGCGCGGTCAGGTCATCCCGGTGGAGATCACCGTCTATGAGGACCGTTCGTTTTCCTTCATCCTCAAGACGCCCCCGGCTGCTCGCCTGATTCTCAAGGCCGCTGGTCTCGAGAAGGGTGCAGCGAACCCGCTGACCACCAAGGTCGGGTCCATCACTCGGGCTCAGGTCCGCGAGATCGCCGAGACCAAGTTGTCCGATCTCAACGCCAACGATGTTGAGAACGCCATCCGCATCATCGAGGGCACCGCTCGTTCCATGGGTGTCACCGTCTCGGAGTAAGCCGCCATTGCCGGCCGCAATCTGGTTCGGCATGGGAAGCACTAACGCACGACGTGGCAGGGCCTCGCGCGGCCCGCATTGACCACGACTCCTCACACGACAGGCAAAGGAGCTAGACATGAAGCGCAGCAAGGAATACACCAAGGGTGCGGAGCAGATCGACAAGGATTCGCTCTACTCGCCACTTCCGGCAGTCCGCTTGGCCAAGGTCACCAGCCCGGCCAAGTTCGACGCCACAGTCGAGGTGGCTTTCTGCCTCGGCGTCGACCCTCGCAAGTCTGACCAGATGGTTCGCGGCACGGTCAACCTGCCTCACGGCACCGGTCGGACCGCTCGCGTCCTGGTCTTCGCCAATGGCGAGAAGGCCGACGAAGCACGCGCTGCCGGAGCCGACATCGTCGGTGGCGACGAACTCATCGATCGCGTTGCGGCTGGATTCACCGACTTCGACGCAGCGGTATCGACCCCCGACCTGATGGGCAAGGTAGGGCGTCTGGGTAAGGTTCTGGGCCCCCGCGGTCTGATGCCCAACCCGAAAACCGGCACGGTCACGATGGATGTCGCCAAGGCAGTCACCGAGATCAAGGGCGGCAAGATCGAGTTCCGTGTCGACAAGCACTCGAACCTGCACTTTGTGATCGGCAAGGTCTCCTTCACCGACCAGATGCTGGTCGAGAACTACGCCGCTGCACTCGATGAGGTCCTGCGGCTCAAGCCGTCGTCGTCGAAGGGTCGCTACCTGAAGAAGGCGACTGTCTCGACCACGATGGGCCCGGGCATTCCCGTCGACCCCAACCGCACTCGTAACTTGCTCGTCGAGGACGAAGCGAGCGCATAAAGCGTGTGGTCCGACCCGTACTAACCACTGCTTGATCGTGCTGCAGGGTGGCCGTTTTGACCCGACTGCCCTGCAGCACGTACTCTCACACACGAACCGAAGACCGCCGGTCGTCACCAGCACGCATGTGTTAGTGACCGAAGCATCCGCCTCCAGCGGGAGACCAGCGCAGGTGAGGACAACGCAACGTGCCCAGGCACGTTGCTTGAGCCCCGCGCCTGCGCGGGGCTTTTTCATTGGGCGCAGATGATTCTCGGCGGATGATGGAAGGAGACCTATGGCTCGGGCCGACAAAGCAGCCGATATCGCAGAGATCGCGGAGAACTTCCGTACCTCTACTGCGGCAGTGCTGACCGAGTACCGCGGCCTCACCGTGGCGCAGCTTAAGACGCTGCGTCGATCACTTGGTGAGACGTCGAACTACGCCGTTGTGAAGAACACGCTGACCAAGATCGCAGCCAAGGAAGCTGGTGTTGAGGGCCTCGATGGCCTACTCGCCGGTCCTAGTGCGATTGCCTTTATCAAGGGCGACCCGGTCGTGGCCGCCAAGGGCCTGCGTGACTTCGCCAAGGCAAACCCGCTGTTGGTGATCAAGGGCGGCTACATGGACGGCAAGATGCTGTCCGCAGCCGAGATCGCCAAGCTTGCGGATCTAGAGTCTCGCGAGGTACTCCTCGCGAAGCTGGCTGGCGCCATGAAGGCGTCGCTGTCCCAGGCAGCGGCACTCTTCCAGGCACCGCTTGCGCAGGCGGCTCGCACTATCGAGGCGCTGCGTGTCAAGGCCGAGGTCGACCCCTCGGTTATCGGTGGTGCAGGCGCAGCAGCGCCGGCCGCCGCGGCTGCACCGGCAGAGGTTGCCCCAGTGGAAGAAGCCCCCGCGGCTGACGACACCGTGGCCGCTGATGAGGCCGAGGCAACCGTCGCCGACACCACGCCAGAAGCTGACTCCGACGTGCCCGAGGGCGCCGAGGTCGAGGTTGCTGACGAGGTTGCAGAACTGTCAACGCAACCATCTGACACTGACAGCAACATTGAGGCTTCCGTTGACGCGGTGGCCGACGACAGTGCAGACGGCGAGAACACCGAGGGCTGACGCCCCACTCACCCACCCGAGATGGACGCCTCGGCCCCCGGCCGTACGCGACACACCTAATGAAAGGACCGCCGATCATGGCGAAGCTCAGCAGCACAGAGCTCCTTGATGCATTCAAGGAGATGACCCTGATCGAGCTCTCTGAGTTCGTGAAGCAGTTCGAGGAGACCTTCGACGTCACCGCAGCAGCACCCATGGCCATGGCCATGGCAGCACCGGCTGGCGGCGGCGCCGCCGAGGAGGTCGAGGAGAAGAACGACTTCGACGTCATCCTTGAGGCAGCAGGCGAGAAGAAGATCCAGGTAATCAAGGAGGTGCGTACCCTCACGAACCTGGGCCTTAAGGAGGCCAAGGACCTCGTCGAGGCCGCACCGAAGCCGGTTCTGGAGAAGGTCAACAAGGAGACTGCAGACAAGGCCAAGGAGACCCTCGAGGCCGCCGGCGCCACGGTGTCGGTCAAGTAGTTCCGCTAGTCGACCAGTTCGTCGCTGCTCGCCCTTGTGGCTAGCAGCCCACGTCAGGGGCGGTATCCCAGTTGGGGTACCGCCCTTGTGGTGTTGCGCGGGCGGGCCTGGCACATTTCCAGGCCCCTCATCACGACCCCAGAACGACCCGAGACGCTGCCATCACCCAGATGGCGCACATGTTCACCCAATCGTTGTGACTAATAGCGCATTCGGTGCTTGACGCCCGCCGCGTGGAGGGTTCACCATCGGGTAGTAAGTGCAATCACCTGCTAGACCCCGGGCGCTACCGGCCCGTGGGACGAGGTTCGACCCTTGTACGCCGCCCCGCCCGCTGTCGAGTGTGGGTCGCAAATGGGTCAGGACGAGGTCCCATGATGAGCGGTACCGATCCGGGTTCGACAGCGGCGTGCCCGTCGGGTATGCTGCCGCTTTGCGCTGCCTTTCTGACACCCTCCCAATTGGACAGGGCGAGTTCGGCATGCGCTCTCGAAGGTCCGCGAGCCCTCGGAAGGACGCCTCTTGGCCGCCGCGCGTAAGTCAGCCGTTACTACCCCCGCCCCTGGACCCCTCAGGGTTTCATTCGCCAAGATTCGGGAGCCTCTTGAGGTTCCCGACTTACTTGCCTTGCAGACGGAGTCATTTGACTGGCTCCTAGGTAACTCGAAGTGGAGAGACCGCCTCAGCGCGGATCTCGAGTCCGCTCGAACCGACGTGCCTGTTACGTCGGGTCTTGAGGACATCTTCGAAGAGATCTCCCCGATCGAGGACTTCAGTGGCTCCATGTCGCTGTCGTTCCGCGATCACCGGTTTGAGCCGCCGAAGTACACGGTCGAGCAGTGCCGCGACAAGGACTTCACCTACGCCGCACCGCTGTTCGTCACCGCTGAGTTCATGAACAACGAGACCGGTGAGATCAAGTCCCAGACCGTGTTCATGGGTGATTTCCCGCTCATGACCGACAAGGGCACGTTCATCATCAACGGCACCGAGCGTGTCGTGGTGTCGCAGTTGGTCCGTTCGCCCGGCGTGTACTTCGAGCGCAACATGGACAAGACCACCGACAAGGACGTCTTCGTCGCCAAGATCATCCCGTCACGCGGTGCGTGGCTGGAATTCGAGATCGACAAGAAGGACATCGTCGGAGTTCGCGTCGACCGTAAGCGCAAGCAGCCGGTCACCGTGCTGCTGAAGGCGCTCGGGATGAACGCCGAGGAGATCCGAGAGCGCTTCGGTTCGTACGAGTCCATGGTGATGACCCTCGAAAAGGATGGCATCGGCGACCAGGACGAGGCACTCAAGGACATCTATCGCAAGCTGCGACCAGGCGAACCCCCCACCACGGAGGCCGGCCAGTCACTGCTCGATAACTTCTACTTCAACCCCAAGCGCTATGACTTGGCGAAGGTTGGTCGCTACAAGATCAACAAGAAGCTCGGCAGTTCCCTCCCGCTCACGCAGAGCACGATCACGGTCGACGACATCGTCTCGACGATCGAGTACATCGTGCGTCTGCACGCTGGCGAGACCGAGTTCACCTCGCCCACCGGCGCCACAGTGCGGGTTGAGACCGATGACATCGATCACTTCGGTAATCGTCGTCTGCGCAGCGTCGGCGAGCTCATCCAAAACCAGATCCGTACGGGTCTGTCTCGGATGGAGCGCGTTGTGCGCGAGCGGATGACTACCCAGGACGTCGAGGCCATCACGCCGCAGACCCTGATCAACATCCGGCCCGTCGTTGCCTCCATCAAGGAGTTCTTCGGCACCAGCCAGCTGTCGCAGTTCATGGACCAGACCAACCCGCTTGCGGGCCTGACCCACAAGCGTCGACTTTCGGCGCTGGGCCCTGGTGGTCTGTCACGTGAACGTGCCGGCTTCGAGGTCCGCGACGTTCACCCGTCGCACTACGGCCGCATGTGCCCGATTGAGACCCCCGAGGGTCCCAACATCGGTCTGATCGGTTCGCTGTCCTCGTTCGCACGTATCAACGCGTTCGGCTTTGTCGAGACTCCCTACCGCAAGGTGGTGGCTGGCCGGGTTACCGACCAGATCGACTACGTAACCGCTGATGAAGAGGATCTGCACGTCATTGCCCAGGCGAACTCGCCTCTGGATGACGACGGAACCTTCAGTGAGCCCCGCGTACTCGTTCGCACCAAGGGTGGCGAGGTCGACTACGTCCCCGGCACCGGCGTCGACTACATGGACGTCTCACCGCGTCAGATGGTGTCGGTCGCAACCGCGATGATCCCGTTCCTCGAGCACGACGATGCCAACCGCGCCCTCATGGGTTCGAACATGCAGCGTCAGTCCGTGCCGCTCCTGCGTAGCGAAGCTCCGCTGGTCGGCACTGGCATGGAGTACCGCGCCGCAACCGACGCAGGCGATGTCATCATCGCTGAGTCTGCTGGTGTGATCTCTGAGGTCTCGGCTGATCTGATCACGGTGGCCCAAGACGACGGCGAATACCGCACGTACCGCGTGCAGAAGTTCCGCCGCTCGAACCAGGGCACGAGCTTTAACCAGCGCCCGTTCGTTACTGAAGGTCAGCGAGTCGAAGCCGGTCAGGTACTGGCCGATGGCCCCTGCACCGACAACGGCGAGATGGCACTTGGCCGTAACCTCCTCGTGGCATTCATGCCTTGGGAAGGTCACAACTACGAGGACGCGATCATCTTGTCGCAGCGTCTCGTGCAAGACGACGTGCTCTCCTCGATTCATATCGAGGAGCACGAGGTCGACGCACGCGACACCAAGCTCGGCCCTGAGGAGATCACCCGGGACATCCCGAACGTCTCCGAAGAGGTGCTTGCAGACCTAGACGAGCGCGGGATCATCCGCATCGGCGCCGACGTCGTCACTGGCGACATCCTGGTCGGGAAGGTCACGCCCAAGGGCGAGACCGAACTGACTCCGGAAGAGCGCTTGCTGCGCGCAATCTTCGGTGAGAAGGCGCGCGAAGTGCGCGACACCTCGCTCAAGGTTCCGCACGGTGAGTCGGGCAAGGTCATCGCAGTTCGCGTCTTCGATCGTGATGAGGGCGACGAGTTGCCGCCTGGTGTCAACCGCCTCGTGCGCGTGTACATCGCGCAGAAGCGCAAGATCACCAATGGCGACAAGCTTGCTGGCCGTCACGGCAACAAGGGAGTCATCTCCAAGATCCTCCCCGTTGAGGACATGCCATTCCTTGAGGACGGCACTCCCGTTGACATCGTGCTCAACCCGCTCGGTGTACCTGGCCGGATGAACGTCGGGCAGGTACTCGAGACTCACCTTGGTTGGGTCGCGAAGACTGGCTGGAAGGTCGAGGGCACACCGTCTTGGGCTGAGCTCTTGCCGGCTGCAGCTCACGCTGCGCCTCCAGGCACCAACGTCGCCACTCCGGTGTTCGACGGTGCTCGCGAGGACGAGATCACCGGGCTGCTTTCCTCAACCATTCTCACCCCCGACGGTGTTCGGCTCGTGGGTGGCGATGGAAAGGCGCGCTTGATCGATGGGCGTTCCGGTGAGCCGTTCCCCGAGCCGGTTTCGGTCGGGTACGTCTACATCCTTAAGTTGCTCCACCTAGTCGATGACAAGATCCACGCTCGTTCGACTGGTCCCTACTCGATGATCACGCAGCAGCCACTGGGCGGTAAAGCTCAGTTCGGCGGCCAGCGATTCGGCGAGATGGAGGTGTGGGCACTCGAAGCGTATGGAGCTGCCTATGCACTTCAGGAGCTGCTCACCATCAAGTCCGACGATGTTCTTGGCCGCGTCAAGGTGTACGAGGCCATCGTCAAGGGCGAGAACATTCCAGAGCCTGGTATCCCTGAGTCCTTCAAGGTGCTCGTGAAGGAGATGCAGTCGCTGTGCCTCAACGTTGAGGTGCTGTCCCGCGATGGCAACCTGATCGAAATGCGTGACACCGAGGACGATGTGTATCGCGCGGCCGAAGAACTGGGAATCGACCTGTCGCGGCGTGAGCCGAGCAGCGTCGAAGAGGTCTGACAGAACGCGGCGGCCGGCGCAGTACGCGCCGGTCCCGCCTCTCAAGGACAGTACGAGCCCAACCCACATGTGAGGACTGATAGACGTGCTCGACGTCAACTTCTTCGACGAACTTCGCATCGGCCTAGCCACGGCGGATGACATCCGTACGTGGTCGCACGGTGAGGTAAAGAAGCCAGAGACCATTAACTACCGCACGCTCAAGCCCGAGAAGGACGGACTCTTCTGCGAGAAGATCTTCGGCCCGACTCGCGACTGGGAGTGCTACTGCGGCAAGTACAAGCGCGTGCGCTTCAAGGGCATCATCT
>CAIXFH010000134.1 GCA_903918645.1 uncultured Actinomycetes bacterium | reverse complement strand
GGCCCTAGTGGGATCGTTCGTGATCCCCACTGTGCGTGCCACCTCGCCGCTGGCTACGGCCATCCAATACGGCGGCATGAGCCCGATACTCACGCAGACATGTGCCGCGATTGATGCTCTCGCACAAGGGAAAACTCGTGTCTTCGCATTGTTCACTGGCCCGTTGGCGGGCGCGTTCCAGACCCCTGTCGGCGTGTGGTGCGACATCCCTGCCGTGCGAATCGATGAATCGACGGGCCGTACCGCATTCGCGACGACAGTTGCCTTGCGCACCTGGGCCGACGCCAATAGTTGGACGATGCTGAAGGTAGATTCCACCGCGATAATGGGCGAAGCCCTTCCACCGGGCGCGCTGACCTCAAGGACAACCGTGTCGGCTGCCGGGATTCACACAGTGTCTGGAATCGTCACGATGTACTGGCGCTCACTTGATTCTGCACCGACGACTTCGTTCACCAAGCGTTACGTGGTGACGGTTGCCGCAGTTGGATCGGGACGCTGATCGGGCGCGACTTGGTCGGCGGTCAGTGAGATCGCGGGCGCTGGCGTCGCAGGGCGAGCCACGCGTTCGTAATGCGACGGTGGAACTCCCAGGGTTAGCTCGATGCGGCGAACACGCTCAAGCGTGCGCTGGCTCACGACTCGATTAGAGGCCACTAGATCGGCGAGTACGCCGAGGCTGAAGAGCTGGACGGCTGCGATCAGGAACACCGAGCCTAGGATCACCGACTGCAGGTGCGCGCCACCAGAATTCGACACGAGCGACACCAGGTAGGGCAGCCAGCTCACAACAGCTAATGCAACGAGAACGGCGGCTGCACTCCAAAACAGTCGCAGTGGCTCATATCCGGCCCACACGCGGAAAATCGAGATGGCGTTTTGCCGTACGTAGGAACCAGTGGACGAGAACAGCCGCGACGGCCTTGCCACATCGTTTCGCGGCACCTGGACGTTACTGATGGCGACGAGGTTCTTACCGGCTTGGATCAGGCTTTCGAGCGTGTACGTGAACTTCGTGACGACGACAAGTTGAAGTGCGGCTTCGCGGTTATAGGCCCGAAAACCCGAAGTCGCGTCCTGAACGCTGGTGCCGGATGCGAGTTGCACTACCCGCGTACCGACACGCTGTAGGAACTTCTTCGCAGCGCTGAATTCGGCGACGTTGCTGACGTCGCGATCGCCAATCACCATGTCGGCTTCACCAGACAGGATGGGCGCGACTAAGGCTGGGATCGCGGAGGAGTCGTACTGGTTGTCGGCATCGGTATTGACGATGACATCGGCGCCTAGCTTCAGGCACGCGTCAAGGCCGGCCTGGAACGCGCTGGCTAAGCCCTTGTTATGAGTGAGACGCACAATGTGATCGACCCCGTGAGTGCGGGCCACCTCAAGGGTGCGATCAGTGGATCCGTCGTCGATCACCAGCCACTCGACAACGGAGATCCCAGGGACGGACCGCGGCAGCTGCGTCAGCAAGGTGGGCAGTTGGTCTTCTTCATTCAGACACGGGATCTGGATGATCAGTTTGGTCACGATGCACTCCAAGGATTCACTCGTAGGGTAAATCATCGACGTGTCAAAGACATGATCGCCTCTCAGATGGCGCGCGCCAATGCACCTGGCGCTCAGCATCGCCTGCGCCAAGTTCGCGTATATGGTGAGCACCGATGCGCATTGCTGTCGTGGGCCCCACCCATCCCTACAAGGGTGGCATTGCCCAGCACACCACCGAGTTGGCTCGGCGTCTGTCCCTACGCGGGCACGACGTTCGACTTGTCACGTGGCAAAACCAGTACCCAGCGCGCCTGTATCCAGGCCAGTTGACGGTCGACGCCGACATCGCCGAGGGCGCGCAGTTCGAGTCGGTGCACCGGATCCTGAATTGGTACGACCCCTCGAGTTGGCTCAGGGCTGGGCGGCGGACTGCGGACGCCGATCTCATCGTCGTGGCTCATTCGAATCCATTCCAGGTTCCCGCTTATCGCGCGCTTTTGGCCAGTGCGAGTGCAGGTGGCAACCCGCCACGCAGAGTGCTGATCGCGCACAATGTGGTATCGCACGACGCCCCGGTCTGGCAGCAGCGGGCCATCGACATTTTGGCCGCCGATCTCGACGGTGTGGTGGTGCATTCCACGGCCGATCTTGCCGACGTCACAACGCACTTGCGCGCTGTCCCCGCTGTGCAGGTGCCGATCCCCCCACACGGACCGGCACTCGCCGTAACGGGAGTGATCGGCCCGGACGGCCGAGTCGACGCCGCCGATGGCACCGACAGCGCCGATAGCGCCCACAGCACCGACAGCGCCGATAGCGCCCACAGCACCGACAGCGCCGACAGCGCCGACAGCGCCGACAGCGCCGACAGCGCCGACAGCGCCGACAGCGCCCACAGCGCCCACATCGGTACCGCTGTGAGCCGTGCGCCCGGCGATGCAGTTCGAGTACTCGTCTTCGGCTTCATCCGTCCATACAAGGGCATTCCGATGTTGCTTGAGGCCGTGCGCGCGGCGCCCGACATCCACGTCACCATCCGAGGCGAATGCTGGGACGACAGCCTCGACGCTCAAATCCGCGAGTTCGCAGCGGCGCCAGAGCTCCGGGGCAGGATTGACTACGAGCCGGGTTACCTCGCTGGTCATGACGTCGAGTCGCTCATGGCGCAACATGACGTCGTGGCCCTGCCGTATCTGGAAGCCACTGGGTCACAGAACACTCGCCTGGCCCACGCGTACGGGCTGCCAGCACTCGTGAGTGACCTACCGCCTCTGGCACTGGACGTGATCGACCAGGTCAACGGACGAGTACTGCCGGTCGGCGACTCAGCAGCATGGGCCCAGGCGCTTCGCGAACTAGATGTGGCGCTGATCGCGCAGTGGCGCGCTGCGATCGTGTTGCCAGATGCCGACCAGGCCTGGGATCACTACGTCGATGTCGTCCTCGATTGCGGTGTTTCGCGAAGTAATGAGTCGCTGGCAGCACCGAGCCGACACGAGACTGCTGCTGTTGAACGCCGCACGCACGTCGTGGCTGATGAAGCGAGTCGTACGCGCAAGGCCGAAGCGATCGCCGCGATGCTGACCGCAGAGCGTCCATTGCGGGGCGCTCGGATCCTTGATAATGGTTGTGGCTCAGGCTATATCGCACATGAGCTCGCAAAGCGTGTCGGCCCGAACGGCTCGGTCACGGCCGTCGATCGGATGGATCATCGACTTATTTCCACTGGCTTTGAGTTCATCCAGACCGACGGGGGAGCGCTCCCCTTTCCTTCTGGCGCCTTTGACATCGTGGTTTCGAATCACGTGCTTGAACACGTGGGGCAGCCAGCGGAGCAACTCGCGTATCTGACCGAGATCGAGCGAGTGTTGGCACCAGATGGCTTGCTATACCTTGCCGCTCCCAACAAGTACCGGCTCGTCGAGGCCCATGTCGGCTTGCCGTTCGTCAGTTGGTTGCCGCCACGTGCGGCCGATCGCGTCGTACGTCTGGCCCGACGAGGTGAGTGGTACGACGTTGTGCCCGTTAGCCGATCGCAGTTGCACTCACTACTGACCCGGGCCGGGTTCACCGTGGTCGACATGACCGCAGAAGTCGCGAAGCGTCAACTGCGCGCGCTTCCTTCGCCAGTCTCAGCGGTCGCAGCGGTGCCGGGGCCATTGCTCGATGGCGCACTAGCGGTGGTGCCCACTTTCATCGTGCTGGCTCGCAAGGCTGCCGGCTCCTAGCCTCTGCCAAACAAGCAATTGCGCACGCGGGGGGTTCTGCAGTGCCCAACTCAGCGCTGAGGCGCCGGCTGCTGCCCCGACTGCCGCTGCCGCCTCAGTATCACCAGGCCGACCACGATCGCTGATCCGACACCGCAGGCCATGGCGCTCATCGTGCCGGTCGCGCCATACCTCGACACCCAGATCGCGCTAAACGCCACGGCCACCAGAGTCGATGCCGCACGCATGCTCAGGAACGAGAGCCCGCGCCGGCGTGCGCGCAGCACGGACGCGGCGATCACGTATGGGCCAGATACCGCTACGTAGACGATTGTGGCCAGGATCAGGGCAGCACTCGTGGCACCTTCAGCGATTCCGGCCGAGCGCAAGAGCGGCAATACCAGAATCAAGGTGACCGCCAATATCGCGAGGCCAGCCAGGGCACACAGGCCGGCCAGCCCCAGTATTCGACGAGGTGAGACAACGCGACGCGAGAGCGCTGGCACGAGCATGGTTTGGGCGGCGAGGTAGGCCAGTAGGGACGGGTTGGCGATCAACAGGGCGAGCCGGAAGGTGCCCAGCACTTGGGTTCCGGCGATGGCCGCAACCAGTAACCAGAGGCCTTGGTTTCCTGCAAGGTATAGCGCGGTGTCCATTGACGTTGGAACGGCAAGACGGCGGTGGCTCCACCACCAGGTGAGCGCTGGCCGCGGGGATCCGGGCAACACTCGAAAGCTGAGCAGCCCGATGAGCGCACCGACAGTTGCCCCGATTCCCCAGACGAGGACTCCCGTGGTGACCGACCTGGACCCAGAAAGCACGGCTATGCCGAGCAAGGAGACCACCAGCCAGGTGAGGTCCAGAAGCGCCGACTTTTTGGGCTCCAGGGACCAAAAACCGACGTAGCGCAGTGCGTCCTGGAGCAAGGCTCCGGGAATCACCACTGCCACGGCGAGCCAACTCAGATCGTGGGTGGCGGCAGCAGCCAGCGCCACGACCAGCGCGGCAACGCCACCTAGGGCAAGCACCAAGCCGAGTAGCGGGGCTATCCGCCCATCGGGCGTCTCCTGTGTGGGTGCCGTGTCGGCTAGCAGCACATCGCCAATCGCCGCGCGTACCAGGTACAGCACGGTGACGATGACGGCGTAGCGCAAGGCCCATTCGCCCAGGCCTACAACGCCAAGGAACAGCGCGATCGTCAACTCGACCACAATGTTGCTGCCGGCCGAGGCTGCTTGGCTGATTCCAGACCACAGGCTAAGCGAGGTTGAACTCGGCAGGCGCATACCCTGACCGGCCACGGCGTCGCCCGTCCCCTCTGGCTTTTGCTCTAGCTCTGCACCGCAGAGATCGAAGTTCTCAGCCGCACCGGTGCGGCTGACAGCACCCTGCCCGATCCTAGATCCAGGGGCCGATTCTCACGTTCAGCGCCACGGTGATGATCTGATGGCTCAAATCTGGCGGTAGCGCACTATCAGGGCACTACGATGTGCCTTGCACGGTCAGATGTAGCGTGGCCTTGTTTCTCATTGACCAGTAGAGGAAGTGACATGTCCACCGTCATCTCAGTGCACTCGTTCCGGGGTGGAACAGGCAAGAGCAACACCACCGCGAACGTTGCGGCCCAACTTGCTGCGGGCGGTGCCCGCGTCGCGGTGGTAGACACCGACATTCAGAGTCCGGGTGTCCACGTCCTGTTTGGTTTCGATGAAGCCCTCGAGCCGAGCCTCAACGACTATCTCTGGGGCAAGATCCCGATTGCCCAAGCGGCACACGATGTCACGTACACGGTGTCCAGGCTCACCGAGGTCGCACCCGGTGGCACGCTCTTCCTCGTGCCCTCGAGCATGAAGGCCAGCGACATCGCGCGAGTACTGCGTGAGGGCTATGACGTCGGTACCCTCAATGACGGCTTCCGCGATCTGGCCAAGGACTTAGCCCTTGACTACCTCATCATTGACACCCACCCAGGGTTGAATGAAGAGACCCTGCTCTCGATCACGATCAGCGATGTCCTGCTGCTGATCCTGCGTCCAGACCGCCAGGACTTCCAGGGCACGGCAGTCACGGTTCACGTGGCTCGACGCCTAGACGTTCCGTCGTTGCTGCTGGTGCTCAACAAGGTTCCCTCGAACGTTGATCTCGACGATCTTCGTGAGCAGATGACCAACACCTACGCAGCCGAGACTGCGGCCATCATGCCGCTGTCGGAGGATGTCGTACGTAACGCTTCGGGCGACCTCTTCTCGCTCACCGAGCCCACTCACCCGTGGTCAGCGGAGATCCGCAAGATTGTCGACCGCGTTCGCATCTGATCCATTGGCTTGGATTCACTGACCAGCTCAGAACCATTCAGGCTCAGCAGTTTTAGACGAAGCAAAGACGCCACTGAGTCACAAACTCAGTGGCGTCTTTGCTTCTTTAGAAGTCGAGGCTGTCGAGTCTATCGAGCAGTGCCGAGGATCCCGACAGGGTGCGCCGGCGGGCCGTGATTGACAGGCGACCTCGGTCGTCTTGGCGGAGCTGTCCGCGTGCCATGAGCGCATCTACCGCCTTGGTCACCTCTTCAGGCGTGAGCCCGATGACCTGTTCGGGGAGCAGATCGACAGTGGGTGCCTGGTCGGCTCGCAAGATGTGCGCGATGACTAGGCGCTCGCCCGGATCGGAGTCGAGCAGACCGAGTACACCTGCAGACCATGCTTCCACGCTCAGCGTGCGAACCATGGTGTCATCTGCCGCGCGAACGGTGTCTGAGTGTCGGCTGCCAGGTTGGCTGACATCACCGCAGAAGTTGCCAGGACCAATGTCTGCCACGCGGCGTTCGACGCCACCGTCATCGTTGAAGATCGAGACACGGCCAGTGACGACATACATGATGCGGTCAGCTGGGGAGCCGGCGCGGAACAGAGTGTCGCCTGCTCGGAAGTGTTCGGTAATCAGTCGTGACCGCAGGGTGTCGCGTTGGGCCTGGGGGATCGTCTCCAGGATTCGGGCGTCGATGCCGCCGGCTACCTGGCGTTCCCAGACCGCGGCATACGCGTGGTTCTCCATCAATTGCTGATGGGTGCCACTGACAATCTGCGCACCTATTGGGGCGATCACGTGATCGACCCTTGCTGCGAATTCGGCATTCGCCGTGGTCAAGATGACCGTTCGCCCCTGTTTGGTTGCTAGTGCGGCAAGCAAGGGGGCGGCTCCATCAGGATCTGCCAGGGCAGGCAGATCCTGGATCACCACGACGTCGGCATCGCCGATGGCGGCCATGGCCAGCATCAACCGCTGGCGCTCATGAACGCTGAGAAGGCCAGCGTGGGTGCCCAGCCGAGCATCGATCCCACCGTCAGGCAATTGCGTCAGGTGGGCGATACCCACCATGTCGAGGGTGGCATGTACCTCGTCATCGGTGAGGTTGGGCTTTGCCGAGTTCAAGTGTTCGCGCACTGACGCATCCATCAAGTACGGGTCATCGGTGACAAGTACGATCCGCCGCTTCACCGAGGGATGACGGACGTCGACGCCGTCAAGGAGTACGACGCCTGAGTCAGGATCGGAGTCGCCACTGAGTATCTCGGTCAAAATGTTCGCTGACACGCCCATGTCGTTGACCACGCCGATCACCCCGCCGAGTGGCAAAAGCACGTCGCCAACCGTGATGGGGTTGCCTGGCATCAATGCGAGGTTGCGCAGACGGAACGAGTGATCCGCATCAACTTCGACCCCGGTTTCGCCACGGCTGACCCGCGGGCCTGACGTAGTGATCTGCTCAATGCGCCGTTTGCTGGTGACAGCGAGACGAAGTTCGCGCAACCACGGAGGCAAGGACTCGAGGCCGGTTACAACCATTTCGATGTACAGCAGGGCGGCGGCGATTGCACCGGCCTGACTATTACCGCTGAAAACTGCAATGACCACAACGGCAAACAGCGCAACGTAACCGCTGAATCGCGCCATAGTGAGGAGTCGGTTGATCTCGTTGCGCTGGTGCTCGGTCGCATGGCGCAAGATCTCAGCCCGGGCGTGGAACCGTTCGCGCATCCATGCGGTTAGGTTCATGCCGGTGAGGTTTCGACCGGCGGTGATCGACTCGTCGACTACCGCCCCGACGTCGCTGCTGCTATCGAGCCGAGCCCGGTCGCGCTTGAGCATGTTGCGACCGATCCGCCCGTTGAAGAACAGGAAGAACAGGGTCACGGTGAGCGTGGCCACACCGGCGTAAGGCTGGATGTAGATCAGCAGCGTCAGGCTGAGGACGATCCCGGTGATGGCAGGTAAGCCTTCGGCCACTGAGATGTCGACGATCTCGCCGATGCGGTCGACGTCGGTGGTATTGCGACTGATCACGCTGGGCCGACGAAGGCCGACCTGCCGCAACATGGGAGTTTCGAGAGTGTGCTCGAAGACATACTCAGAAAGTTCCTGCCCGACGTCCGCACCACATTCGTGAGCTCGCTTGCGTGACATTGACGCGGTGACGACGCTGATAGCCATGAGCCCGGCAATGATGGCGAGTGCGAGCGGTGCGTTCTCGGTGACTTTGTGCTCGCCGTGTTCGAGCGCACCTTCGAGCAGTGCGGTGTGAATCTGCAGTGGGATCAGAACACCGGCGACGACGGAGGTCATGCCCAAAGCCAGGGCGGTGACAAGAGGGCGACGTACCGGCCGGAGGAACGGCAGCAGGAAGCTGACCAACTCGGCAGTACCGGCGGTAGATCGGCCATCCCGTTCGGCATGGGACATCTCAGAACTCGCGGGCCCAAGATCTGGTGAGTCGGTCGCCATGCGGGATTGTCCTATTGCTGGTAGCTGTGGCGCACCGAGGGTCTCGGATTCTGGTGGTGGAACCGAAGTCCCGTATGACGATCGATGCGGTCCGGTTGTGGTGTCGAACCAAGAGTAGAGGTCGGGTGCCAAGACGGCGAACATGAGCCTTCGCTGGGTCAACCTCGCCACTCGGATAGGCACGCGCTAGGTGGCTTGGCGCTCGTTTGGCTGCGCGTTGGATCGATGGTTGATCATTCGCCGGGCGACAAGCCCTCAGACACCACCACCGCGAGCCGATTGCCGGTCACGCGTTGGATCGAATCGGCGAGCGAGTCGAGGAACTGCGGCTTGGTGGCTCGTTCGTAGCCGTGGCCGCCAGCCAGTTTGTTCGCATCTGAGAAATCCAAGGTGAGGACGCCATCGCTCACCGCCGCGATGCGACCGTCGAATAGGGCGAGCCATGCGATCCGGGCGGTTGATTCAAGGTCGTCGAGAATGGCATTCCACTGCGCTTTGAGAGTGCCCACCTCATCCATGCGCACACCGTAATGGGCGGCGCACTCAGATGCTGTGTCGCGGTAGCGGTCGATGGGCGGTGGCATCACCTACCGTGGTGCCGTGAAGCGGTGGATCTTGCTTGTGCTGGGGCTGTTGTCGATTGTGGTCGGCGTTGGTCTCATAGCCGGGGGAGTCGCCGCTGCGTCCTTGTTCGGATCCGACAACGCGGTGTCGTCGGCTACTGCCGAAGTTCGAGGAACAGGCGCTGCCCTTCTCTTCGACTATGTGCAGATCGATGCGAGCAGCATGCCGATTCCTACTGGTCTCGGACGGACCACCCTGAACGTGTCGTCGCCGACTCATCAGCAGATGTTCGTCGGGGCTGCTACCTCGCACGACGTCGACTCGTATCTAGTGGGCGTGCCCTACGACGTCGTGGTCGAACTCAATGCCGGACAGCAATCGACGACTCGCCAAGTTCCAGGTACTCAACGTCCGCCCCCGCCCGAAGAGCAGACCTTCTGGACCCAGCATGCCAATGGTTCACCGGCCGTGCTGCAGGTCGACTTAGCGTCAGTGCCTTCACTCGTCATCATGAATGCCGACTCCAGCGATGGAGTCGCGGCAGACATCGTGGTCACGCTCACGGTGCCTAACGTGTGGAACATTTCGCGCGGGGTCATAGGTCTAGGCGCCTTGGGTGTCTTGCTCGGAATCCTGTCCTTGTGGTTGTCGTTCCTTGCGCGCGGGCAAGTGCCCTCAATCCATCCCTTAGCGCACCTGCATGCGACTTCTGCGGCCGAGCCGGCTGTGGCGGCCCGCTCGCCCTATGTGCTGTCTGAACTACCGCCACTCCCTGTTCTGCCGCCACTCCCTGTGCCAGTGCCACTCCCTGTTCTGCCGCCACTCCCTGTGCCAGTGCCACTTCCGGTTCCTGCGCCACCGGCCGCGTCGGTGGCCGAAGTTGTAGCGGTCCCTGGAGTTGTAGCGGTCCCTGGAGTTGTAGCGGCGTCCGATCTTGTATCGGAGCCGGACCAGCCCGATGCATTGCCTGCAGTCGATGTGGCCTTGGTGCCGCCGGGTGCAGCTCTGCTAGCTGGGCCAGCTGGGCTAGCTGGGCTAGCTGGGCTAGCACTGCCTTCGGTGTGGCATTCCGATCCAGCCCTCGCTCCACCGTGGCTGTTGGTTGAGGCTCAAGCCGCAGCCGAGGCGGCGCAGTTGTCTGACGGAGCGCTCGCTGAGGAACCCACTGCTGAGGAACCCACTGCTGAGGAACCCACTGCTGAGGAACCCACTGCTGAGGAACCCACTGCTGAGGAACCCACTGCTGACCTGGGTTCAGCGGAACCGCCCGCTGATGAGTACATAGCGGTGCCGGTCTGGGAGTCGGCGGATTGGGTGATCACGCCAACCCCGGAAGAACCTTCGTCTGCGGGCTAGGGTCTACCTGTGGAGGTGCAGGCGACCGAGGTGCAGACCGATCGCGTTCTTACGATCCCAAATCTGCTTTCCTTCGCTCGCGTGCTGGGTGTCCCGCTGTTTCTGTGGCTGATCCTTGGGCCACATGACGATGGCTGGGCCATCGTCTTACTCACCATAAGTGGCATCACCGATTACCTCGACGGCAAGATTGCTCGAGCCACCGGCCAGATCAGTCGACTTGGCCAGCTCCTCGATCCGCTGGCTGACCGCCTCTACATCGCGGCCACCCTCGTGGGTCTGGCAATCCGAGGGATCATCCCATGGTGGCTCGTCGCACTCTTACTGGTGCGCGATCTCATCCTCGGGCTTGCCCTGACGATGCTGAAACGCCGTGGTATCACTGGTCTTCCGGTGCACTTTCTGGGTAAGGCTGCCACCTTCAATCTGCTCTGGGGCTTTCCTTTCCTGTTGCTAGGCGACGCTGCAGTCGACGCTTTCACCGCAGCCGACGTGGCGCGCATCATCGGCTGGGCATTCGTCATCTGGGGAACCGCTTTGTACTGGTGGGCGGGGCTCCTCTACCTGGAGCAGGCCCGGCGGATCTTGCGCGAACCTTCGTCATGACTCTGCATTCGGTCACCGATCCCGCCGCGTCGATGCGCCTGCTGGCTGACCTACTGCGTGAGGACGTTGGCCAGGAGTACGTCACCGCTGCGAAGCGCCGTCGCGAGGAAGGCACTCATGAGCAGCGCAGGTGGGTACTTGGGCTGCTTGTTACCTGTGTCTGCGTTGCGATGATCCTGGCATTGGGTGTTGTACAACGCGACGCGACTGAGCCTGCTGCCATCAAGGCGAGGGCGGCTCTGATAGTTCGTGCTCAACAGGCGCAAGCCAGGGTTGACCAACTTGAGGCGCAGGTGACCGCAACTCGGTCAACGGTGAGTGATCTGCAGTCAGCGATAGTCGCCGATTCCGCCGCCGGCGCGGAGGTGTCCGGGCGGCTGAAGGTCTTGGAGATGGATGCGGGTTACACGGCGGTCGTTGGGCCGGGCCTGATCGTCACCATCGACGATGCGGCGCAGATGGTTGCTTCCGATCCGGGTGATCCAGGGCGAGTGCAGGACCGCGATGTGCAGTTGGTGGTTAACGGGCTGTGGCAGTCGGGCGCTGAAGCGGTTGCCATCAATGGCCGCAGGCTCACAGCGACCACTGCGATTCGGACGGCTGGCATGGCCATCCTGGTCGATTACAAGCCGATCCTGCCGCCCTATCAGATTGAGGCGATCGGCAATCCCGCCTTGTTGGCATCGAATTACGCCGCAACTTCTTCTGGACGAGCGCTCGACCAGTTGGTCGAATCGTTCGGACTCTCCGTTGACACGACCACGAGCTTGCTGTTGCACCTGCCCGCAGCAGTAGGTGTGGCGCCGATCAGCGCGACGGTCCCAAGCGACTCGGTGCGCGCGACCTTGTCGGCGGCGGCATCAGCATCGGCGTCAGCGGGATCAGCGGCGTCATCGGCGTCATCGGCGTCATCGGCATTCGGATCAGTCCTGAGCACTGGGGGAGTTCTGTGATCGCAGCGATTGGTCTTGTCATTGGCATTGTGTTGGGGGTTGTCCTGCAACCAGCGGTACCTATCTGGCTACAGCCGTACCTGCCCATCGCCATAGTCGCGGCAATGGACGCCGTTTTCGGCGCCACGCGCGCGCTGCTCGATGACGTGTTTGATGATCGCGTGTTCGTGGTCTCATTCCTGTCGAACGTGCTTATCGCCGGGCTGTTGGTCTTTCTCGGTGATCACCTCGGTGTGGGCGCGCAGATCTCAACCGGTGTTGTCGTGGTCCTGTCAATGCGGATCTTCGCCAACGCCGCCGCGATCCGCCGGCACTTGTTCAAGGCCTGACCATGTCCGGAGATGATGCAGATTTTGATGCAGATGCACTCGACTCGGTCGCGGCAGACGACGAGCCCGGAGCCCAGCCAGCCCAGCCCCACAGGTCGCCATGGTCTGTGTTCCACATTCGGGCTACCGGGCGGCAGGCCATAGTCGGTTTGCTCTTCGTGGCACTGGGTTTTGGGGCCGTTGCCGCTACCCGAAGCTTTGGTGGTCCGGGTTTGCTCGTTAACGCACGCGACGATGAGGTAGTTCGTGTCCTTGACGATTTGGCCGAGCGACAGGCTCGACTCGAAGTCGAGCAGCGCACACTGACTGCTGAGCGTGACCGGCTGCTCTCTGGCAGCGCCGAGCAGCGCCTCGCTGCTGCCCGCGACCGAGCGAGCGCGCTAGCGATCCTGGCTGGCACGGTGCCCGCCATTGGCCCTGGCGTGCGGATCACGATCACCGATCCGGGGGGCGTCGTGGATTCAACTCTGGTGCTGGGTGCTATTCAAGAACTGCGCGACGCGGGGGCCGAGGCGATGTCGTTGGGGCCGGTCCGGATTGTTGGTTCCACCTGGTTCGATAATCCCCCAACCGGGCTAGGGCTGGTGGTGTCGGGAACAACCCTTAGTTCGCCTTATCAACTGCTCGCCATCGGCGATACCGACACCCTCACCACAGCGTTGAAGATTCCGGGTGGGGTATCTGACTCCATTCGAGCCGCAGGCGCTCACATCACTATCTCGCCGGAGCGCACTGTGCTGATCACGGCATTGCACCCAGCGACGCCGCCTCAGTACGCTTCCCCTGCGCCGCAGTCTTAGTCGATACCGAGTACGGATATCACGAGGACCAACCACGACCGAGAGGCTCTGTGATGGCAAGCCAGACTCCAGACGAACTGCGCTACACGGCCGAACACGAATGGATATCTGTTACCGAGGCTGGGCGGGTGCGATTCGGAATCACTGACCACGCGCAGGACGCACTCGGTGATGTCGTCTATGTGTCGTTGCCCTCGCTAGGCGCCGTGCTCATTGCGGGGGAGCCCTGCGGTGAAGTTGAGTCGACTAAGAGTGTCTCCGATATCTACGCACCCCTTTCCGGTGTCGTAGTGGCACGCAACGACGCTGCGGAGACTAGTCCGGAAACCCTCAACGGCGACCCTTACGGCGCTGGCTGGCTGATCGAAATAGATGCAGATCCAGCAGCCGTCAACGGTTTGCTTGCAGCGCTTGAGTATCGGGCCCTCATCGGCGAGTAAGTAGGTCCGGCGCGTAAGTAGGTCCGGCGCGTAAGTAGGTCCCAGGTGTATGTAGGTCCCGCGCGTAGGGCGGTTGGCGGAACTGCACGCCGTACGAACATCATCTAACTCTAAACTAGAGGTTTAGAGTTTCAGTCTTGCCGCAAGGGAACTTTCCAGCGTACTGTCATCCCCTGAGTCTCGACTCTGAGTCGAGGTTGACATCGTTGGCCGCCTAGGCGGGCCACCTGGATCTGGGCGGGAGAACCTCGATGAGTCGCCAGTGTCTGCACTGCGGATTCAACGCCGATGACGACGCGCACTTCTGCGCCACCTGCGGTTCGGAGTTGCCGGCCGAAGACGCTGCGTCGATCACTGGTGTGCTTGGTCTGCGAGTTGCCCATGTTGGCGACTCGGCCCCGATGCCTGCTGTGAACGAGACCAGCGTCGGTGACCTCGGCTCGGGGCAAGCCCTGATGGTCGTGCTACGCGGGCCGCAGGAAGGCTCGAGATTCGTCCTTGACCCAAACAACCCGATCGTGGTGGTCGGCCGCTCGCCCGAGTGCGAGCTGTTCCTCGACGATGTCACTGTGTCGCGTCGGCACGCGGAACTTCGCGCGCTTGAGGGTGGCTGGGAGATCGTCGATGCGGGCAGTTTGAACGGCACATACGTCAACCGCCACCGGATCGACTCGACCCTGCTTGCGGGCGGCGACGAAGTCCAGATCGGCAAGTACCGGTTCGTGTATCTGACGGCGTTCGACACGCAAGGTGGTGATTCACGATGACTGCAGTTGCAGCGTCGCGCGGGCTGTTCGGCATTGGTGACGTGCTGGCGAGTCTGCGTCCTGACTTCCCTGACGTCACGATTTCCAAGATCCGCTTCCTTGAGTCCGAGGGCTTGGTCACTCCGCAGCGCACGTCCAGTGGCTATCGCAAGTTCAGTCACGCCGACATCGAGCGACTCCGCTATGTCCTAGCCTGCCAGCGCGATCAGTATCTGCCGCTCAAGGTGATCCGCGATCATCTCGATGCCATTGACCGCGGCCTTGAACCGGCCAGTGGCAGCGACGGACCACGTGTTCCGCGGGCTCTGGTCTCGGCCGATGGCTTGCCCTCTGCTGACTCGTTCCGTTCGGGGTCGTCGTCCGATATGCGCCTGTCGCGCAAGGAGTTGCTGGCTTCAAGCGGTCTGGACGATGCGCTGCTCACCGAGCTCGAGGGCTATGGCTTGGTCACCAAGCGCGGCGCCCACTACGACGGTGACGCACTTGCCATCGCCACGACCATCGCCGAGATGGCAGCGTTCGGCATCGAGCCACGCCATCTGCGTACGTTCAAGATCGCGGCCGACCGCGAAGTCGGGTTGGTCGAACAGGTTGTCACCCCGCTGCTGCGTCAGCGGGATCCAGAAGGCCAGCAGCGTGCCGACGACGCCATCAGGCAACTTGCGGCCTTGTCGGTACGACTGCACTCGTCCCTGGTCAAATCCGGGCTGGCGCACGAACTCAAGCGCTGAGCCGGGCTCGACCCGCCTGATCTCACGGGTGGGCTGACCTAGTCTCTGATCTGAAGCGGCTGCCCGGTCCGATCTGGCTGGAGTGGCTGGGGTCAGTCTGGCAACTGCCTCGCCGTTCTATCGAGTGGCGGTTAGGGTAGTGCCATGCACCAAATGGACGTTGTGGGTGTCCGGGTCGAGATGCCGTCGAATCAGCCAATCGTGCTGCTCCGAGAGTCTGGCGGCGAACGCTACCTGCCAATCTGGATCGGAGCGGTCGAGGCGACTGCTATCGCGTTCGCCCAGCAGGGGGTCGTGCCTGCGCGTCCGCTGACGCATGATCTGCTGGCGAGTGTGGTGGATGGTCTCGGAGCCGAGCTGCTCGAGGTGCGGATCACCGAACTCACCGACGGAGTGTTCTACGCCATCCTGGTCTTCGTCGATGGCACCGAGATCAGTGCTCGACCGTCTGACGCCATTGCCCTGGCACTTCGCACGGGTGCGACGATCCTGGCGGCTGAACAGGTACTGGCCGAAGCTTCGATCGCGGTACCGGATGAGCAAGAGGACGAGGTTGAGCGCTTCCGCGAGTTCCTCGATCAGATCTCACCTGACGATTTCCTGGGCGGCACGCCTACTCCCGACGAAGAAGGCCCGAGCTAGCCAAGTCCCGCTGCGGCAACCCATTCCTGCCTCAGCAGGCGCGCTCGATTCGATCGAACGGGGCTCTCGAGATTCGTCGCTATTAGCGCTGGGAAAAAGTCTCAATGTATACATGAGGGTTTGTGTTAGCTCGGCGTGTCGCTGGCTGTAACGTTGACCCAGCAACCCCGGCGGCCTAGCGTTACCGGTGAACGTCGTCGGTGTAACTCTCGCGGTGTGTTTCCCCCATCCCGCGGCGCCACGACACCAGTGGAGGTGGACCGTGAGCGGTCTCGACGACGGATCCGGCAAGACACCAGGCAGTGGCTCACTGGGCACCAGCGGCACGAGTGCCGCCACGAGCGCGGAGAGCACTGCGCAGGCTGCTGCAGATCGCGCCAACGCCACCCAGCACGCCGGTCGTCAGGGATTGCTGTTCGGTGATGACGTCCAGTCGTTGCCCACGAACGTCGGCTTCCGCGGGCCGATCGCTTGCTCGGCGGCCGGGATCACCTATCGCCAACTCGACTACTGGGCTCGCACAGGTTTGCTTGAGCCTTCAGTTCGTGGTGCGGCTGGATCTGGTAGCCAACGTCTCTACAGTTTCCGCGACATCCTGGTGCTCAAGGTCATCAAGCGACTCCTCGACACTGGTGTCTCGCTACAGAACATCCGCACCGCCGTTGAGCACCTGCGCGAGCGCGGCGTCGATGACCTCGCTCAGGTCACGATCATGAGTGATGGCGCGAGTGTCTACGAGTGCCGCAGCCAGGATGAGGTCATCGACCTCGTACAGGGCGGGCAGGGAGTATTCGGCATTGCAGTCGGCAGGGTCTGGCGCGAGGTTGAAGGCAGCCTGGCGCAACTTCCGAGTGAGAGCATCGACGACTACTTCGTGCCGACCACCTCGACCATGGATGAGCTCGCGGCACGACGCGCAGCGCGAGCGATCAGCTAACACGCATCGCGAGTATTGGTGTTGCTAGGCTGATATAGCGCCACGTACCCGGTCGGGAGAGTTCCATCGCAGCCAGCGATGAACGCCGAAGGAGCAACTCCCCGCCAACCTCTCAGGCATCATGGACCGTCCGGGCAGGCGCCTCTGGAAAGCGGGACTTCATAGTCCCCGCCGACGGTGCAAGCCGCCCTCGCGGTGAAGCTCTCAGGCGCGCGGACTCGCGCAAAAACAGAGGGGGACGTTAGCCACGCAAACGCGTGGCGTTCGTCCATGCGGGAGTCCTTCGTGAACCCAGTTGCTGAAACGCAGCGCACTGCCAGCTCTCATGCCAGCCCTGAAGACGGTTCGGCCAACATGTCGCCGAGTGAATTGGGTTCACCGCTTGATCGGTCTGTTCCGTTCACTGACCGACACATCGGGCCCGACTCTGCCGAAGTGGCCCGAATGCTTGCGGTGATCGGCCAACCCTCGCTTGAGGCGATGGCCAAAGCCGCTGTGCCAGAGGCGATTCGCTGGACGGAGGGCCTGCGGCTCCCGCTGGCTGGTAGCGAAGCGGAAGTAGCTGAAGAACTTCGCCGCCTCGGTGCCAAGAACATAGTTCTGCGTTCCATGATTGGTCTTGGCTATAGCGGAACTCATACCCCTCCAGTGATTCGTCGCAATGTCTTGGAGAACCCGTCTTGGTACACGGCATACACGCCCTATCAGCCTGAGATCAGCCAAGGTCGACTTGAAGCCCTGCTGGCATTCCAGACCGTGGTCATCGATCTCACTGGTCTTCCCATCGCTGGCGCGAGCTTGCTCGACGAGGCCACTGCTGCTGCCGAGGCGATGACATTGGCGCGACGAGCCTCAAAGCTGGCCTCGTCCACCTTCTTGGTTGACGCCGACACACACCCGCAAACCCTTGCCGTTATTGCAACTCGGGCCGAGCCGTTGGGGATCGAGATCGTGCCCTTCGACCGCGAGGCGGGCCTGCCCGAGTCGGACTTCTTCGGCATCTTGGTGTCCTACCCCGGCTCGTCTGGGGCTGTGCACCCGATCGCTCCGCTGATTGCCGCTGCTCACGAGCGCGGTGCTCTGGTAGCAGTCACCACTGACCTACTCGCTCTTGCCCTGTTCACGCCTCCTGGTGAGTTGGGAGCCGATATCTGTGTTGGTACGGCCCAGAGGTTCGGCGTACCGCTGGGCTTTGGTGGGCCACATGCAGGATTCATCTCAGTGAACTCGGGGCTCGAGCGCTCGATGCCCGGACGTTTGGTCGGGGTGAGTGTTGACGTTGACGGCGCGCAGGCGTACCGACTCGCGCTGCAGACACGTGAGCAGCACATTCGGCGGGAGAAGGCCACGAGCAACATCTGTACTGCGCAGGTTCTGCTCGCCGTCACCGCGGCGTTCTATGCCGCATGGCATGGTCCTGATGGCCTGCGCACCATGGCAATGCGGGTGCACCAGTACGCAGCCACGCTGGTGGCCGGGCTCGAGCATCTCGGAGTTGAGGTGCCCACGGGTGTCTTCTTCGACACCATCAACGCGACAGTGCCGGGCCGAGCAGCGCGGGTGGTGGCGCAGGCCGAGAGCCGAGGAATCAACCTTCGTCTTGTCGACGAGGACACAGTCGGCGTTAGCACCGATGAGACCACCGTCCGCAGTGATCTGCTTGCGGTGTGGGCCGCCTTCGCTGAGGTGTCTGGACGTGAGGCGATCGTTGCCGATGACGTCGACAAGTTCGTGCCCCTCGACGCGCATCAGATCCCCGCAGATCTCCAGCGCACCAGCACCTTTTTAACCCACTCGACTTTTCACGACTACCGCAGCGAGACCGGCATGCTGCGGTTCCTTCGTCGATTATCAGACCGCGACATCGCACTTGACCGCGCCATGATTCCGCTGGGCTCATGCACGATGAAACTCAATGCCACCACCGAGATGGAACCGATCACTCAGCCTGCGTGGGCTGGCATCCACCCGTTTGCGCCCTTGCGCCAGGCGGCTGGTTACGTCGAGCTCATTCGCAGCCTTGAGGATTACCTCGTCGAGATCACTGGTTATGACGCGGTATCGCTTCAACCCAATGCGGGAAGCCAGGGCGAGTTTGCCGGCCTGCTAGCGATTCGTGGGTATCACCGGTCGCGGGGCGACCAGCAGCGTGACATTTGTCTGATCCCGTCTAGCGCGCACGGCACAAACGCGGCTAGCGCCGTCATGGCGGGCATGCGTGTGGTCGTAGTGGCGTGCACTGAGGCAGGCGACGTTGATCTCGACGATCTGCGCGCAAAGATTGCCGCGCACGAAAACTCACTTGCAGCCTTGATGATCACCTATCCCTCGACCTTCGGGGTTTATGAGGAGACCGTCACCGAGATTTGTGCTCTCGTGCATGAGGCGGGTGGCCAGGTATATGTCGATGGCGCAAACCTCAATGCCTTGGTCGGTCTTGCTAAGCCCGGCAAGTTCGGTGCTGACGTCTCACATCTGAACTTGCACAAGACATTCTGCATTCCGCACGGTGGCGGTGGGCCCGGAGTCGGTCCTGTCGGTGTTCGCGCGCATTTGGCGCCGTATCTCCCCTCGCACCCGCTGCGTCCCGAGGCTGGCCCAACCGCTCGCGGCTATCACGACGGTGGTGTTGGCCCTGTCAGCGCGGCGCCGTGGGGCAGCGCGGGCATCTTGCCGATCCCGTGGGCATACATCCGACTCATGGGTGGCGAGGGATTGACCCGTGCTACCCAGATTGCGGTGCTCTCGGCCAACTACATCGCGGTTCGACTCCGTGACCACTACCCAGTCCTGTTCACCGGCAGGCAGGGGCACGTAGCGCATGAGTGCATCGTCGACATTCGCGACATCAGTAGGGACACTGGTGTCACGGTCGACGATGTGGCTAAGCGACTCATCGACTACGGCTTCCATTCGCCGACAATGTCCTTCCCGATCGCCGGCACACTCATGATCGAGCCGACCGAGAGCGAGGACCTCGACGAGATCGATCGGTTCTGTGACGCCATGATTTCGATTCGCGGTGAGATCGACGACGTTGCAGCGGGCCGCTGGTCAGCGGACGAATCTCCGCTGCGCGGTGCTCCGCACACTGCAGCGTGCCTGCTCGGCGAGTGGGACAAGCCGTACTCGCGCGAGTTGGCCGCTTTCCCTGTCGAGTCGCTACGCAGACAGAAGTACTGGCCGGTGGTCCGGCGGATCGATGGAGCTTTCGGAGATCGCAACCTGGTCTGCGCCTGCCCCCCGCCGGAGGAGTTCGAGGAACTCGACTAGTTGACGGCAATGAAGCTGGGTCCTCAGGTGCGACCGTCGATCTCTTGAGCGGCGAACAATGACTGCTGTTCGTCGGCTTCGATGGTCATCCAGGTTGCATGGGTTACCGGCCAGCCAGCCGCGCGTAGTACTTCGACCACTGTCCGGTCATCGTCGATCACCTCGATGACCGTGCCTTGAGATCCTATGCGGCGCAAGGCTTCTGGCTTGTAGAGACGTGCTGGACGACGATCGTCATCACGACGCATCACCAGACGTCCCTCAGGTAGACCGTACTCGCTGAGCCAAGCAACAGTGATCTCTCGCTGCGACTCGCTGCGCCCAGTGAGATACACGATTGTGTGCCCGGCGATGGCTCGTTCGCGGGCAAGCGCGACACCTACCTCGAGAGGTGAGTCCGCGCCGATGGCCGCGAAGAAGGAGGCCCAGTCCTTTGGCTTGCGTTCAACATGATGCAGGCGATGCCGCACGTCAGCGAGCACTCCGTCGATGTCAAAAACGACGATGGTGGGACCGGGCGGCTCAGGTTGTTGCATGGTGACCAACGCTACGCCGGCTCAAGCCTTCGGCGCGCGAACCAAGGCTTCAAGGGAAATTCGTGCCACGGGTGCGTACGTGAGAACGGCAACGGCCGGCCCATCGACCACGAGCAAGGTGCTCGTGCCACCGCCGATGCGTTCCTCGCTGCGGTGCTCGAGATGCATGCGGGCTGGGCCAGCAACGACGTCCCAGGCCCACCTATGTTCGTCTTCATTGAAGTCAACGACATCGAAGGTGGCGCCGAGGTTGGGTACCACGCCGAAAACGGTTCCAGATACACCGAGGGCCAGCCGAGGTTCAGTTGAGTCGACTCTGCGGATCTGCGGTGCCCACGTGGTCCAGAGAGCCGGCTCCACGTAGCGCTGCCACACAAGATCAATGCCGGCGGTTCCGTCGGCACGCAAGGTGAGTCGCATAGGAGCATCTTCCAGTGCGCGCGGATCGTTGTCACACCTGGGTGGCGCCACGGTGGTTCACCGCCGGATCTACCGGCCGTTGTTGCCTTCGCCCCGTACCGTTGTGCTGTGACTGATGTGACCGATACCACCCAGGTTGTTCCCGGTTGGCTTACTCGTGATGATCTTGAGTCGGCCCGCGAGCGATTGCCGATTGTGTACGTAGATGCCGTGCCGGTGCGGGTCGACGACCGCGGGATCGTTGTCTCGATTGGCCTACTCCTTCGGGCCATGCCCGATGGCAGTATCAGTCGAGCGCCCGTGTCGGGCCGGGTGCTTTATGGCGAGCGGATTCGCGATGCACTCGTGCGGCACCTTGAGAAGGACCTTGGCTCGATGGCGCTGCCTCGAATCCCTGCCTCGCCGCAGCCATTTACCGTCATCGAGTATTTCCCCGATCCATTCGTCTCGGGCTTTCACGACCCTCGCCAGCACGCGGTGTCACTCGCGTTTGTCGTTCCGGTGTCAGGCGACTGCGTACCGTCGACTTCGGCACTCGATCTTGTCTGGATGACGCCTTCGGAGGCTGCATCATCAATCGTCGCCGACGAAATGACAGGCGGGCAGGACCGCCTGCTACGGCTTGCTCTCGCGCACGTCGGAGTCTTGCCGTGATCAGGTTGCGCACCGAAAGACTTGAGTTATCGACGCTCACCATCGACGAAGCTTCAGCGATCTCACTTGGCGACCGCAGCGGTCGGATCTGGGCCGATGACTACCCGACTCCAGGTGACCTCATCGTTGCCGGGATCGCACTCCACGCTGGTGAGCACTACGACGAGGACGCTGCGCTAGGGGTCCTACAGATGCGGCTGCTACCTAGTGAGTCAGATCCGGGCCCAGCCCTCGTCATTGGCGGTATCGGTTTCATCAATCCCCCCGATGCCGATGGATTCGCTGAAGTCGGCTATGGAATCGCGGAATCGTATCAAGGACAAGGCTTTGCGACTGAAGCCTTACTCGTTGTTATCGACTACGCGCGCACCCAAGGTGCGCTTGGCGTGATCGCTGTCACCGAGATCGACAACCTTCCTTCCCAGCGGTTGGCCCAGCGCTGTGGGCTCGTATTCGTCGGCCGTTTCGACAGCGGCGATGATCGCGATCTGCAGCGCTGGGAATTGCGCTTCGACTAGCTAGGGCTTCGGGTTGTTCGTGCCCGCGCCCCAATTACCGGGTCTGACGTCGAAGCGTCACTGCGCCCAGGGCCAATAGCGCGACGGCCATCCCAGTGATCACTCCGGCGTCTACCCAAAAGCGAGTGTCGAGTTGGGTATCCACCACCACGTGCTGCATCGCATTGACTGCATAGGTGAGTGGCAGCAACCACGAGATCCAGCCCAGCACAGTGGGGAGTTCTTCGGTGGGCAGGATCAAGCCGCACAAGAGGAACTGGGGGAGCAGTGCGACAGGCATGAATTGCACGGCTTGAAACTCGGTCTGCGCGAACGCGCTCACGAACAGACCCAAAGCCGTTCCGACTAGCCCGTCGACCACTGCGATCAGCACTACCAGCGGCGCCGATCCACGCACGGTGAGGTCGAGCAGGGCGAAGCAGACTCCGGCCACGACGAGCGCCTGGACGATTGCCAGAACGCCGAAGGCGATTGCGTAGCCGAAGACGAAATCGCCCTTGCCCATCGGCATTGAGAGCAACCTCTCGAGCGTGCCGCTGGTGCGCTCGCGAAGAGTCGCCACACTCGTCACCAGAAACATCACCAGCATCGGGAAGATTCCGAGCAACGGGGGAGCGTACTTCTGCCATTCGCTATCGGGAAGGATCCAGGCGAGCAGCGTCATCAGAGCGGTTGGTAGCACAAGGATCAGGGCGATGGTTCGGGGATCGTTGCGTAGTTGAGCGAGCACTCGGCGAGCGGTCGCCCAAGTGCGCCGGGCAGTCACGATGCACCGCCTTCGACGATCGCGAGGAATGCTCGCTCGATGTCTTGGCAGCCAGTGCGTTCGAGGAGTTGAGATTGGGTACCCTCCGCGAGCAGGCGGCCATCGCGCAACAGGAGGAGGCGATCACATCGAGACGCCTCCTCCATCACGTGACTCGAGACGAACACCGTGGTACCAGCCGTGGCTAGTTGGTGGAACAGCGTCCACAGATCCCGGCGCAGTGCAGGATCAAGCCCCACCGTCGGCTCATCGAGCACAAGGAGTTGGGGTGAGCCCAGCAGCGCGGTGCCTAGGGATACTCGGCTTCGCTGGCCGCCAGACAATCGTCCGACAAGTCGATCAGCCACCTCGCGCAGGTCGACCTGGTCGAGGACTCTTTCGACGGAATCGTCGGTTACCCCCAGGATTCGTGCGAAGTAGCGCAGGTTTGCGAGCACACTCAGGTCTGAGTACACCGACGGGTCCTGGGTCACGTAACCGACTTGGGCGCGAAGGGTCGGTGAACCGGCAGGCTGTCCGAGAACGTCGATGGATCCTGACTCCATCACTTGAACGCCGACTATGGCTCGCATCAGCGATGACTTACCTGAGCCGCTGGGGCCCAAGAGCCCGATCACCTGGCCGCTGGGGACCTCGAGACTGAGGTGGTCTACCGCTGTGACAGGCCCACGCACGATGGTCAGATCCCGGACGCTGATGGCCGCGGTTGTCATACTTGCGACGTTAGCCCTCGCGAGCGTTGCTGTGGGCCGAATGCCTAGGACTGGGTTTGGACGACGTCTAGTAGGGGTCTATCGAGACGGCCTCAGCCCAACATCGGCAAGGGCGGCCTGAACTAGTGCGTCGTAGCGACCGGCGGCTAGATCTCCAAAGGGATCGTTCGTGTAGGGGAGTAGTTCGCGAAACGGTAGGCCGAAGGCCGCACGCATCGCGAGAAGTCGTTGCCGCTCAGGATCGAGCAGATCGATATGGGCCACGGTTCGCGCGGCACTCATGTCCTGCACTCGGCGGATGCGTCGTGGCAACACAGCGATCAGCAGCACCAAGATCGGCAGGAAGGCTGTGAAGCAGCCCAAGGCTGTTGCGAGTCCGTTCACCGCGTCGATACCGGCTTGACCGAGGTCGGCCACATTCCCACCGGTGCCCTGACCGGCGGCGCGGAACGCCTCGCCCAACTGACCACCGACGACCGGAATCCCTTGCACCGCATCGGCTACGGACCCAAAGCCACCCTGCACAGAGTTTCCCGCGGCGCGAAGTCCACTGCCGAAAACGGCGAGGTCATTGACCAGGTCATGCACCTTGAGTCCACACCAGCAGAACGCCGCAATCAATGCTGCTACTGCGATATCACGGATGATCTGCGCTCGGCGTTGATCAGGAAGGTCGGGGTACAGGGTGAGGTTGCGCAACATGCCCCGAAGGCTACGAGATATGAGGTGCGCATGGCACATCTATCGACTGAGCGCAGCAACCGCGTCGGCGACGAGTCCCTGGCGAAGGCCTTTGGTCGACACCCCTGACGGACACCACTGACCGAAACCACTGACCGACACCACTGACCGACACCACTGACCGACACCACTGACCGAAACCACTGACCGACACCACTGACCGACAGC